>JBKPLX010000267.1:0-5654 GCA_046731855.1 Verrucomicrobiota bacterium | reverse complement strand
GTAACCCCGGCGACAACGTTCGTCCCATAATCGATGCATTGTCGTGTATGAAAGGCCCCTGCGCTGCCCGTAATTCCCTGCACCACGAGTCGCGTGCTCTTATCAACAAGGACCGACATGATTAACCAGCCTTGCGCTTGTGGATCACGACCTTGTTTCCATCAGGATCGTAAACAATCGCGGTCCAGCAGACTGGTGTCTCGCTTTTGTCCAAGAAAAATTTCACTCCGCTCTTCTTCAATTTGTCAATCGTCGGATCCATGGCGTCCACCTCAAAGGCAATAGCTGTGCCTTGATTACTCGGCGTCCATTTCGGATCGATGTTTGTAATTGCGAAGATTCCGCCGCCTACTTCGTACTCGATCCATTTCCCTCCTGCCATTTCTTCGCTCGGCTTGAGGCCGAGAACGTCTTCGTAAAATGCGCGGGCGCGCTTCATATCTGTCACTGAGGAACCCGTGAATGCTATCTCTTTGATCATTCGCTGGGATTCTTCATGAAGACTTTCGCTTGTGCACGACCAGCTTGTTCCCGTCTGGATCGCGAAATTGCGCCATCCAACACACGGGCGTTTCAAGCTTTTCCATATCGAAGGTGACACCACGTCCTTTAAGTTTGTCGATCGCGGAATCGATATCTTCTACCTCAAAGGCGATCGTGGTACCGTCGCGTGACGGTTTCCAAGCCGGATGACAGCCAACACCGATTGTAGTCGGGCCAAGATCGTACTCGACCCATGCGCCGTCCATTTGGGTTCGCGCAGGTTTTAGCTCAAGCGTCTCTTGATAAAAGTTCCGTGCCCGCTCCTTGTCTGAAACGGCAACGGCGACAAATGCAACTTCCTTGATCATGATGTTATGCCTTTTTTAGTTTGTGGATAATAATCTTATTGCCGTCCGGATCCTGCACGACGGCCATCCAGCACACCGGACTTTCGATTCCTTCGGCAGCAAATGGAGCCTTTGCTTGTTTCAGGCTCTTAATGGCCGCATCAAAGTCTTCGACTTCAATGGCAACGCTGGTGCCGTCTTCGGATGGCTTCCATTGATCGCCCACGCTGCCGATCGCCAGCGTGTCGGGACCAATCTCGTATTCAATCCAAACACCTTCGCCAAATTTACTGGCGGCCTTTAGTCCGAGCACTCCTTCGTAAAACGCTCGTGCACGTTTTATGTCCGTTACTGGGATTCCAGTAAATGCAATCTTCTTCGCTTTCATTTCTTTCCTGCTGCCGCTTTCACGGCCTTTTGCGCGGCGTCGGCCAAATCGTCGGCCGCGATGACGGCCAGCCCCGACTCGGCGATCAATTTTTTTCCTGCTTCGACGTTCGTTCCCTCGAGACGAACAACCAGCGGAACAGATAACTTTAACGTCTTTGCCGCGTTGATGATTCCCAGCGCAATGATATCGCATTTCATGATACCGCCAAAAATGTTGACCAGGATGGCTTTTACTTTTTTGTCGGCGATAAGAATCTTGAACGCTTCGGTCACCTGCTCTTCCGTGGCGCCACCGCCTACATCGAGAAAGTTCGCCGGCTCGCCGCCATAGAACTTGATGATGTCCATCGTGGCCATCGCCAGACCGGCGCCGTTCACCAGGCAGGCAATGTTTCCGTCGAGACCGATGTAATTAAGACCATGCTTCGACGCTTCAACTTCGCGCGGGTCTTCCTCGGCGATATCACGCAGCGCCGCGATTTCTGGATGCCGATAAAGCGCGTTATCATCGAAGTTAAACTTCGCGTCGAGCGCCAGAACATTGCCTTTGGTTGTCACGACAAGCGGATTCACTTCCACCATCGAACAATCGTATGCAATGAAGGTGCGGTACAACCCTTCAAACAATTTCGAAGCGCTTTTCAACTGTGACGACTCAAAGCCAAGTTGCTTTGCCAGTTTCCGAGTCTGGTAGGGCTGCAGACCCGCCAATGGATTGATTGGCTCACGAATGATTTTCTCAGGCGATTTCGTCGCGACGGCTTCGATTTCAACCCCACCTTCAGTGCTCGCCACAATCACCGGCGCAGCTGAGGCTCGATCGACCAGCACCGCAAAATAAATCTCGCGCGCAATGTCGGCGGATTCCGCCACTAGCACTTTGTTTACCTGGCGACCGGCCGATCCGGTTTGGTGGGTAACCAGGATCTGACCTAGCATCTTTGCAGCGACATCGCCCACCTCAGCTGGCGTCTTGAGAACATGCACTCCCCCTTTGAATCCATTCGTGAATGTGCCCTTGCCACGCCCGCCGGCGTGAATCTGCGCCTTAACAACAATATCGACATCGCCGAGTTCGCGCGCGATTTGCTCCGCATCCTCGAGGCTCGACGCGACCCTCCCTCGGGTCGTGGCCACATCGAATTTCTGCAGCAGTTCCTTGGCTTGGTATTCGTGAATATTCATCGCGGATTTGCAGGGCAGAGGTGCATAGCCTGCGGAACACAGATCAGCAACGCTTTTTTCTTCAGCACAGCTCTGCTGACGTTATGGCCGCCAGTCGCGGTAAGCGTCGTGCGCGCCGCGCCCGAGACTGGTCGGGGTCTTGCTGTGCCGATTGAGCTGTTCGGCGAGCCACTGAAACCACTCCCAGTTTTTTTGCGAACCTGCGCGCTCACGCTCGTATTCGACGTAGCCGCGCAATTTGCGCCAGGCAACGCGCACTGTGCCGCCCAAACATTCGTCGACTACGTTCAACGGAACCATACGCGCAAACACCGCATAGCCCAGAGACTCGAGAATACAAGCAATGGACTGGGCGGCTTTAAAAAGACGCGGATCGGTTTCGATTTCTGAGGGGGTCGTACCGTCGGAAATTGCCTGCACCAGGGTCATCGAGTCCATCCACGCGGGCGTTAGAATCGCCTGGACCGCTACGAAGGCTGCGCGCTCCTCTCGCTCTTTGCGAGCGCGGCGCATCTCGACCAACCCGAAAATGACAGCCGTCAATACGGTGAGGGCTGTTGCAATGTTTGCAACAGTTGATAGATCCACTGCACCAATTTGCTGCAACCCAATGTTCATTCGCGGTGTGGCTGGAAAAAGTGGACTTAGTCTGCGACGCAGGATTCAGCAACGGTTTTTTCACAATGTGGTTGCCTTGTCCGAGTTGCGCCCCCTAGCCTCACCTTTATGAACAATTTTGCGAAAATCAGCTGCTTAACCTGGATCGTTGTGATCATTGCTTGTCTTTCCCTCAATGCGGGTACGTCTCCGCAGGAGAAAGCGTTTACCGACAAGTACAAGACTGCGTTTGAGGGGAAGGACACGGCCACGTTGGAATCGTTCCTTTACACGCAAGGCGCCGATCCGGCGATTCTCGGTTTCTACAAGATGATGCAGTCAGGAGAAGCCGGGGAGAAAATCTCCAACATTGAACTTGTCGAACTTACCCCGGAGGACGCCAAGAAAGCGGCGACGCCAATGGATTCGCCGACCGGCGGCCAGGTCTGCCTGACGCTCAAACCAACCAAGAAACTCATCATTAAGGTCGAGAAAAAAGACGCCAACGGCAGTTCAACAAGCACAAGCGAGAACTTCATCGCTGAGAAGGACGGCAAGTTTGTTATTCCTGTGCCGGGACCGTGTAAGTAGAACACCCACGGTTCATCGTTTTTCACCCCTTATTTTAATACGTTGTCATCCCGAGCGAAAGCGAGGGACCTCTCACAAAGGCCGAAATAATACGCAAGCGACCTTGTGTGACTCAGCACCCCATTGTGAGATCCTTCGTCGTCTGCGCGACTCAGGATGACATGCGGCCGTTATTTTCGTTCCTCTCCGAAAAGTGTTCCAACGGTGCGTTGCTCCGCCGGCGGCTCGAGAGAGTTAACATAATTCCGAAACCGCTCGGAGAAGACCTCAGGACGGAGCTTCCAATACTGAGCCATCCCGGGCGCGGCAATGTAATGCCGGAGAAGTCCATGCCAGCCCTCAAACAGCTGTTCGTCCATCAATCCATAAATATAATGATAATGAATCGTCTCGAACGCTTTCAAGAATTGATAGGCAGCGTGGAAAAAACGCGCCCGCTCCTCAACAGAGAGCGAGCCGATGTCTTCCAGACCAATCCGCCAGATTCTTTCCACTTCGGCGTTCTCCATGAAAGGTTTGGTGACCTCGCGCAGGGCTGTCGCCGCGGCGTCTTGAGTCGCAAGCTTGGCCACACGCGTGCTCCGATGGACTTGCACCGCGAGGTACAACACCGACAAAACGACAGCGATCGAGCCGACTAATTGCGAGATGGCGCTAATCGCGTCCCAGTTCATCACCGTGTTATACCACAGGTGAATACGTTGTCGCTATTTCAGCTCGTTAGCGACTTCAGAACTATTTTGGCGCGCATGGGATCACTTCATGACTCTCCCCACCCGCATCACAATTGCTCTTTTGTCGGCTTGGCTGGTTCCAAGAGGCGCCCATCAATATTGTCGCAAAGAAAAGCAAAAAACCTTCAGCCTCACTGCGTTTTAACAAACGTGTGCAACACAGCTAGCCACTTTCCACTACGTTTGTTCCACACTGTGGCCGCATAATAGGTACCCGATGTATCACCACCGGACGAAGTCGATTGGGTAGTAACTTTGTATTTAACTATCGCCATTTTGGGACTCAAAAGCGTCACTTTCATATCGGCGAACGAGTAATTCCGCAGATCAGTCTTCTGCATGTCCTCAACTTCAGCATCAGCATCTTTGATTCCTTCGGCGTCAACCGCGCTGAACTCAGGGTCCAGATATTGCTTAAACAAATTTGTCTGCTTGTTCTTGAACGCATCCGTGACGGATTTTTCCAACTTTTCTATTGCCGCCTCTTTGGTCGCCGATCTGATTGTCTTGAACGGAGACGGAGTCGAAGTCGGACTTGGGCTCGGACTCTGCTGAGCAAAACAAATGGAACCAGCCGCAACCAAGCTGAAGCAACAAAGAATAAATTGTCTTTTCATAAGAGATTCTTAGGACAGACGACCGGTGTGGTCGACTGTTTTCTGGTCGCCTGACGGCTGAGCTTTTATTGACGGATGACCGGCTCGCTGCAACTGATCACGATATCGCGCCGAGTTGCTCCGGCGAACCTTGATTTGCACATGATGCTACTTTGTGGGTTAGCGCAGCGCCTGCGCTTTATGGACTACCCAGCCGAGCGCCGCGTTGGGAGTAATAGGTAAGGCACGCAGCTCCGCGAATCCGGCTTTGAGCTGCGGTGCGGACGCTCCGGGGGTTTGAGCAAGCGTTGGCAGGGTGCTCTCGACTACCGCGGCGACGTACGGGACTTGGCGGGTGAGACCCTCGTTGGCATAAGCAAGCCGGATCTCGCCGGGATCAACGGACGTAAACCCTGCTTCCACTAGCCATTCGGGGAGGCGACTGCCAGCATCGCTTCGAGCCGCGGCCTCCATTGTCCGGGCCACAGTAACGAACAACGCTTTGAGTGCCTGACTGTTTGGAGATGCCCATATGGTATTGTAATCGACCTCGATTGCCGTCAGCGTGCCGCCCGGCACCAGCACGCGTCGCGCTTCCCGCAGGGCAGCGACCGGATCCGGCAAATGCTCGAGGAACCACATCATCCACACGTGGTCGAAGGCCGCCTCTGGAAAGGGTAGCTCAAGTGCGTCTGCTTGGCGAAGGTCAGCCTCCAAACCAAGCTGAGCGA
>JBKPLX010000266.1:0-7508 GCA_046731855.1 Verrucomicrobiota bacterium | reverse complement strand
CTTCATTTCCTCGCGGCAAAGCAAGCTCTTATGAGCGTGATTAGATAGAATGTGGCTCGCTATAGCCAGTCTGAGGAGGGCGTTGATCGCGAAGCGGTTCTGTGGGTGAGAGAAACCCGGGAAAGGCGAGGGGAGCGACCTCAGCTACAATTTTGGCAGTTCCGCAAGCTAAGAGCGACCTGGCACGAGCAGAACGGGACGAGTGCTGTGTTTCAACACGCCTTTCGTAGCGCTTCCTACCAGCAAGTTATACATCGCACTGTGCCCATGCGTACCCATCACGATCAGATCGGCATTGAGTTCATCGGCCTGATTCAAAATTTCTTCGGCCACTGTGCCAGTCGGTTCATGCAAACTGACCTTGATGCCGCCCTGAGCTATCTCTTCTTGCCACCTGGCGAGCTTCGACGTCTGACCTTCATCCTCTGGGATTGTTTCCGGCATTGCTTCAAAGCCTGGAACTGGCACGCCCGCCATTGGTGCAAGCTCAGGCATCCCCGCCAGGCCGTAGCCGAGTGTGCCCGGCGTTGCCGCCGCAGCGAGTTCCTTTACGTGAACCAGATGGATCTCCGAACTGAAAGCCTTAGCGAGTTGTCGGGCCAGATCGATAACCGGCGGTGTTACATCGGAAAAATCGATTGGGACGAGAATGCACTTCATGTTGCCCATTGAGCTTAACTGGCGCATCACCGTATCTCAAGATCGTGCCGCGTTTGGCGCCAGACACAAACAGCAATCCTGCCTTCGTCTCGCGTGGGCAGTCACGATTGCCTGCGTCACTGGCGCGCCGTAATTTCCCGGGTGCAGGATCTTTTCGGGGATGACGAAGATGTCGAAGTTGAGCGCGCTAGTACTGCGCCGCTTGCCACGCGCATGCGCCCGCGCTCGCTCGATGAGCTCGCCGGTCAGGAGCACATTCTGGCGCCAGGCAAACTTTTGCGTCGGGCGATTGAAGCCGATCGTTTGCCTTCGGTGATTTTCTCCGGGCCACCCGGCAGCGGTAAGACCACACTGGCCCGGATCATTGCGGACATAACGCACGCAAAATTCGTCCGAATCAGTGGCGTGGAAAGCAACGTCGCCGAGATGCGCCGTGTCATTGCTGCCGCCACGAATCGTCTGCGTACGTCCGGGCGAAAGACGATCCTGTTCGTTGATGAGATCCATCATTTCAACAAGGCACAGCAGGACATTCTTTTGCCGGACGTCGAGGCAGGGACTCTTCGCCTTATCGGCGCGACCACCTACAACCCGTTCTTTTATGTAAACAGCGCACTCGTGTCGCGATCGCAGGTCTTTCGACTTGAGCCGCTCACGGTCGAGCAACTCGAGCTGATAATCGATCGCGCGCTGGCCGACAAAGAGCGCGGACTTGGAAATTACAACGTGAAGATGGACAAGGACGGGCGGCGACATCTCGCGAAACTCAGCGACGGCGACGCGCGCAAATGTTTAAATGCTCTAGAAATCGGGGTTCTTACGACGCCGCCAAAAGGAAATAACGGCGCAATTCAGTTCACGCTTGAGGTTGCCGAAGAAAGCATTCAGCAAAAAGCGGTCGTTTACGATCGAGCTGGCGACGCGCACTACGACACGATCAGTGCGTTCATTAAAAGCATGCGAGCCTCGGACGAAAAAGGCGCGATGTACTGGCTCGCGAAAATGCTGCATGCCGGCGAAGATTTTCGTTTCATCGCACGGCGCATCGTCATTTTCGCAAGCGAAGACATTGGCCTCGCCGATCCGGAAGCGCTGCAACTTGCGATTGCGACCCAACAAGCGGTGGAATTTGTCGGCATGCCCGAAGCTCGAATTCCTCTGGGGCACGCGACTGCTTACATGTGCCGCGCTGCAAAAAGTCGGGAAGCGTACGAGGAGCTGAATGCCGCGACCGAGAAAGTCGAACTGGAACAAACCCAGAAGATCCCGGAGCACCTCAAAAACAAACATTTCCCGGTGAATCCTGAAGCGTAGGGCGGTGCGCTGGCCGACAGAAGCGAAGACAACAAAGAGATTTTCATAATCAAATTGAATCTTTGTTTCCTTCTTTGCCTTCTGTAAGAAATTTTTCTGTGTTAGCTGTAAAGCAAGTCGAAGGCGGACCGATCGTTCGATTTCTACGGCTAATTCGTTTTTCACACACAATTTTTGCGCTGCCATTTGCTCTCGGCGCTCTCGTTGTGGCCGCGAACGGCTGGCCGTCGTTGAGAATTTTGGTTCTTGTTGTCGTCTGCATGGTGTTTGCGCGCACTGCAGCGATGCTTTTCAACCGATTGGTTGATTGGTCGCTCGACCAGCGCAATCCGCGCACGGCTTCACGGCATCTGCTTGTCTCCAAGCCAGGAGCGATCGTGTTGCTAGCAGTTAGTTCTGGTGGCTTTCTTCTGGCTGCGGCTGCAATTAATCGATTGACCTTGATTCTTGCGCCAGCTGCGTTGGCGCTAATTTTTTTCTATTCGATCACAAAACGATTTACTAGCGCAACGCACTTTTTTCTCGGTCTCGCCCTGGCTATTGCGCCGGTCGGCGCATGGATCGCGCAAACTGGTCGAATCGATCTTGCCCCGGTTATACTCGCTGCCGGCGTAATTTGCTGGGTCGCAGGATTCGATCTCATATATGCGACACAGGATTACGATTTTGATCGGCGAGAAGGTATTCGGTCGCTTGTTGTGAAACTTGGAATCGCGCGAAGTCTTCGCCTCGCGCAGTTATTGCATCTCGTGACATTTGTGGCGCTCATCGCTTTCGGCGTGGCAGCGCACCTTGGTCGGGTCTATTACTGGTCGACGCCACTGATCGCAGCAGCTCTTGTTTACGAACACAAAACCGAGAAACTCAATATCGCGGGGGTCAATCGTGCTTTTTTTCAAAGCAATGCATTCGTCAGCGCGGTATTCCTTGCTGCAGTTTGCTTAGATCGGCTAATTTAGGAACCGACGGATTCGGCAGGCGAGACTCCCGCCTGCCCCACAGGCAAGATGCCTGTGCTACATTGCGTTTAACATTGCCACGCGTCGCTCGTGCCGGCCGCCATCAAAGCCTGTTTCCAGCCAGATTTGCACAATCTTGAGTGCGAGATCTTCCGGGATCAGACGCTCGCCCATGGAAAGCACGTTCGCATCGTTGTGTTGCCGTGAAAGACGTGCCGACTCTTCGTTCCAGCAAAGGGCGCAACGCACGCCGTGGACTTTGTTCGCCACCATCGCTTCACCGTTCCCCGACCCGCCAAACACGATGCCGCGCTCACATTCGCCGCGAGCGACAGCCTCTGCTGCCGGACGAATGAAAAGCGGATAGTCCACTGGATCTTCGCTGAATGTGCCGAAGTCTTTTACTTCATGGCCGAGCGAGTTTAGCAGTTCTTTTACCTTTTCCTTGTAGCGAAAGCCGGCGTGGTCTGATCCGAGCGAAATTTTCATAAATGTGTCATTCCGAGCGAAGTCGAGGAATCTCTAATTGTTGCTTCCGATCGCGTCGAGCAGAAAAGGCAATAGCAAGGGATGTCTCGACTTCGCTCGACATGACAATACTCATCCGCTGTGTAATTTAGCCAGCTCACTCCAGATTTCGCGTTCACGGTCGGTCAGTTTCTTCGGCAGGTTGATCTGAACTTCGACGTAAAGATCGCCACGCTTTCCTGAGACGCCCGGCAAACCCCGTTCTCGCAGGCGAAACCGCTGACCGCCCTGCGTGCCTGGTGGAATTTTCAGGCGCACTTTTCCTTCAAGAGTGGGCACGAGCAAATCGCACCCAAGCACTGCCCTCCACGGTTCGATTTTTACCTCATGAATCAAATCGCTGCCCTCGACTGAAAAATCTGGATGGCGCGCAAGCCGGACACGCAGGAATAGGTCACCGCTTTTTCCTCCGCGCACACCGGCTTCGCCCTGGCCAGCCAAACGGATTCGCTGTCCCTCTCGAACGCCACGCGGGATTTTTACCTGGTAATTTTCGACCTTGTTTGAGCCTGCCCGGCGCAGTGACACCGTCCGTGTCGATCCATTCAGCGCTTCTTCCAGTGTCACCATAATGTCGGCCTCGACATCGGCCCCGCGCTCTGCAGTCGCCTGACGCCCCCCAAATCCGCCGAAAGCCGAGCGGCCGCGGCCGCCACCGAAAAATGCTTCGAAGAAGTCGCTGAATCCGGTCCCGCCGAATTCGAATTGAACGCCTCCTCCGCCGTCGCCGCCCCATTGATAATATCCGCCTTCAGTCGGTTGCGGGCCCCATTGGGGTGGTGGCTGAAACCCGCCGGGCTGATTCCAATCCGCGCCGAGTTGATCGTACTTTTTCCGTTTCTCCGGGTCACCCAATACCTCGTACGCTTCATTGATCTCCTTAAATTTTTCTTCGGCGGCCTTCTTATCCTTGGCGACGTCAGGGTGATGTTTGCGCGCCAGCTTGCGAAAAGCGGTACGGATATCATCGTCGGTGGCTGTTTTTGGCACACCGAGCGTCTCGTAATAATCTCGGAATTGAACGGGCATTAGCTCTCAAGCTTGTGCCTCCGCTCGATTCGCGCAACTTTTTGAATGATGCGCGAACTGGGCAAATTGGTAGCCGTCGTTGGCGTGATCATTACGCTAGTGGGATTGGTGATGTGGAGCGGATTTGCGCCCAAATGGCTGGGGCGATTGCCCGGTGACATCCGGATAGAGCGCGGGCATTCTGCGTTTTATTTTCCCATCGTAACCTGCATTATCCTTAGCATTCTGCTTAGTTTGCTATTGTCGATCTTTCGGCGCTAGGTGGATCGGCTTCTCTGAAGGCGATGGCGAAAGATTCGTCGAAGGCGCAATATTCCAGCATCGTGGTCAGAATAAGTCGGCAGCAATTGTTGGAGCGGCATGTCGATCAACTGCTGCGCTGCCGTCGCTGTCCGCGTATGAAATCAACGCCGGTGTCCGGCGGTGCAATCGTGAGCGATATGATGATCGTCGGTCAGGCGCCTGGCCCACGGGAACCGGTTTTGCAAAGACCGTTTGCGCACACCGCTGGCAAGACGCTTTTTCGCTGGTTCGAGAACTTCTGCGGGATGAACGAAGACGCTGTTCGGTCCAAAATTTATTTCGCGGCTGTCTGCCGGTGCTTTCCCGGAAAAAATTCTGGTGGCACGGATCGTGTCCCGGCTCCCGACGAGATTCGCAACTGCTCTTCATGGCTGAATGACGAAATCGAAATTTTACGGCCGCGCCTCATTATTCCTGTAGGTCGACTGGCTATCACGCAATTCATTGACTGCGCGAAATTGGAGAAAGTCATTGGCCGCAAATTTCGCCTTGAGCGCGCAAGGCACCGGTTCGATGTAATTCCGCTTCCGCATCCCTCAGGCGCGTCGCCCTGGCACAAGATTTCTCCGGGAAAAGAATTGCTCGGACGCGCGCTCAAATTGATCGCGCGCCATTCAGCTGTAGCGGCGCTCTGCGAGCGCCGACGGCGCCGCTTACATGTGAAGGTGTAGCCACGGCGCTGCGTCGCCATGCAGGTGAGAAACGCACTGAACGCCTCGACACAGCGAGGCGGCTACAACAACAGAAACAAGCTGCGAGCAAGAGCTCAACGATTGCAGAGATTGGCTAGCACTGATTTAGTGCGTGACCTGGAAAACATGGCTGCACAGCGAAAGCCCGATTTGGTTCTTTTCCTGCCGGACCAACAGCGAGCGGACACGATTGCGTGTTACGGCGGCGCAAAGGTGCACGCGCCTAACCTTAACAAACTTGCCTCTGAATCCGTGGTTTTCGAGCGAGCGTACGTGACACATCCAGTTTGCACGCCGTCACGTTCTTCGCTCATGACGGGCACCTGGCCGCACATTAATGGATGTACACGAAACAGCGTGCCACTCGATCATCGATTTCGTGTTTTTCCCGAGCTGATGGAGGACAGGGATTATCGCACCGCGTACATCGGCAAGTGGCATCTGGGCGAGGAAGGACCGGCAGGGCGAGGCTTTGATAAATGGATTTCCACTGATGACCACGGCGATTACACAAATTTCCTCATTTCAAAGGGAATTACACCAGACAAACAGGATGGACGATTCTCAGAGGTCGCCATCAGCAATCTGCCGATTGAACTCTCACGCCCAAAGTTTCTCGAGGGACATGCATGCGAATTCATCGCGAAACATCGGGGCGATCCTTTCATCCTGGTCGTTGGTTTTGTGGAACCGCATTCACCTTACAACGGACCGCTCAACGATGACCATCCGCTCGATCAGGTGGAACTCGATGCGACGGCCACGCTTCCTGAAACTGAAGATATCCCGCTGCGTTATCGTTTAATGCGCGAATGGCAGCAAGCGGAAGCTGTTCTCGACCGGGAGCGATTGCCGACCCAGTTGTTTTTTGGCGTCGCGCCTGAGGAATACCGGAGTATCAAGCAGCGTTACCTCGGCTTGGTTACGCTGGTGGATCAAAGCATTGGGGCCATCCTCGCCTGCCTAGAACGATTCGGTCTGACTGAGAACACTATTATCGTGCACACGAGCGACCATGGCGACAGCCTGGGCGCGCACCATCTTTTCGGAAAAGAAACAATGTTCGAAGAAGCCACACGCGTTCCTCTCTTGATTAGGCTTCCTGCTCAAACACGCACTAAGAGCGTCCGACAACCAATCAGTCACATCGATTTTGTGCCAACATTGCTTGATCTTCTAGGCCAACCAAACCACCCGCAATGTGCCGGCAAGAGTCTGCTGCCGCTAATTGACGACGAAGCAGAGACATCGCAGAACGTGTTTCTGGAATGGGCGCCAAACCGAACGAAAATAAAAAAGGGCACCAAATTAGCTCGGCGACGCATGATCAAACGGGCCGTCGAAGAATCCACCCGAACTATTGTTACTCCAGATGGTTGGAAGCTTTGTCTGCGCGACAAGGACTTAAACGAATTGTACAGCTTGAACGAGGATCCGGTGGAGGCGCGCAACCTTTATTCGGACCGGCAATACGCATCCGTGATTTATCGTCTTACCGATGAGATTCACCGCTGGCAGGAATCGATAAACGATAAGCTCAAAGTCTGACTGATAGAGTGTAAAGCGCGTGCTTTCTGAGTTCGGATCAAAGAAACAGAACAAACAAACCCGCGATCATCAGTGCCAGCATCCAGAACAAATCGATGTTGAACCACGCGTGTCGCAACAGGCCTACACCCAGCTTTTCATAAACCGCCATCGCTACCAGCGCAGTTGCCAGAAGGTAGCCAAAGGTATGAACAATGATTGAACCTGTCAGCAGAAATGGTGAACTGACATTGCCGAATCCGAAACCGTGCATCGAATGCATGTGTGAGTGCATTGGACTCGGTGTCGCTCCGAGCGGCGCGTCGCCTGATTTTAGAAATAACGGGATGAGCATCAATCCTGCACCGTGCGCTGATGCCATGATGAAGGACCACAGAGTTAGATCGCCAAAACCCACTCGCATCCCGACCCAGTTGGGGTGACGCGATCGAAAGAGACGATACAATCCAAACGCAAACAAAATCGCAGCAGCGGC
>JBKPLX010000265.1:0-5088 GCA_046731855.1 Verrucomicrobiota bacterium | reverse complement strand
GACGGGAACAATAATTGAGAATTTTGTTCGAGTACTTTTCAACAGATCGGTTGCTAGAATATTATTAATCCCAGGAATAGAACGGCGGCGTGATGCCTCTCGCAACAGGTAGAAACCTGCTTCCTGCTTAGTTACAGCGATAGGTGGCTAGCGAAACATCCGCCTAACTGTCTACAAACGAACCGAAAACGGAGGAATCCATATGTTTTTAAGACTAATTATTGCAGCAGCGATTGCATTATTCGTCCCACCGGCAGCAACCATCTTTGCACAGGAACATCCTGAGCATCCAAAGAAAAGCTCAGAGCATCCCAAGCAAGGTGCTGAACACCCGAAACAAGGTGCGGAGACAAAACAAGTGAGTACGACAGATATCTCTACGGGCATCAAGACAAACATCGACGCGAAAAGCAAGAACAGCTCTGACGGGAAATTTCATGTCAAGCATGAGGGCCAGGATCTCGCGCTCGACCTGGTAAAAGTACACGATGATCGGCTACAGGATCTTGGCGGAGGCAAGTATTTTGCCTGTGTAGATATGAAAGCTGCAGATGGGAAGACCTACGACATCGACTTCTTTTTGAATGGACAGCCGGGGAAAATGAAAGTCACCCAGACGTCGGTTCACAAGATCGACGGCAAACCGCTCTACAATTGGAAAGAAGACAACGGCAAGTGGCAGAAAGTGCCGGCAAGCTAATTGCGCGAATTGACTGTTAACCGCCTATGCCGCTTCGGATTCTTCCGCTAGTCTTGATCGCTCTCGCGGCGTCAGTTTGGGCTGCTGAAAATCGAGTCATCGTTAAGGGTACGGACCAATTCGAGTTCGTCTATCGAGTCAAACTTCCGGAGATTAAAGGCGAAGCCCGCCTCTGGATACCTCTGGCGAAAACCGATGCATTTCAGACCGTTGCCGAAGAAAAACTAAACATTCCCGTAAAATGGGAACGAGTGCAGGACCGGGACTACCGCAATGACATTTGCGTACTCTATCCGCAATCTTCAGACAGCGGCAAAACCGTCGAGGTTCGTTACCGGGTGACTCGCAAAGAGAAGGCTTCCTATTCTGCGAGCACGGCTGAAGCTGCCCGTTATCTGCGTCCGGAAACGTTGGTACCCGTCAACGAGACTTTCAAGACCCTCGCTCAGAAAGCCACAACTGGAAAAACCGATGATCTTGAGCGCGCGAAAGCGCTCTACGATCACGTTATCAGTCGAATGCGCTACGACAAATCAGGCACTGGCTGGGGCCGCGGCGACGCCATGTACGCCTGCGATGCGCGCACTGGGAACTGCAGTGATTTTCATGCCTATTTCATCGCGCTGGCACGCAGCATCGGCATACCGGCACGATTTGCCATCGGTGCTACCATTCCAGCAGATAAAAACGAAGGCACAATCGACGGCTATCACTGCTGGGCGGAATTTCTCGCAGATGGACGCTGGGTGCCGGTGGATATCAGCGAGGCGTGGAAAAATCCGAAGCTTGCCGATTACTATTTCGGGCATAACCCGGCCAATCGTTTTGAACTAACAAAGGGCCGTGACTTGGTTGTTGATCCCGAGCCTGCGAGCGGCCCGATCAATTTTCTGGCTTATCCTCTGTTCGAGATGAACGGCGAAGTAATCAAGCCGGAGACGACGTTTATATTCCGACGGATCGGCGCATAAGCCGCGCTATCCCATGATGTCATTCTGGGCAAAGCGAAGAATCTCTGGCTATTTCTGAACTGAGCGGAAGGAAACCAAACAGAGATGTTTCGCTTCGCTCAACATGACAGTGCCATTATCTTTACCTGCTCATGCCGCTAGGTGTGCCCAAAATTCCCCTGATGGATTATGTAGGCAGGCCGCTGCTGGCGTGCGTATTTCTCGCGCTGCTCCTGCTCCAATGGCGTTTTCCACTGCGACGCCAGCATTTCGGCGTGTTGCACCGACTGGTGCGCAATTTTGTGCTCTCGATTCCCGGCTTCGCTATCGTGCGCCTCGCCATGTTGCCTGTTCCGATCGCCATTGCGATGTGGGCACAGGAGAAACAGGTTGGTTTGTTAAACTGGCTCGCGGTCCCATTCTCGATCGCCATCATCGCGACGTTTTTCTTGATGGATTACGCCTACTGGTGGTGGCATTGGGCCAACCATATGATTCCACTTTTCTGGCGATTTCATAACGTGCATCACACGGATCTCGATCTGGACGTAAGCACCGCCGCGAGGTTTCATTTTGGCGAGATGATTTTCTCCATCGGATTCCTTTCGATTGCAGTAATCATCTTCGGCATAACTCCGATAATGCTAATGATTTTCTTCATTACATTCGAAGCTGCGACTCTCTTTCATCATTCCAACTGGCGTCTGCCAATTAAGGTCGAACGGATCATGAATTTGATTATTGTCACGCCGCGTATGCATGGAATTCATCATTCGATTGTGCAGCGAGAGACGAACTCGAATTGGGGCACCATCTTTTGCTGGTGGGATAAACTTCACCGCACCCTGCGCCGTGATGTGCCTCAGGACGCCGTCACCATCGGTGTTGCCGCGTATCGCGAGGAACGCGAGCTGACAGTTGGAAAGCTCTTGGTGCTGCCTTTTCGTAACCAACGCCCGTGGCGATTGCCGAACGGCGAGATCCCCGCGCGCGAGCGGCAATCAGCGGGAAAGCTTGCGGAGTGATTCACGCAGCCACCGTAGGGCACGCGTGTCGCAATTGCTTTTCGGCGTCGGGAATAATTGCCGCAGTCAAACACTCTAACGAAGAAAGGGAAGGCGACGTAACGCCTGGGATGCGATTAGCAATCAAAACATCAAACAAAGGAGAGAAGATGTACAAGCAAATAAAAGTTATTGGAATATATGTGAGTTTTTTAATGATGGCGACTCTCAGCACGGCCACGGCCCAACGGCCAATTCCGACGCCGCGGGAAAGGCCGACCCCCCACCCGCGGAACTTTCAGTCAGGTGCAGTCTATGTTTTGACCAATCAGGTCAACAATGCGGTGGCAGTTTTCAACCGCACTGCTGATGGCACGCTAACTCCCGCAGGCGAATTTTCCACTGGCGGCGCAGGGGATCCGGTCCCACAGGGCACAGATCCGGCGACTGACCCGCTAGCTTCGCAAGGCGCATTGATTTTAGATCAGGGCAACCAATTTCTGTTCGCCGTCAATGCCGGCAGCAATCAGATTTCCGTTCTAAGGGTGGAAGCAACCGAATTGACTCTCGTTGGCGTTTTTGATTCAGGAGGTGTCCGTCCCATTAGCCTTACGCTCCACAACGATTTGCTGTATGTGCTGAACGAAGGCGGAACTCCCAACATCACCGGTTTCACCGTCGGCGAAGATGGAACATTGACACCGCTAGCCGGCTCCACTCAACCCTTGATTGGCGACACGGCGGCTGATCCTGCTCAAGTCGGGTTTAGTCGCGATGGCAACTTGCTTGTCGTGACGGAAAAAGCAGGCAATCGGCTTAACACTTACACAGTTGACGGGAACGGACTGCCGAGTGCGCCGATAGACAACCCGTCCAATGGAATGACGCCTTTTGGCTTTGCCTTTAATAACCACGACACTTTGATTGTTTCGGAGGCTTTTGGCGGTACGCCAAATGCATCGGCCGCGTCCTCGTACAGTTTTTCGGATGACGGCCTTCTAAGCGTGATCAGCGGCTCAGTGCCAAATTCTCAAACGGCCTCGTGCTGGGTGGTTACCACAAACAACGGAAAAACTGCTTTCGTTTCGAACACCGGCGGCGGCACGATCTCCAGCTATGACGTGGGCCCCGGTAACGGAGAGCTTACCTTGATCAATTCCGTCGCCGCGGATACGGGAGCAGGCAGTGCGCCGATAGATATGGCTCTGAACAACAGCAGCCATTTTCTGTTGGTGCTGCTCGGCGGTTCTCAATCAGTTGCTTCTTATCGCGTAGAGCATGATGGGAGTCTAACCTTGATTGACACTGAGGGAGGACTGCCTCTTGGCGCGCAAGGCATCGCCGCCAAATAGTTGATCTGCTAAGAAGCTGCGCGCATTTCGATGCGCGCAGCTTCTGCTTTTAGGCAAGCGTTTCACACGGCGCTGTTCTCGGCGCCCCGGTAAGTCCGGGCAGTGTAGTATCTCGGTTGCCCTCTTAAATTTTGGCAGACGACGCGGCTGACCCCATAAAGACGAGGCACGGTTGACTGTCCCCGTGAATGCGAAGATGAAGCGATATGACTGATACTAAGCATAAGCCCGTCGCGGTTGTCGCCGGCGTCGGGCCCGGCCTGGGCGCAGCGCTGGTGCGCAAACTCGTCAAGGAAGGTTGCTGCGTGGGAATGTTCGCGCGTTCGCCAAAATTCATTGGTAAGCTTGCCGTTGAACTCGAACCACATGTACTGGCAGTTCCTGGGGACGTCTCCGATGAAAGACAAGTTGCCACAGGATTTCGCAAAGTGCGCGAGCGGCTCGGACGAGTAGAGATTCTCATTGCGCACGCAAGTGGCTCGGTCGGTGAAGGGTTGATGAAGACCACGCCGACGCAATTTGAGAAATCATGGCGAGTTGCCGTGCTCGGCGCATTTCTTTGTGCGCGCGAAGCGGTGCCCGACATGCTTAAGCGCGCGGCAGGCGCGATCATTTTCACCGGAGCAACTTCCTCGGTGCGTGGGCGCGGAGGCGCTGTTGCCTTCAGTAGCGCGAAGTTTGCAGTGCGTGGTCTGGCGCAATCGCTCGCGGTGGAGTTATGGCCCAAAGGCGTTCACGTCGCACACATTATCATCGACGGCGTGATCGATACGCCAAAAGTGCGCAAGACCTATGAACCTTCCAGTAAGGAACCGTTGCTCAAACCAGAAGCAATTGCAGATTCGTACTGGAACCTCATACAGCAGGAACGCAGCGCATGGAGTTTTGAAATCGATCTGCGCCCTAGCAAAGAAGCGTTCTTCGAATGATGCGTGATAGGACACTGTGCCGCAGTACCTAATCGGCGCAGTGTGCCGACCCTCCTTCGGCCTATTTGAAAATGTAATCGAACAGCAAGTCTGCTCGGCTGTAATTGCGGCCGTGCGGGCCCTGGTCGTTCAAGCCCCAATTGTAGGAAAGAT
>JBKPLX010000264.1:0-21385 GCA_046731855.1 Verrucomicrobiota bacterium | reverse complement strand
CGCGATTCGCAAGGCGCAACGCAATGATAATCCCCACCGAAAGAGTGATGAAAACCAACGGATGGCCAATCCAAGAAACCCATCGTGCAAAGACAACAGCCGGCTTGGGCTCGATCTTGTCACGATTCACTTGTCACTTCTCGCTCCCAACAATGCACCCGCTCACTTCACCGAAACCGACTCGATAGTTGTCGCCCTGGCACCAGCCAGTGATGGTGAGTCGGTCACCGTTTTCGAGCCATTTGCGCGTTTCGCCGTTCGGGAGTTTTAGCGGATTCGCACCGCGCCACGTCAGCTCCAGCATGCAACCGCGCGAATCTTCCGTTGATCCACTGATTGTTCCACTGGCAAGCAGGTCGCCGGGTTGCAAATTGCAGCCATTAATTGTGTGATGGGCGAGTTGTTGGGTAATGCTCCAGTACAGATTTTGAAAATTGGTGCGCGTGATAACGTGTGCCGCATTCATCGATGAAGTTTGCAAGCTCGCTTCGAGTTGGATGTCGTACGTGAAATCATCCTTTGCTCGCAAGTATGGCATCGGCTTGGGATCCTGAGTCGGGAGCGGTTTTCGGAAAGGCTCAAGTGCCTCCAGTGTCACCACCCATGGTGAAATGCTGGTGCAAAAATTCTTTGCCAGAAACGGGCCGAGTGGCTGGTACTCCCACGCCTGAACGTCGCGTGCGCTCCAATCGTTCATCAAGACCAGGCCGAAGATATGATCGACTGCGCGATCAATCGGCACCGGTTCCCCTAACGAATTCCCCGGACCAATCAGGAACGCCATCTCAAGTTCGTAATCCAGGCTCTTTGTCGGACCGAAACTTGGCGCCGACGCATCGGGCGGTTTGACCTGGCCCTGTGGCCTACGCACATCGGTTCCGCTGATCACAACCGAGCTGGCGCGTCCGTGATAGGCTACAGGCAACCACTTCCAATTTGGCATCAGTGCGTTTTCGGGCCCACGCAACATCGTGCCCACATTGTGCGCATGATGATAGGAGGAATAGAAATCCGTGTAATTCGCGATACGCACTGGCAATTTCATGGTGACACTCTTTTGCGCATGAAAGACCCGCGCCCGAAGCCTCGCGTTGTCACGCAGAATCGGCGTTTTGGACGAGAGAAGACGTTGAAGGATCGCGCGCGCCTTGCGCCATGCGGGACGACCAAGCGCGAGAAAGGCATTCAGCGAGTCTTCTGAAAAAGGTTTTCGGCCATGAAATTCCGGCGAACGGAAATGGCCGAGTTCTTCGAGAACGGAAAGATCCGCAACGAAATCGCCGATGGCGACTCCAGCGCGCGGTTTGCCTCCTTTCGGCTGAAAGATGCCAAACGGGAGATTCTGGATGGGAAAATGCGAATCAGGCGAAACGTCGATAAATGATTTCAGTAGCATGATAGCTGTAGCGGCGCTCTGCCTGCCACGCCGCAGCGTTGCGAAGGCGGGTGAGCGCCGAAATTGAGGTGATGCAACTGTGTAAGTTGAACATTTAGGAACGCAAGTTACAAACTTGCGCTAGATGATCGGCGGTCATAGACCGCCGCTACAATAAATTCAACGCGCGCAAATCATCGCGCGGCTCGTCGAAGCTGCAACTGCCAAACGATACAACGAATCGGCGGCGATATTGCAGCCGTTTGGTGTCGATCCGCCATTCGCGCCAGGCGAAAAAATCGTCGGTGAACGAAAATGAATCCGCATCTTCGTCGTCGAGCATGACCGCGGTTTGATTCGCATCCCATCGATGCTCGGCAGTCAGCGCGGCGGCGCCCAGCACATTCAGGAAACCATGCATTTTTGTTTGGACTTCGTTTCGGTATTGTCGCAGCGGATGGTGGAGACCGGCCGTAAACTTGAGCGGCAACTGATGCGTAGCCGGGGTCACGAGCGCTTTGGCAATCTGCATCGAAGTTGGAAATACCTCCGCAGTCACCCCGCCGGTGCGCAGTTTGTAACCGAACGTCGCCGAGTCGGCATCGGAGTTAAATTCCGAGAGCAACGCGATAGTCTGTTCCGCCCTATCCGGGGGCGCCTCCCAGAAAACTGGCAAATCGCCGAGAATCGATCGCGCCTCATTCAGCGACGCAATATCGACATCGTGCGGCAAAAACATCTCCAGGTGACTGATCGATATGAGATCGACGTTGTGCCTCGACAACGAGCGAGTCGCCGCATCTGCATCATCGAGCGCTTCGAGAAAAGCATCCGCGCTCGCAGTCTTTGGTCCAAGCGCGGCAACGCGAAGTGGATGTTGTGCATCAAACTGGGAGAGGAGTTGTTTTGTGGCACCGAATTGTTCGGTAGGGAGAACGAACGCGCCAAGCATCCATGAGTCCGGAGAAAAGACATATTCGGCCTGGTTTCGTAGCGCCGGTTCGAGACCCAGACTACAAGGCGGAAACATCCCCGCATAATCGATTGAATGCGCGAGCAAAGCACGAAGTGAAGCGGTTGGCATTGTTTGTCGTCAGTTATCCGGTTAGTCGGACGAGGCAAGTTCGGGGTTCATGCTGAACGAGGCGCGCAATACTGCGCCCGGCGCAATTTTCTGAATCCCTTCCTTATCTTCAAAGGCGCGCTGTTGATGATTGTCGGTGAGCCCCCAACAAGGCTCGATACAAAGAAAGGGTCCTCCGTCGGACCACAATGTGAGGTAGGGCGCGCCGGCCAGATCAAGAATGACCCATCGGCCGCTTGGCGGATCGACATAGGAGAATTGACGCCTCGGCACATCAAGGAGCTCCAAGATAATCGAACCGGGCAATTCGGTTCTGGGAAATGGCATTTCGCCGCCGGCGAACTCGATATCACGCGTCTGTCCCGACAGAAAATTTCCCGGCGAAAAGTGACGACGGTAAAGGCCTCTGGGCATTTGTAGGTGAAAGTTCTCGAACGAGTCCGCTGCGAATCCAGGATGCAATCCAAAAGAAACATGCGCAGTCAACTCAGGCTCCTCATTTCGAAACTCGAAAAGCACGGCCACTTTATTCGCTTCGAGCCTGTAGGTCAGGTTTACGCTGACTTTCAGCGGATATTCTTCGGCTGAGAAATCATTCGGCGTGATACGATATTCCAATGACGCGCCGCTTCCCTCAAGAGAGGTTCCGGTAAAGTGCCACGTTTTCGAGCGGAGGAACCCGTGATTACCGCCTTTGATTTCGTGGCCTCGGTAAAAACTGCGTCCGTCTTTAAGCCGATGGAGATAGTAACCCATCACCGTTGCATGATTGGCCCATCCTTGAGGCGGTAGCGATAGGTCGTTGTCGCGATAAAGAAAACCGGTCCATTCGCCAGCCTCGTTAATTCGCGCGAGACTGTTTAATTCCGCACCCAACCGGGAGACAATGATTCGCAGACCATTCTCCTCATCCGTGAGAACATCGAGATGTTTTCCCTCGCGCTCTTCTTCGGTGTGCGAAAACTTCATTGCAGTTGGTTAGCATGTACTTGCTGTAGCCACGGCGCTGTGCGCCGTCCGGGACGCTCCGCCACCGAACAATGCAACGCCCCACAGGGGCGTGGCTACAACAAAAGACTCACGGGAACAGTCCGCGCATCTTTTTAGCTTTGAGGACGCGCTCGACGCCAATGGCCATGGCCGCAGTGCGATGAGAAATCTTATGCGCTTTTGCACGTTTGATCACTTGCGCAAACGAATGCTCCAGAATGCGGAACAGCTTGTCGGTGACTTCAATCTCCGTCCACAGATAGGATTGCAATCCCTGCACCCACTCGAAATAAGACACAATTACGCCTCCTGCATTGCATAAGATGTCCGGGATCACAAAGACTTCGTCCCAGCGTTTTTCCAGAATCAGGTCTGCTTCCGGGGTGGTCGGACCATTCGCGGCCTCGGCTAGTATACGGCATTTGAGTTGATCAGCGTTCTTTCCGTTAATCACGCGATCGACCGCTGCTGGGACCAGGATATCGCACGGCATGGTAAGGAGTTCGTTGGGGTCGACATGATCGTCTTGGGCGAACGCCCGCAGAGTTCCTTTCTTAAAGATGTGCTGTTCGGCAGCCTGGATATCTATTCCTTTGGGATTGTAGATCGCCGCATGCGCGTCACTAATGCCAACGACTTTGACACCGCTCTTATAGGCCAGTGAGAGGGCTGCCACTGAGCCCACATTGCCGAAGCCCTGCACGATGGCGGTGCATTTTTCGGGATCCATCTTGAGCATGTTCAGCGCGCGCTCGATCAGGTAAACAACGCCGCGCCCGGTTGCCTCCCTGCGGCCTTCCGTTCCGCCGATAGCGACGGGCTTGCCAGTCACGATTTCGCTGACGGAATACCCTTGATGAACTGAATAGGTATCCATGAACCAGGCCATGACCTGTTCATTTGTGCCCATGTCCGGACCCATGATGTCAGTGTGTGGCCCCACAAACGGAATCATCTCCTGCATGTACCGGCGTGAAACCGCTTCCAGTTCGGTGCGCGACAATTTCGCAGGATCCACTGCGACTCCGCCTTTGGCTCCGCCGTACGGCAAATTGGACAGCGCACATTTCCAGCTCATCCACATCGCCAGCGCTGCAGTTTCGCCCATGGACAGGGATGGAGCGAAGCGAGTCCCGCCTTTTGTCGGACCGAGAGTTAGATGATGCTGAACGCGGTAACCCTGGAAAGTTCTTGTGCTGCCATCATCCATGTGCACGGGGAGCGTTACGGCAAGTGCGCGTTTTGGAAACATCAAGCGCTCGCGATCGTTCTTATCGATACTCAAGTAATCGGCGATGACCTGAAATTGATCACACGCCATTTGGAACACGTCGTCGTTATAAATGCTCATGAATAAACTCGCAGGCTAGACCAGGCGGTCGGCAAATGCAGTTGCTATTTGCGCCGGGCAAGTGGAGCCGTCAACTCCGAACGCATTCGTGAGTCAACCCCGAAAGCCGCAACACCATAAGATCGACAATTGCATTTGCAACCCGTAGCGTCCGTTCGAAAAATCAACCACAATGAGAATTGAGACTTTAGCTGTCCACGCGGGCCACACCATTGATCCAGCGACCGGCGCGGTATCGTCGCCGATTCATCTTTCAACGACGTTCGAGCGAGACGCTGAGGGCACGTACTCGCGCGGGTTCATGTACACGCGCAACAACAATCCAAACCGTCAGGCACTCGAGCAGGGTATTGGCGCGCTGGAGGGGGGTGCCGCGGCAGCAGCTTTCGCTTCCGGGACGGGAGCAAGCATGTCCATCTTCCAGGCATTGGCGCCGGGCGATCACGTCCTCGCGCATGTGGATGCGTACTACGGAACATCGCGATTACTGCGAGAAATTTTCGAGCGCTGGGGACTCGACATTAGCTTTGTCGACATGAGCGATCTTCGTGCTGCAGAAAAAGCGCTGCGAGCGAACACAAAGGTGGCCTGGATGGAAACCCCGTCTAATCCGCTGTTAAAAATTGTCGATCTCGTGGCCGTGGCGAAGATTGTTCACGCAGCGGGTGCGATCTGCGTTTGCGATAATACCTGGGCGCCAACGCTCCAGCGCCCACTCGATCTGG
The DNA here is from genome assembly GCA_046731855.1 of Verrucomicrobiota bacterium. Classification (GTDB taxonomy): domain Bacteria; phylum Verrucomicrobiota; class Verrucomicrobiia; order Chthoniobacterales; family UBA10450; genus Udaeobacter. The sequence continues at coordinate 15,860 of JBKPLX010000264.1, read as the reverse complement.
GTGCGGATCTAGTCCTGCATTCCACGACGAAATATTTCGGCGGTCATTGTGACGTGCTCGGAGGAATTGTTATTTCCAAGGTGGAGGATGATTTCTTCGAACGCATCCGCGGCATTCAATATGAAGGTGGAGCGGTCCCGTCGCCTTTCGATTGCTGGCTGATCTTGCGCGGTATGCGCACTCTTCCCTGGCGGATGCGTGCGCATTCCGAAAACGCGATCAGAGTCGCCGATTTCCTTTCCCAACATCGAAAGGTTTCGCGCGTCCACTATCCCGGATTGAAGTCGCATCCCGGACATGAGATTGCCGCCAAGCAGATGTCGACGTTTGGCGGAATGCTTTCCGTTGAGGTGAAAGATGGACGCGGCGCAGCAATGTCAGTCGCCGCTAAAACGAAAATCTTTACTCGCGCGACCAGTCTCGGCGGAGTGGAAAGTTTGATCGAGCATCGAGCATCGATCGAGGGACCAGGAACAACTTCGCCTGAAGGCCTCTTGCGATTGTCCATCGGTCTAGAAAATGCCGATGATTTGATCGAGGACCTCGATCAAGCGCTGTAGGGGCGCTTGCAGCAAGCGCCCCAGGTGTTTGATATAAACGCCCTTTACAATGCGCGACGAAATCTGCTCCGAAACAAATCGACAATGTCCTGAACCTCGCTCACGCGCAGTAAGTAAGCGCAGCCAAAGAACGCCGCAGCGCCAAACGCGATTGAAATGAGCAGTTCCCATAGCTTTGGGAAGAAGCGCAGTTGCGACCACGCGCCAAGCCACCAGTAGTTTGCCGCCCAGCAAACCAGTGCCAGCACTGCGCCGGCAAGACACATTTTGCCAAGGCCGATCAGCAGTTGCCGTGTTTCCAGCCTGCGCACATGGCGTCGCATTAACGCGTATAGCAACAGGAAATTAATTGTCGCAACCAGGCTCGTCGAAAATGCCAGACCACGATGTCCCCAGCCAAGTCGAAATGTAAAAAGCCAGTTCAGAAAGAGATTCGCGCCAATCGCAAAGAAACTGATGATCATTGGTGTGTTGCGTTTGCCGATTGCGTAAAACGCAGGCGTTAACACCTTCAACACGGCATAAGAAACGAGACCAACTGCATAATACTCCAGCGCGCCGGCCGTCTCTCGCGTCATTTCGGCATTAAATCGCCCGTGCTGATAGATCACGCTGATAATTGGCGAAGCAAACATCGCCAGGCCGATCGCTGAAGGAATCGTGAGCAAAAATGCGAGTCTTATTCCACGAGCGAGAATCGCGCGAAACTCGTCCATGTTTCCGACGGCCGCGCTTTTCGATACCAGCGGAAGAGTAACTGTTCCAATCGCAACCCCGAAAATTCCCAGCGGCAACTGCATCAGACGAAACGCAATATTGAGCCAACTGACTGGACCATTACCAAGACTCGCCGCAAATCCGCTGTTAATGAGCACGTTCACCTGCACGGCGCTTGCAGCGATCACCGCAGGTCCCATGAGCGTGAGCACTGTGCGAACACCTTCATCGCGCCACTGAAAATCGGCGTGATACTTGTAGCCAACGCGCCAAAGAGAGGGGAATTGTCCCGCCAATTGCCAGGCGCCACCGATCAGCGTGCCGATTGCCAATCCTACCAGCGACCGCGCACCGAAATTTGGATCAAGCCACCATCCGATTGCGACGCCGCCGATGATTGAACCAAGGTTAAAATAGCTCGACGCCATGGCGGGTGGGCCAAAGACGTGCTTCGCATTGAGCATACCCATCACCAACGCGGCAAGTGACACGAGCAACATGAAGGGCCACATGATGCGCGCGAGCAAGACAGTCAGTTCAGTCTTGTCCGGCGACCAGCTGCCCCAGGTTAGAAGGTCTACAAGCTGCGGCGCGAACACGATTCCGAGCAGCGTCACAGCGCTCATGAAAACGGCTGTGAGCGTCGCAACTTTGTTCGCGAGTCGCCACGCCGATTCATCGCCTTCGACCGCGATCTTCTTTGAAAAGGTCGTGATGAATGCTGTCGATAGTGCGCCTTCCGCAAACAAATCACGCAGCAGGTTTGGCAATCGAAACGCCATCAGGAATGCGTCAAGGTTTCTTCCGGCGCCGAAAAGACCGGCAAAGACCATCTCGCGAATTAAGCCAAGCAGCCGACTCGACAGAATCGCCATGCCCACGACTCCCGCCGCGCGCGTGCTTCCCCGCCGATCTTCGGCCGCAGTCATCGGCGAACAAAGAACAGCGTCCGACGATTTACGAAAGCAAAAATTTTACAGAGAACACAACGCGACACTGCCGGCGTGCGCACAATTATTTCAAAAACAGATTCATGCCATCGAGATCGATAATGGCATGGCAGTTGAATAGCGTATCCATTCCCAGTATCCCAAACATTCTGCTGCTCCCCTGCTGCAGCGCGAAATTTGGCAATGCAGCCACGCCGAATTTTCCTGGCGGCACTTTGAAATCGCCGACCTTGAGATCATTGATCTGCGCGGCATTAACTTTCCGGCTCGTTCCACCAGGAAAACGGGCAGATAGATTTGTGGGTTTTGACGCGATTCCAAGTGATCTGAGGACAGCGTCGGTAAAAGTTGTAACGAATGCGCCTGTATCAACGAGCAGACGAGCGGGTTGGCCGTGAATCGAACACGGAGCGGTCAAGGCGCCGCTTTCCTCACGCCGCAAAGGGACTCTCGTGAATTTTTCTGACGCCGCAATGTTGCTGAGGTGCGTTTGCCCTGTCGAAGTAACTTTGAAGAAAATGAGTTTCGTGCGGCAATTAATCACGGCGTTGTATTTCGTGAGGACGTCAAGACCAAGAACGCCATCGACGCGAGCATTGCCGCCATCCGAACGGCTTGAATTACGCAGCGTCACGAAAACGCTGCCAAAACTCATATTGCCAGCGGTGAAAGTTTGCGCGAAACCCACGGGCAATTTCTGGCCATTGATTTTCGTTGATCGGATATATTCCATGCCACCTTGGGATGGCCGTATCCCGAAAGAGGAGGCGGCGTCGGCGTCCACCATAACCTGGCTGGCGCCGGTATCGACCAACAAATTCGCGCGCTGTCCGTTGATGCGGACGGACATTATCATTTTGTTTAAGGGGCTGTAATGGACCCGAACGGCCCTGTACCTGTTCAGCTGTGTTGGCCGACCTCCGTTAACGGAAGCCAAGATCGAAGGCGGAACGATCACGACAAGAGCCAAGACGATACGAAAATGTCGAACGCGTTTCCGCGTTGCTTCGTCGTTCGCTCGCCACGCCTGAGTCTGATGAAGGCGGGTCATTTGGAATCACCCATTACATTCCCGTCGGGCAATCGATGAAGGTCCATGGAATTTTGAACCGTTTGGACAAATGCGTCGCCAGCGCTTTTACGCCGAAAACTTCGGTAGCGTAATGTCCGCCGAGCAGCAGATTCATCCCCAGTTCGTCAGCCGCCACTGCCGCCCAATGCGGCGCTTCGCCTGTGATAAACGTGTCGATTCCCTCCTGCGCAACCTTATAGATTTCCGAGCCGGCGCCGCCGGTAATGATCCCAATTGTTCCAGTTTTCTTCGGACCAAACATGAAGGCCTTTACGGGACCGCTAAGTGCTTTTTGCAAACTGCGATCCAGTTCAGCACGGGGCAACGAAACGCATGCCTTTACGCCGATAGATTGACCTTTTTCTTCAAAGAACGGCTGATTTGATGTAAGTCCGAGGGCTGCGGCGAGCTGTGCGTTGTTGCCAACCCGGGGATGCAAATCGAGCGGCAGATGTGCACTATAAAGCGCGATGTTGTTTTCGAAGGCGAGTTCCAGCTGGCGACGCAACACGCCGGTCACCGGTTGCAGACCTGGCCAAAACAATCCGTGATGCACGATCAAGAGATCGACATTTTGCTTTGCCGCGGCTTTCAAGATTCGTGTCGAAGCGTCAACAGCGGCCCCGATCTTGGTAATGCCTCCGGAGTTTTCGATCTGCAGGCCATTGAGCGCGTTGTCCCAATCGCCTATTTCACGAATGCGCAGAAAATCATTTGTATAGTTAATAACCTCAAAGAGCGACGTCATGATTAGGTTTCGTATGGCACAGCGAAGATCGACAATCGCCCGTCGATCCCGCGGACTTCCTGTGGCGGCAGTTCCTCGAAGGTGAACGAATCGCCTGAACGATCTCGCACTGCCGCAGTCACCAACAGCGGTTTTCCGGTCGTCTTGGTCAGTCCCTGCATGCGCGAAGCGATATTCACGGTGTTCCCAATGGCAGTGAACTCCAGTCTTTGGGGCGAGCCAATGCTGCCCACGATCGCCGGCCCCGAATGAATTCCAATTCCGATTTGGATCGGTGCGCGACTCTTTATCGCGAGATCGTTGTTCAGTTGTCGTACCGCTAACAGAATTTCCCGGCCGGCGGCAACTGCATCGGCGGCATGATTGGAGCCTGAGTCGCCCACGCCGAAAATCGCCATGAATCCGTCGCCCAAATATTTGTTTACCATCCCACGATGTTTTTCCTCAACCACGCGGACGGTGACGCGGAAAAAATCGTTCATCACTTCGACTACGTCGCTCGGTGCGGATACGCTTGTTCGTGCGGTCCAGGAACGCATGTCCACAAACATGACAGTGATCTCTTCCTCGACGCCGCTCAATCCGGGGTCGTGGGCTAGAATTTGTTCGGCAGCGCGCTTGCCGATATGCAAGCCGAATGTCTGCCGCAATTTCTCCTTGTCTCTAAGCTCGCGGACCATGTTGTCGAATTCCCCAAGCAAGCGCCCAAATTCATCCGCACGCGCCACCCCGAGATCGACATCGAACTTGCCGCGGGAGACCGCATCCGCTGCAGCACGCAGTTGATCGATGGGTTTCGCGACCAGCCAGCTCATCATCAAAGCGGTGAAGATTCCGAACGCGATGCCGACCACACCTACAAAAACCGCAAACCACTCCGCATTGATCGTCGGTGACCGTGGCGCAAACATAAGCAATAAAAGTGAAGCGATCGGGCAGATCGACGCGGATACCGCCCACAAGATTCCGCGGCCGCGCAACGACAGCGTGAAGACGCCCGGGATCAGATCGGCGCGCTCGCCTCTAAAGAAGACGGGAAACAATCCCCAATAACTGGCCAGTTCGACTAAGAAGAATGAATGCGTGACCGCAATAAAACCGGAAACGCAAAATGAAATCGGCAAGTGCCAGAGCAATCGCTGATCAAGTGGATTTTGAACCTGTAGAAACGCGCCAATAAAAACCGGGATGCACAAAAACCAGGCGATACCGCAAATCGCAGCGGCAAACCACGGCAGGTGAATCAATCGACGGCGCGCAGTCGCAAGTGACGCAGAATCGACAGCTGATCCCGCGCAAAGACGGTGGAATAAACTGCGAAACGAGAAAATTCGCCTGAGCCACAGGAAAACACCGATGGGATAGGCAACGAGGTTGTAAATAATGATCGTCTCGAAGAAACGTTGCTTTAAGGCCGGAGAAACGAGCAACGGCTGAATTACAGTTGTGTTGTACCAGATATTGAACGCGCTCCCGAGAATTTGTGGAACGACCGGCGCAAGCGCGGTGAGTAACAGGCCATAGCGTTTGCGCGCGGTGGTCACTTTTTCGGCAGTGTCCATGGTCGAAAATAATCGAGCAGAATTAAGCGGCCATGATTCGCTTGCTCGCAGTCGCGCCGCACCCGCGAGAAATCCGTAAGCGGACCGAATTGAAATCCAGCGTCCAACGGCCGAAAGAAATTGTCCTGATGGCTGGGCAAAACATAGCGGGGGTTTAAACGTTCGAGTGAGCCAGGCAGTCGCGCGCGTGAATCTGGCAGGGCCATGCCAAGAATTGCCAGATCGACGCGCTCATGCGGCGGCAATTGCGCAAGCGTTCCACCAGAGTCGATATAGATGCGCTGGTCACCAACTTCGACGAGAAACGCCAGCGGTTCGCCACAGACCCAATCAGCGGGATGCTGCGGCGGCCCAGAACCGGGCATTTCGCGTTGATCGAAAGGCACCTTGCCAAAAAGACGATCGTGTGTAGCAGGCAACACGCGAATTTTCCAAGGTCCAAGCTGGCGCTCGTCTCCGGCTGTCACCGCATCGCACCGTTTCGAAGATACGCCTGCGTCCGGCAGCCGCCGGACAAGCTCGACAGCTGAGGCCGAAGCAATGAGACGCGCATGCGTTCTCGACATGACAATCGGAACATCGAGAAGGTGATCGAAATGTCCGTGAGTAACCAGAATCGCGTCCGCCTTCGGCGCCAGATGTCGCATTCCCCCTGCAATGCGCGCCATGTTCGGCTGAAGACGCGAGCCAAGTGCGATATTTAAAAGATCCACTCGCGAAAAGTAAGGATCGATAATCAGAGCGTGTCCTTGGAAGTCGAATTGATAACCGTTTGTGCCGAGGTACGTCACGCGCACTCCGCTCCGTGGCATTGCGCCAGCGTCCTCTACAATCAGGTCGGTATAAGAATTCAGCCCCGCGCCTAAGATTTGCGTGGAGAATCCGAAGAAAAGAAGAAGCGCGTGTTTCAATCTTTTGCAGCCGATTCTACCGAAACGTAGTATCCCGGCCAACTGCAAGTTTGCTTGACGAATTCCGCATGCCTGCCTTCAATGATTGAAATGAGTGTGGAGTACACGGATGCGCCAGCAGCTCGATCTGAGCCGAGCACTGGAGATAAAATTCAGTGTCCATACTGTGGGCATTTGCTACCCAAAGATGCCGCGCGCTGCGACCGGTGTGATTGGACACGCGGGGCGACTGAAACGGCGGAAGGCAAAGCGAGTGACGCCATCGCAGTTATCTTCAGTATCATTCCCGGCTTGGGACATATTTATAAGGGACACAAGCTCGCGGGCTTTCTGTGGATGTTTGGTGCGATCCCAGTCGGGATCTTCGTATTGTTGGCGGCGTTCGCTTCCGCGGGCTGGGGCCTCGGTCTGTTTTTCTTCTACCTCATCGCGGTAATGCTTCATGCCTACGCGGTGGACGATCGTGTAGCGCCACCGAAAGAAGACGAGGGCGAAGAGTACTGAGAGCGTTGAATCGTTGAAGTTAAAACGCTGTATCTCGTGTCATCCTGAGCGAAGCTTGGATTGTCATGTACCGGGAAAAAAAATCGTGTCTGTGCGAGGTCCCTCACTTCGTTCGGGATGACTGCTTGTAGCGTAGGACGTCATTCCCCGATAATCCACGTCACATCTCCAGCGGATGGAGTGACTCTCGACGCCGGAAATTGCGGGTCGCCTTCGAGAACACGCTCAATCAAACTAGCGTTTTTCGCCGCGCCGACCAGGAAACACACATGCCGTGCGTGATTGATGAGCGGGAATGTGAATGTCAATCGCCAGGCATCTAACTTTGGAACAAAGTTCGCAACGACTCTCTTTATCGTCTCATCCAACGCGACAGTTCCGGGAAAAAGCGATGCAGTATGCCCATCGTTTCCGAGGCCGAGAAGAATCAGATCGTGGCGATAAATTGGCTCACCTCGCTGCGTGGCCATAAGGTCCAGTTGATCCTGATATTCCTGCGCCGCGACTTGTGGATCGATTTCACCGCGCATGCGCAGGATTGATCCTTCAGGAACGGCAGCTGGCGCGAGAAGGGTTTCCCGGGCCATTCTGAAGTTGCTCTGTCGATCATCTGGGGGGACGCAACGCTCGTCTCCGAATGTAATCCGGGTCAACTCCCACGGCAGATCATGTCCGATTACTGCAAGCCGCGTGTAAATGGGCACGGGCGTGTTTCCACCTGAAAGCGCTATTCGGAATTCGTTGCGTTCGCCAAGAGCTTTGTGCGCCTCGTCAAGAATGAAGTCGGCAGCGTCAGCGGCGAAATTCTTCGTTCTAATTATCTGGCGACCCATTCGCGCTTAAATTAGATCGCGCAATGTGACTTTCCGCGCTTTTGCAGATAACGCTGATGATATTCTTCCGCGCGCCAGAATTTCGGCGCAGGTTCAATTTGCGTTACCACTGGCCGCTGAAAACGACCGCTCGAATCGATCTTTTTCCTGGATCTTTCCGCGACTGACTTTTGCTCAGGCGAATGATAAAAAATCACCGAACGATACTGCGTTCCAACATCCGGACCCTGCCTGTTCGACGTCGTGGGGTTGTGGTTCGACCAGAAAACGTCCAAAACTTGGTCGTATGTGATTTGTGATGGATCGAATTCCACTTCCACGACTTCGGCATGGCCCGTCTTGTCAGTACAAACATCTTCGTAGGTCGGATTGTCCTTCGTCCCGCCGGCGTAACCGACCGCTGTAGACAAGACTCCTTTCAAATTGCGGAAAGTCTCCTCGACCCCCCAAAAGCAGCCTGCGCCAAATGTTGCCTTCTCCGTACCCATTAGCAGCAAAATGGAATGATTATGATAAGAGTGCAACCGTTTGGGAGGTTGCATCCATCTCTTCGCAATGTTCATATTGCCCTAAAGTCCTAGTAGCCAACGGCTGCCGAATCTGGCAGAACAGCGGCATTCTTTTTTGTCGAATGAATTCTTCCAGCACGACTCTCGATCAGACTCGCCCAATCTTGCCTGTCCGGCTTCTCAATGGCTGTGGTGCTTTGCTGGATAAAAGCCCAATTCCGCGCACTCCTCTTCGTGCAGTAGATGTAATAGAGACGGCAAAACGCCGTTGCGGGCTCGATGATTTTGGAGGGGGTGACTTTTTTGAGGGTCTTTCGCGATTACTCGATTCCTGCCAACGCGAGGCTCAGCTTAACCTGATCGGGAGAATCGTCCTGCGGGCCGATCTCATACGCACGTTGTGTTCGCGTTTGTTCATACAACGAGATCGGAAGGCGTATCCAAGCATCGCGCGACAGGAGATTCGCGAACCGCTTTTCATCGTCGGTTTGCCTCGCAGCGGTACGACGGTATTGCACACCTTGCTCGCATTAGATCCCCAGCACCGAGTTCCCCTCACATGGGAAGTCATGACGCCATCCCCACCTACTAGCGATAATGAGAAGCGGCGAATTCAACGGGCCGTTAGCAGTTGTAATTGTTTCAACTGGCTGGCGCCCACATTTCGCCATGTGCACCCCGTTGGTGCAGCGCTTCCGCAAGAATGCGTGAGTCTCATGGCGCCGACATTTATGAGCGACCAGTTTGATGCGATGTATTATATCCCTTCGTATCGAGCTTGGTTCTTTCGCCAGGATTTGCGACCGGCGTACGAATATCACCGCCGTTTTCTTCAACATCTGCAAGTCCGGCGAAACGCCCGGCGTTGGGTGCTCAAGGCCCCCACGCACATGTTTGCCTTGCCAACTCTGCTGTCTGTTTACCCTGATGCGCTTTTTGTCCAGACACATCGACCACCGCTTGATGCAATGGCCTCGGTATCCAGTCTCATAACGATCCTTCGCCGCGTATTTAGCGACGCGGTCGATCCACTCATTGTTTGCCGCGAGGCGATCGATTATTGGTCGAGCACGCTGGATAGATTCTTGCCGGAACGAAATCGATTGGCCGAGCGTCGCATTTGCGACGTGGATTATCCCGAGATCCGTCGCGATCCTCTCGCAGTGGTACGACGGATTTATACGCACTTCGGTTGGTCGTTGTCTTTGAAAATAGAGCAACAGATGCGCCGGGCACTGGCAAGCCAGCTGCAGGAACGAAATGGGCTTCATCGGTACGATCTCTCACAGTTTGGCGTGCAAGAAGCAGAGAGCGCCGCTCGATTTGCGGCGTATTGCGACCGGTTTGGTCTAGCTGCGCGCAGGAAACATGCGTCTGGCGAGCGACCGGAAAAGTTGGTTAAGAGGTAGGGTCAACAACTCTACAACAGCGGATCGAGTTGCTGGAGCTGCTGGCATGAGGAAAACTTCGCTGACATGATCTTGGAAGTGCGACGCGCGATTACAGCCGATCACCCCAGCTTGCCCGGACACTTTCCGGACGCGCCTCTCGTACCAGGCGTATTGATCCTCGATGAAGTTCTGGCGGCGTTACGTGATTGGCAAAAAGACTATCGGCTTACGGCGATCAGGACAGTCAAGTTTCTGCAGCCACTGAAGCCTGAGCAACCATTTACGATCTGCTTTTCCGCTGGCAAAGACGACGCGAGTGAGGTCAATTTTTGCTGCCGCGTCGAAAGCCGAACAATCGTTGAAGGCCAGCTCGAGGTTTGTTGTGGAACAAAGGTGACTTCGTGACCGCGCCCTTCTCCGACGCGCAAATGTTTAAGATACAGCCAAGCGATCCGCGCCTGGCTGAATATCTGAAGGAATATCCATCGCCGGTGTTCAGTGAACGACTGTACCAAAGCATGGAGTTATTGGAACGTTACAGCGTCGACATGGCTATTGACCTGGCGCGCCGGTTAAATGTGATCGATCACCTCAGTCAATGGCGGTCGGTCGATGACTTGTGTCGTCTCCTTTCGTTTCAGCCCTCTTTCACGTTCGCCTTACGTTGGATCCTGGAACGTCTGACCGAAATCGATTGCGTCGAGACTCGGACTGATGGGGGGACTCGCCTTTACCATCTGCGGCACACGTTGCCGAAACCGGATCTCGAAAACCTGCGTGCTGTAGGTCTGCAAATCGATTCTGCGAACGCGGCGACTTTGGATTTGCTTGATCACGCCGCGAGCCTTTATCCTGCCGTCGCCAATGGCGAACAAAGCGGTGACCGCAATTTGCTCGGTCCGCAAGGCGTACCTCTGTGGCTGAAGTATTTTCACAATGACAATTCAACCTACGCCGTGAATAACTGGGTTGGTGCGGCGCTTGCGGCTGAGCGCGTTTCCAGTCGGCGCGCGCTTCGGATCTTGGAAGTCGGCGCGGGCCCCGGCAGCGCCAGCGAAATTTTGCTACGCTTGTTTGATGAACGCGGACTTTTGCCACGGATAGAACGTTATCTTATCACGGAGCCGAACGCGTTCTTTCTGCGATGCGCTCAGCGCAAACTCGCAAAGCAATATCCAGATATTCCGTTTGAATGGGGGGCGCTCAATCTCGATTTGCCGTGGAGTACTCAAGGCATCAACCCGGGTGAATTCGATCTGATATACGCCGTTAATGTGATGCATATCCCCAAGGACCTTTTGTTTAGCTTAAACGAAGCACGCTCGGCTCTCGCCGGCGACGGCTGGCTCGTAATCGGCGAATGCTTACGACCCTATTTTAATCAACCAATCTATCCCGAGCTGATGTTTCAGATTCTTGAGAGCTTCATAAACGTCCAAACAGATCCAGAATTCCGTCCGAACCCAGGTTTTCTAACTGCAGAGCATTGGCGGCGCGCGTTTACCCGTGCTGGCTTTCAGCGCGCCGAAGTTGCGCCAAACATCGATCGCATTCGCGAGATCTATCCACACTTTTTCACTGGCGCAATCTGCGGACAAAACGTCGTGCCCGGCAAATGACTTCGGACGTTCTCGAGACGAAAGCCTCCGAGACAGTGCGTTGGACGGGTTTGCCGGAACGCGGCACACTCGCTTCACTGCAATTGATCGCCTGGATCGCGACGCACATCGGGCGTTGGGCGGCGAGGCTGCTGCTTTATCCGATCACAACCTATTATGTAACTACTGCAGGCGCGGCACGCCGAAGTTCGTACGAATACCTCAAGCAAATGCGCGGCTGCCCAGCGCACTGGTGGGATGTGTTTCGTCATTTTCATTGCTTCGCCGCGACAATTCTCGATCGCGTTTACCTGCTGCACGGTGAGTTTAAACGCTTTGACGTGAAGCTTCATGGCAAAGAAATCCTGCACCAGCGAATGGAAAGCGGAAACGGTTGCATTCTGTTGGGCTCACATTTGGGCAGTTTCGAGGTATTGCGAACTCTGGGCGTGATGCAGGGAACGTTTCCGCTCAAGGTTTTAATGGATGCAACCCACAATCAAAATATCACCCGCTTTCTGGATGCATTGAACCCTGTGGTCGCTGGCACTGTAATCGCGCCGGATCGGGCGGATACTTTACTGACGGTTAAGGAAAGTTTGGATGCGGGCTTCGTCGTCGGCACGCTGGGGGACCGCGTGTCGAATGATGGTAAGACAGCCCAATGCCAATTCCTTGGCCGGTCAGCCGCGTTCCCGCTCGGCCCGATTGTGCTTGCCGCCATGACGCATCGTCCCGTTATTTTGTTTTTTGGTCTTTACCGTGGCGGGAACCGTTACGAAATTTACTTCGAACATTTTGCCGATGAGATCACATTGAATCGCGATCGTCGGGCTGAGGAAATCCAGTTATGGATGCAGCGCTACGCCGAGCGGCTGGAGTATTACGCGCGCCTTGCGCCTTACAATTGGTTTAATTTTTATCCTTTTTGGGACCAGGTTACGCCGCGCTAAAGGGTCAAGAGGGAGTTACAAAAGTTACAACGACTACTCATCCGCGTAGCAGATTTAACCCTTGCAGCAATTTTCACGAACATTTGGCTAATCGATGACCGATCAAGGTTCTATCAAAAAAGCGGAAATACGAACGCTAATCCCGCACTCGGGTACGATGTGTTTGTTGGATGAGGTTACTCAGTGGGATGATCGATCGATTACATGCGTCACGAACACGCACCGTGACCCTGCTAATCCATTGCGTCGCGACGGACGTTTATCCGCTGTCCACGCTTTTGAATACGGCGCGCAGGCGGCGGCAGTCCATGGCGGGTTGCGGGCCCGTTCGGTCGGCGCAACTGCGCCCCCCGGCTACCTGGCTGCCCTGCGGGACGCGCACGTGCATGCGGCGCGGCTGGATGACATCACATCGCCGCTTCAGATTTGTGCGAACCGCCTGTTTGGTGACGGTGCTAACACAATTTATGAATGTCGCATCTCAGCAGCGGACAGGCTTCTCGCAAAAGGTCGGATTGCGATTATTCAGCGCGATCGGTGAATGACGAGTGCCGAATGTCTAATGACGAAGGAATGACGAAATCCGAATGACAAGAAATGTTCGCCTCGGGTTCGGATATTTAAAAATTCGGATTTAATTCGTCATTGGTCATTCGTGCTTTGTCATTTTCTTCACATCACAATTCCGCCGTCGACGCACAACACCTGACCGGTGATATAGCCGGCTTCAGAAGAGGCGAGAAATGCCACTGCGTTTGCGATATCCTCAGGCGTGCCCGTTTTACCAAGCGGAATCTTGGATTGAATGGAATTCTTAATTTCATCGGTAAGTCCAGCGGTCATGTCCGTCGTGATGAATCCGGGAGCTACGGCGTTGACAGTGATATTGCGGCTCGCCAACTCGCGGGCAAGGGACTTGGTAAAACCGATCAAGCCAGCTTTGCTGGCCGCATAATTTGTCTGCCCTGCGTTGCCCATCAGACCAATCACGGAACTGATGTTGATGATGCGCCCGTTGCGCTGCTTGATCATGGCGCGAATAAACGACTGGGTAAAACTAAAGGCGCCGCGTAAATTCGTGTTAATAACCGAATCCCAATCCTCGAGCGACATTCGCATGGCAAGGACGTCTCGGGTAATACCTGCGTTGTTAATCAGAATATCTGCCCTGCTAAAATCGCCAAGGATCTGCGCCCCGATTTTTTGTACGGCCGCATGGTCCGCGACATCCACCGTGTAGGCCTTTGCCGCATCAGCGCGAATCGCGTTGATTTGAGCTGCGATGCTCCCTGCGTTTGCTTCCGTGCGGCTCACGCACGCCACACGCGCTCCTTCGTTCGCCAGTCGCAGGGCGGTAGCTTGGCCAATTCCTCGCCCCGCGCCAGTGACGATTGCAACTTGATTCTCGAATCTCATATAAGCTTGGACTCCAACTTGAAAAATAGCTTCTTACATTGCGCCGTGTCGAGGAAGCCAGGCTTAAGCTATACCACCACTCCGTAGCGGCGTTGGCGGCGACCGAATTCTTCCACAGCGGCAAAGAGATCTTTCTTGCTGAAGTCGGGCCACAGTTTAGGCGTGATATACATCTCGGTGTATGACGTTTGCCAAAGAAGGAAGTTGGAAAGACGCATTTCGCCCGAAGTGCGAATGAGCAGATCGGGATCGGGATAGTACCGTGTGTAAAGGTGTTTGCTGAACATCTCCACATCGATCATTGCCCTGTCGATGTGACCCAGTTCGATCGCGCGAAGCAAACTTTTGATGCCATCGATGATTTCGAGACGGCCTCCATAACTCAGAGCGAGAATGAGAGTCAAACCAGTATTGCCAGCAGTTTGCTCGATGGTTTTATGAAGTTGTTCCTGCGAACTCGCGGGTAGGTCAGTCAATCGGCCGATGGCCTGAAGACGTACATTTTTCTCAATCAATTCCGGCGTCTTTTCCTTCAAAAATTTTTCGAGCAGACGCATGAGTGCGAGGACTTCGGTCTTAGGACGCTGCCAGTTCTCAGCGGAGAAAGCGTAAAGTGTGAGATATTCTATTTTTAATTCGCCACATCCTTCTACGCATTCGCGAACAGCCTGGGCACCGGCTTCGTGTCCTTTGATGCGCGGGAGACCGCGTCCTTTCGCCCATCGGCCGTTACCGTCCATGATAATTGCGATGTGACGAGGAACGCTCTTCACGTTCGGAGGCATGACTACAAGATGATTGTCTCACCGCGTGCCGGCCCGACGCTAATCATGGACAATTTTGCTCCGGTTAATTCGGAAATGTATCTGACGTATTTCCTCGCCGCAGGAGGAAGTTGCGAAAAAGTTCGAGCAGAATGAGTAGGCGTCTTCCAACCCCGCACGTTTGCGTAGATGGGCTCACAGTTGGCCAGCTGTCTCGCATCACAGGGCGGAACGGCCAGACGCTTTCCGTTTAGCCGATAGGCTACGCAAACCCGGATTGAATCGACATCGTCCAGCCCGTCCAGGTTAGTGATGGCGAGCTCATCGATCCCATTGATCATTCTGGCGTAGCGGGTTGCCACAGCATCGAACCAGCCGCAGCGGCGTTTGCGACCCGTCGTAGCGCCGAATTCCCTCCCCAGGTTATGAAGCATCTCCGTCAATTGCATGTCTTCCGTCGGCAAAGCCCCCTCGCCCACGCGAGTCGTATATGCCTTCATCACCCCCACCACGCGATCGATCCGATGCGGCGGCACGCCGGTCCCAGTGCACGCGCCCCCGGCCGTTGTGTTAGAGGAAGTCACATACGGATACGTGCCGTGATCGATATCGAGGAATGTTCCTTGTGCTCCTTCGAAAAGAATCTTTTTGCCCCGCTCCATGGCACGATGCAGGTATACGACCGTGTTGCCAACGAATGGACACAATCTCTTGCCTGCCGCCAGATAGCTTTCATTGACCTCTCGAAAACTGACAGGCTTCGCGCCGAGTGCTTGGAGAATTCTGTTGTTCTCGATCACCTTGGCCTGCAATTTTTTTGAGAACACAATCGGCTGCATCAGATCGGACACGCGCAAACCCGTGCGCGCTGCTTTGTCACCATAAGCTGGGCCAATCCCCCGTTTGGTAGTTCCAATTCTGGTATGGCCTTGACGCAGTTCGCGCTGCTCATCGAGCAGGCGGTGATAAGGGAGGACCAAGTGGGCGCAGTCGCTGATCAGCAGATTCTTGCCAATTTTGACCCCTAGTTTGCGCAAACCATCGATCTCACCAAGCAAGGCGATCGGGTCAATAACAACGCCGTTGCCAATTACGCAAACTTTGCCGCGTCGCAGAATTCCCGATGGGATCAGGTGCAGAATGTATTTAACGCCACGATGGAAGACAGTGTGCCCCGCGTTATTGCCGCCCTGGCTTCGAACAACGATGTCAGCCTTCGCGGTAAGCACGTCGATAATCTTGCCCTTACCTTCGTCGCCCCACTGCGCTCCAATTAAAATCGTATTGGCCATTGCAATCAGAAATGGGCAAAAAATTTTCCCGATGCATCCGGCAGGACACAGTCGGGACTGCCTACGAATAATAGGTTGGC
>JBKPLX010000263.1:0-15682 GCA_046731855.1 Verrucomicrobiota bacterium | reverse complement strand
CACCTACCCCTTCACGCCGGATGCGTTCCAGGGCTTGGCCCACTGTCATGCCCGCGTCGAGTAACGGAAAATCCGTGCGAGAATGCTCGACAACCGGCGCATTAAGATCCGGAATGGTGGCAGCGATGTTCATCTGCCTACTCGATGAACGATGCCTTTGTTCTTCAAAATTTCGCTGGCTTCGCTGAAGTACTCGCGAATGTCTGATTGTGCGCGGATCCAAGTGATATACCGACCGATGCCTTCGCTGAGATCGACAGCCGGTGTGTAGCCAGCCGACCGAGCGAGCGTGGTGTCGCTAATGAGATGGCGCATTTCGCCGGGACGAAATTCGCCGTTAATTTCCGACGCGAGGTCGATCTTCAAAACGTCGGAAAGATGTTCGGCGATCTCGCGAATCGGCGTACCGCGGCCGCTGCCAATGTTTACTGCCAGTCCGTCGAGCTTGTCCGTTTCCGCAGCAAGCAAATTCGCCCGGGCGATATCTTCCACAAATGAGAAGTCGCGCGTCTGCTCTCCGTCTTCGTAAAGCACAGGGGGCAAATTGTTCAGCAAACGCGTGCAAAAAATCGCGATCACGCCGGTGTAGGGATTAAAGATCGATTGGCGTGGCCCGTATGTGCAGGAGTAACGCAGCGCGACTGTGGGAATACCGAGCTGTTTGCCCCATAAGAGAACCAGCCGCTCTTGATCAACTTTCGTGAGACCGTAAACAGTTTCTCCACCGACCGGCGCATTTTCCGGAGTCGGAACGCTCTTTGTGGTGGCGCCGCAGACTGGGCAATGCACGTGCCAATCGCCCTTGCGCAATTGTTTTACCGGACGCACCGGTGGAAATACCAATCCATGTTTCGGACAATCGCCGGCGCCTTCGCTGTAAACAGCCTGCGAGCTGGCAACAACAACTTTCTTAACCGGCAGGGCTTTCTCGCGGATCACTTCAAGCATCTGGGCAGTGCCGAGCGAATTCACATGCACAAATTTTGTGATCTCGGGCATGTAACCCCCGTAGGCTGCCTGGTGAAAAACCATGTCGATCTTGTCGAGCGCGGCGGCAATCGTATCGCGATCACGCAAATCACCTTGAACGAATTCCGCTTTCTTGTTGATCCAGGCCGGCTTTCCCCGCCGGTGAGTTTGTGGTTCCAGATTATCGAACGCCCGAACCTCCCAGCCATCATTCACTAGAAGATCGACGACATGTGAGCCGATTAGGCCCGCGCCCCCGGTAACTAATGCGCGTTTTGCCATGCGACTTTGAGGCTAGTCATGCAGCAGTTGCAGGGCAACCGCTTCGGTTGCTCTCCGATTCGGCACGCAAGGCGCAGGCCTACACCGACCAAACACGCCCCCGCCCATCGCGCGCGATAAGTTCGCGCAGAAACAGCTGGGTCTGAGGTGCGACATGATCGCGCGCATTTTTGCCAAGCAGTTCATCGCAAAGCCGACGCAACGTCGCGTGATCGTCGACGTCCAATCCGCGAGGCAGCTCATGAACATCGACACCAATTTGCGTCGCGCGCCTTATCGTCTGTTCCAAAACTCGCTCTGTGCTCCAATCGATTCCCTCGAAAACTTCTCGGTGCAACTGTTTTAATCCAATTAAATAGTAACCACCGTCATCGCAGGGGCCCAGGACGATATGGTCCCCCGGCAACGAAAGGAGCTCCATAGCCCTGGCAAAATTCTCAGCGGGAATGGTCGGGCTATCAGAATCAATCAAACAAATGGTGTGGAAGCCGCACTTGAACAAGTCCTCAGCTGCAAAACAGAGGCGTTCACCGAAATTTTCGCCGCGCTGTGGCAACAAACTGAACTCGGCGGGCAAAATATCGGCGTAGTCCAATTCGGCACCCACCGGGGTGTAAACCGCAATCCCGTGTGAGACAGGCCGGCCGGAGTTCGGGCCAGTCAGACCGCTGCAACAAGCAGAAATCGCGGCGCCTGTATCCTGCAAGAAACACCTGTTGAGCTGCGCAGCTTCCTCATTTGTGAGCGGCGGGACAAGCCGTGTCTTCACTTTCCCTGCGCGGGGCGCTTTGGTCATCAGCGCCAGTGCAGAACAGCCCGCAAAATCCTTAATCGGTCTATCCGGATCAACAACACGATGCCGCCTTCTCATTCGTTGCGCTATCGCTTGCTACCCTTTCTCGCAAAGAGCGTACTGGTAGCGGCCATCCTGCCAGGTCTTGAACTTTTTCCATGGTTGCGTCGCAAAAAGGTTCGCGAATCCTTCTGCAGAAAATACCATTGCCTTATATGGTTCCCGATAGCCATTTCCGGAGGGAATTAATCCTACGAGAAGCCACATGCCCAAAAGTGGAATTGACGCCCAAAAGGCGTAGCGAGGTTCGGCAACGAAACAGCGACCTCCTGGCTTCAAAACACGATACATCTCAGCAATGACGCCCGCTTGCTCGGGCAGAATAGTGAGTAATCGTGAAGCCAGGACGACATCAAAGGCTGCATCGAGACATGATAAGCTGAGGGCGTTGATCCGTTTAAAGCAACAATTAGTCAACTGAAGCGCCTCAGCTCGCTCGCTGGCCCACTGTACTTGTCTCGCGGAACGATCCACTCCGGTTATTGACATCTCCCGAAAGCGTTCTCCTAGACGACACGAGTAGAATCCAGGACCGCATCCAAGTTCAATCAGAGTCGTCCCCGGAGCCGGATGTTCGTCTGGCCAAAGAGCCGTGATAATGCGCTTTGTATCATCACGGAAAAGGTGTTCCCGGCAGAATGCATAAGCCCAGGTGGCATGTTCGAAAAGACTGTCGTTTTTGTAGGATCGGTATTCGTATCTGCTTGGAAGGGCTGTTGTCTTCTCGAGTAAAACCTCTTTCGGCGGCATTTTATCGTTGTTTCCAGTAGCACATTCGGTTCTCGTTCTGTTTTTCAGCGTCAAAAAGTTTTCCACAGCCAGAAATGATTTGAATCAAAAGTTCATCTTTCTGATCATCTTCTTCTAATTGAGAATAAGTCGGGGCTATTCACGGTGTATTTGCCTCGTGTTTCACTACGCCGATGAGCTGTTGATAAGGTCAACATAAACGCCGACAGGTTTGGCTTGTTCGAAGAAGGACGGGACTTATTCAAAGTTATTCGAACATATTGGCCTCCTAACCCTAAATGCTTTAACAAGGCTAGATGAGCATTAGAAAGACGTTCTTGTTAAGTGCAGCCCTGTTCATCGCGGCATTTTCCCCGGCATGGAGTGCCGACGAACCGTCTCTCTGGCAAATTCAAAAGATTCTTGCCCACAAACGATACGTAGATCTGACACACGAGTTCGCACCGGGAATCCCGCGTTGGCCGGGATTTCCCGATGAAGTGCGCAAAACAATTTACTGGTACGAGAAGCGTCCCGACGTCATGGGAACAGGTTTCTTCTCGGAACTGTACACACACGTCGGCCAATGGGGGACGCACGTCGATCCGCCTGCTCATTTTATCAAAGGGCTTCGCGCCGTGGATCAGATCGAACCGAAAGAAATGGTGCTGCCGCTTGTTGTCATCGACGTACACGACGAGGCTGCGAAAAATCCAGACTACACACTATCGCTCGAGCGCGTGAAAAAATGGGAGAAAGATCACGGACCAATCCCTGCAGGTGCATTTGTTGCTATGCGGACCGATTGGTCGAAGCGCTGGCCCGATGCGGCAAAGATGGAAAACAAAGATGTCAATGGCGTCGCGCATTATCCTGGATGGAGTTTGCCTGCCTTGAAGCATCTTTACGAAGAGCGCAAGATTACGTCATCAGGCCACGAAACAACGGATACTGATCCAGGAATCGCCACCAGTAAGGATGATTACTCACTCGAGACCTACATACTCGGCACAAACCATTATCAGATTGAGTTGCTGACAAATCTCGATCAGGTCCCGGAAGCTGGTGCAATTGCGGTAGTGAGCTTTCCGAAACCGAAAGGCGGCTCAGGATTTCCGGCGCGGGTGTTCGCGATTGCGCCCTGAATTGGACTGCGAGGGTGGTGCGAGTCCGCACCCGGATAGGTCGTCAAAAAATGTGCTTTGGATGAGTTGACCGAAAGTCGCGCTAGGAACGAAGGTAGCCGCCGAGTTCATGCACATTGCCGACATCATACGTGGGGATTCTCCCACGTTTTCGTTTGAGTTCTTTCCTCCAAAAACTCCAGAGGCAGCCGACATTCTGTATCAAACGATTCGCGACCTCGAATCGTACATGCCTCATTTTGTCAGCGTGACGTACGGTGCCGGGGGCTCAACGCGTGATTTAACCCACGATCTTGTCGAGCGCATTCAACACACGACAAAGCTCGACCCGATTCCTCACCTCACCTGCGTCTGTCATAACGAAGAGGAGATCAAAGGGATTCTTCTTCGATATGCCAAGTCTGCGATCGGAAATATTCTTGCGCTAGGCGGCGATAGGCCGCTTGGAATTGCTTACGATAAATCGAGGGACTCGTTCCAACATGCAATCGATTTGGTCAAATTCATTCGCCGGTTTAACCAGTCCGGTGCGCATCCGGACCGCCGCGGTTTTGGGATCGGAGTAGCCGGTTTTCCCGAAGGACATCCCGCGACACCAAATCGGTTGGTCGAAATGGACCACTTCAAAGCGAAAGTCGACGCCGGCGCCGACTACGTCGTGACCCAGCTATTTTTCGATAACCGTGATTTTCTCGATTTTCGGGAACGCTGTGCGCTTGCGGACATTCACATCCCCATTATCGCCGGCATCATGCCTATTACTTCTATTGGCGGATTCAAACGCATTGCCGAGCTAGCTGGCGGCGCACGCTTCCCTGCAAAGCTTCTGCGCGCGCTACACCGTTGCCAAAACGATCCAGAGATGGTCAAGCGTGTCGGCCTTCATTTCGCGATAGAACAATGTCACGATCTTCTGGACAACGATGTGGCCGGTATTCACTTCTATACACTCAACCGTTCCGACGCCACGCGCGTAATCTTTGACAGTCTTGGTATTCCGCGTCGTCGGAATCGAGAGCCCTCGAGTGTCTAGTTAGACGATACGGATCTTCGGGCGCGAAAATGCAGCTTGCGAGATTTGCGCGAAGGCAGTGACGCGAGCAGAATTCCCGGATGCCGAAGGTCAGCCGCGCGGTTTGCTGGCAAGTTGGAACGCTCGTTATTGCAATTGTACTCGCAATCGTACTTTCGCGCTTCCTTCCGATCGTCACTCTTATCGAGGCATCGCAACAGCGCGTGATGAGCTGGGGCGCATGGGGGGGCGTTTTCTATCCGTTGCTTTTCGCCGCGTGTAATATCCTTCTGCTTCCCGGTGGCATTCTTGCTGTCGGCGGAGGTTTCTTTTTTGGATTGTGGTGGGGATTCTTAATCGTGCTCGCGGGTAACCTTGTTGCTACAGCAGTTTCCTTTGCGCTAAGCCGACGGATTGCCAGACGTTGGTTTCAGCAAAAACTTTCACGTAACGCAACGCTGCGCGCATTGGGACCTGCAGTAGAGCGCGAGAGCTGGAAGATTATTCTGTTGAGTCAGCTGCATCCACTTTTCCCTACGAGCCTGCTGAATTATTTCTACGGCATAACGCGAATCCCTTTTGGCAGCTACATGCTCTGGGCGTCGATCGGGCGAGCGCCTGGTCTTTTTTTGTACGTTTATGTCGGCACGCTGGGTCAGTTTGCAGTACGAATTATGCGCGGGAAAAGTTATCCTCGCATGGTCGAGTATTGGATATGGGGGGGCGCATTCGTGACGACAGCCTTGCTTCTGATAGTGCTCGGCCGCATGGCATACGCCGCGATACACACCTCGCACAATTCGGGAGGACTGAAACAGGAGGCGAATGCCAGACAGGAAATGCATATAGAACATTGATTACCAAGTATTTACAACTAACGAAGTTTCAGATGCCAACAGAATATGAAGTATTGGTTGTCGGCAGCGGCCATGCCGGGATCGAAGCGGCACTAGCCGCCGCGCGAATTGGATGCCGGACTTTGATGTTGACGCAAAATTTGGACACGATTGGGCAAATGTCTTGTAATCCTGCGGTTGGCGGGCTAGCCAAGGGCCATATTGTCCGCGAGATAGACGCGATGGGCGGTGCGATGGGTTTAAATGCCGATGCTACAGGGATTCAGTTTCGGATGCTCAACAGAACGAAGGGACCATCGGTCCGGGCACCCCGGGCACAATGCGACAAGAAGGCCTATCAGTTTCGCATGAAGGCCATTTTGGAGGAGACTGACAATCTGGACCTTAAACAGGCAACCGTCTCAAGTATTCTTGTAGAGGACGGCAATGTCAGCGGCGTTGAAACCGATTTGGGGATGATAATCGCTACCCGAAGTGTTGTAATCACTTCAGGGACGTTTTTGCGGGGGCTATTGCATGTCGGCGAAGCTACGAAGCCAGGGGGACGAATGGCGGATGCCAGCTCGAGTCTCAGCGATAATCTTCGGCAGTTAGGTTTTCAAGTCGGGCGATTCAAGACGGGTACACCGTGTCGCTTAAATGCGCGCTCGATTGATTTTTCTCGGTGTGCAATCCAACTTGGGGACGAGCCACCGCCGACGTTCTCTTTTTATGACGGGGAAATTGGCGGCCGTGCGGCAGAGATCTTTACGCTGAACCGCGTTGACGGAGGAAAGTTCCACGTGGAACAAATGCCCTGCTGGATAACCCATACCACTGGGCGGACCCACGAGATTATTCGCGCGAATCTTGGTCGGTCCCCACTTTATGCCGGTCAGATCAAAGGCACTGGACCCCGGTACTGTCCGTCCATCGAAGATAAGATCGTAAAATTCTCTGATAAGGCGTCGCATCAACTCTTCCTCGAGCCCGAGGGCCGCCACACAAAGGAATACTACGTAAATGGTATCTCGACGAGTCTGCCATATGACGTTCAACTTCAATTTTTACGTTCGATTCCCGCTCTGGAGCGAGCTGAGATAATGCGCCCGGGATATGCCGTTGAATACGATTATTTTCCGCCAACCCAGCTTCTCCCGACACTTGAAACAAAGCGGATCGATGGATTGTATTTCGCCGGTCAGGTCAACGGAACGTCCGGGTATGAAGAGGCGGCGGCTCAAGGTTTGATTGCAGGAGCTAACGCTGCACTGAAAGTTCGAGGGCGTTCGCCCTTGGTGCTAGAGCGAAGCGAAGCGTACATAGGAGTCCTCATCGATGACCTGGTCACCAAAGGTACCGAAGAGCCTTATCGCATGTTTACAAGCCGGGCCGAGGATCGGCTGTTTCTTAGACATGACAATGCCGATCAGCGTCTAACGAGCCGTGCATTTAGCTCGGGATTAGTAAACGCAGCCCGTTGGGTTCGACACAAGGAAAAGACCCACCTCTTGGATCAAGCCCGTCTGCTAGCCACCCAAACCAAGCTCAATGGCGTCTCGATTTCCCAATTGTTCAAGAGACCCGATTTTAATGTCACACACTTGCCATTCGAACTTCTTTCCCTCGTACCTATCACAATCTGGAATTCAATCGAGACGGATTTCAAATACCAGGGTTATGCCGCACGGCAATCAGAGCAGAATCGACAGCTTGAACGCCGGCAGGAGCAGGTGATTCCTAATTGGCTCAATTACGATGAAATTCCTGGCCTTCGCTCTGAAACGAGACAAAAACTGGCGACTGCTCGCCCCTGCTCGCTAGGACAGGCAGCCCGAATAAGTGGAATCACGCCGGCTGATGTCGCAATAATATCTATTTGGTTGTCTAAGAATAGTTTACGTGGAACACAGCCCGTGGAAATAATCGTAAATTCCGAATAAGATTTCCATGTTGGCGTTCGCCGTTGTAGTAATCGGGAGCTACTTGTTGGGCTCGATTCCGTTCGGCTATATTGCAGGTCGAATCGCAGGGATTGACATCCGGAATTACGGTAGCGGCAATGTCGGCGCGACCAACGTGATAAGAACGCTCGGAAAGAGTTATGGCTATCCTGTTTTCGCCGCGGACTTCTTGAAAGGCTTCGGTGCGGTGAAGATGTCGATCATGATTGCTACGCGAGTGCAGTCGGAATGGAGCTCACCAGAGATGTTTGGAATCGTCGCGGCGATCTTGAGTGTGCTTGGGCATTCTTATCCGGTGTGGCTACGGTTCAAAGGGGGAAAAGGTGTCGCCACTTCGGCCGGGGCCCTTTTCGGATTGGCTCCGATCGCTGCGCTGGCTGGTGTTGCGATTTGGATACTAACCTTTTGGCTTACGCGTTATGTGTCGGTGGCCTCAATTGCAGCTGCAGCTGTATTACCCTTTATCATTCTGATTACAACCTGGCTAAGCCGAACCACAGGAAAGTTGTTATTCTACTCGTCCGTTTGTCTCGCGGCAGTTGTGATTTGGCGCCATCGTTCAAATCTTTCGCGGCTCATGCGTGGAACGGAGCCGCGCTTTACTCGAAAGTGAAAATCGGCGAAACAGCAATTCTCGGAGCAGGCAGTTGGGGAACGGCTTTGGCGTGGTTATGGGGCAAAGATGGGCGGCAGGTTTCGCTTTGGGGCCATGACGGCGATCGCGTAGCGCGGATGCGAGGAACACGCGAGAACAGTGACTATCTTCCCGGGCTCACTTTACCTCGATCAGTGCGTGTTACTTCCGAGCTCGGTGATTGCACCGGCGCGGACTTGATCGTTTTCGCGACGCCATCGACAGCGTTGCGAAAGGTTGCGACCCAACTGCGAGAAGCGATTGGGAATGCTCGCGCAGTGCTGCTGAGTTGCGTGAAAGGGATCGAGCACCGCACCGGGATGCGGATGAGTCAGATCCTCAGCGAACTTTTTCCGAAGCAAAAGATCGCGGTGTTATCGGGGCCAAATCTTGCAATAGAGGTCGTACAAAACTTTCCGACTGCGACTGTGATTGGCTGCAATGACGCTAAGTGCGCAACGAGTCTGCAAGACATCTTGGGGAGTCAGCGTTTCCGTGTTTACACTAGCCAGGAGGTGACTTCCATCGAACTGGGCGGCGCTTTGAAAAATGTGTTCGCTGTCGCGGCCGGGATCAGCGATGGCCTCGGGTTAGGCGACAATTCCAAGGCGGCCTTAGTGACGCGATCGTTGGCGGAGTTGGTGCGCCTCGGGGTGGCGATGGGAGGAACCGCGCAAGCTTTCTATGGATTAAGCGGTGCGGGTGATCTGATTGTGACATGTTATAGTGAGCGCAGCCGCAACTACACAGTCGGCAAGCGGCTGGGGCGAGGCGAATCACTCACGCAGATTACACAATCCATGAAGATGGTGGCTGAAGGAATTCCCACTGCGCGGAGTGCCTTTGACTGCGCGCGCCAGCTGAAGATCGAGACGCCGATAATTGATCAAGTTTACGCTGTGCTATATGAGCAGAAAAAACCGACGGATGCGTTGGAAGAAGTGTTGAGTCGCGAGCAAAAAGCAGAACATCTCTAGCCGATTATGAACCGTAGCCCCTGCGACTGGCACGCCGGATTCAAAATTACAATGCCGCGGTTTGATATCTTTCGCAAAATTCCGCGATCACAGCCGGGTATAACTCGCGCTCGGCGATTTGAATCCGCGCATGCAGGCTTTCGGGCGTGTCATCAGGCAGGATCCGCACTTCACGCTGAGCGATGATCTTACCGTGGTCGATTTTTTCATCCACGTAGTGCACTGTGCAACCACTTACCGCTTCGCCCGCCGCGAGCGCTTGTTTCCACGCTTCGAGTCCTGGAAATTTGGGCAGAAGCGATGGATGGATATTGATGATACGTCGTGGAAACGCTTTGAGCATCGGTGCATGGAGCACGCGCATGAAGCCAGCCAGCACGACGAGGTCAACACAAGCCTCGCGCAACATTTTTACGAGCTCGTTTTCCACTTCCGGCTCTAACCGCGTCCGAAATTGGCCAGGCGGTAAGAATGCGTTAGCAACGGAAAACTCCCGCGCTATATCGAGTATTGGCGCATGCAGGACATCCGAGATTACAACACGCGCTTCCGCTGCCAGGTCGCCTGAGCGGATACGCTCGAGGATTGCCCGGCAGTTGCTTCCTTTTCCTGACCCAAGAATACCAATTGGCAGCCGTTTCACTTATTCGTCCTGAGCTCTAGCGATATGGACTCAATTGCGTGAAGAGCGCCACAACTTTCAAGGCGCGCCCTGGCATATTTGTTCGAGCAGGCGCGTGGTCGAATAGCCTGCCTCAAATGGAATGATGCGAATTTCGGCGCCGACCCCGTTCAAAAGTGCGCGCTCCTCTTCATTGAGCGTTTCTGACGTGTAGTCGCCACCTTTCACATAAATGGCAGGATGGCTTGCACCAATAAACTGCGTCGCTCGCATTTCCGGAAAGATCGTGACAAGATCCACGCATTGTAGCGCGGCGAGGATTTCCGCGCGATCGCGCTCAGCGGTAATCGGGCGTCCCTTTCCTTTCAATTCGCGGACCGAGCGATCTCCATTCAGGCCGACCGCTAGCAAATCGCCAAGCGCGCGTGCAGCCTGTAAGTAGCGCACGTGTCCGACGTGCAGCAAATCAAAGCAGCCATTTGTCGCCACCAGTTTTTTCCCGGCAACCCGCAGTTGCTCGCTGCGCTTCGAAAGTTCTTCGAGACCGACTATTTTTGCGCTCATGCCTTCTCAATTAGACGAGAACTATGCGTTAAAATGCGCAAAAGGCGCGGAAAAGTTCCAAAAGGCCTCGAGATGGATGATGATTGTTGAGTAACCGAATTTTTTTGGCCGCGAACTCTGTGGTTGGCCTTTTATCGATTTGGGCCACCTTGTGGAAGATGAAGGCGAGACAGACATTCCATATTTCCAAGAAACCGGTCGTGCCTCTCGCGGAAGCTGAGGAGTCATGCGATTTGGGTAATGGTTTAGGACTGCCGCGCTTTCATGGTTCCCCACGTCTCCTCGCCATTGCGCGCGACCCTTGGACAATCTTCGCGTATTGGAATGTTGACTGGCCATCGATTTTCAAAAATGCCGTGCCAATAGATCGACAGGTTCATCTCCGGATTCATTGTGCAGACGGTCTGGAGGAGAAAGAAGCGGCTATCGAACCGATGGCAGCAATGCATTATGTTACAATGTCGCAACGGCATCGTGCCTGTCGGATTGAAATTGGATATTACCAGCCCGCTGACGTCTGGAATTCGGTGGCGACGTCGAATGAGGTTGTGATCCCGCCCGCGGAAATATCCGAAGCGGAGAATGTCGATCTAGCTACGATTCCGTTCCATCTCAGTTTTCAACAACTTGTTGAGTTGTACGGAGCGAATGACGATGCATTGACCACCGTAATCTCTCGATTTCAAACGCACGCCGTGAGTAGCGGAAGATCCGAAAAGTTATCTCCCGAAGAGCGCAAAATTCTCCGGCGAGCAGGCATTGCGCTGTCCGAACTCGCTGATACACGGCGCGCTTTCAATCAGCTCGATAGCGAAAAGCTTCGGAAGCAGACCGAAACGCTTCTCGGATCAGGCGCAACCAGTCCGTCGCGAGGGTTCAGGAGCGACTGGACCTCATCTGGATCTTAAAGCCTGTTGTCTTTTTAAAACTTATCAGCGTGAGCGTTTCGCAAACGCTAGCGCTCACTTGGCGAGATTGGGGCGATAGCTATTTTCCGCTCGCGCCTGGCGTTTCCATCATCAAGTGCCGGGCATGTGTATGATCGGAAACTTGCGCAACCAAATTTAGCAGCGCGCCCAGACTCCACGCGAGCACGAAACCAGCGGCACCAATGACGATGCCGAGAGGGCCGGGAATGTAGTCTGTTCGATAACGCGCCAGCCACAGGATCGAGCCGAGCGAGCCGAATACAATCCAGATCACCCCCGCAATTTTCAGAGCGCGTGACCAGGCAGTCTCGCCAGGGATTTTGCGCGGACCAAGTTTGGAGTTGTAAATGCTGTAGCCGAAGTAAATCACGATGCCGAACGCAAACCAGTAGATCAGCCGCTCCCAGGTTAGCCACGGCAGTGAGATCATAAGAGCGAGGGCCGACAGCGCACCCATCGGTGCGACGAACCACACAGCTGGCGTTTTGAATGTGCGTGGCAACTCAGGCTCGCGCAGCCGCAGCACAAGAACTCCAATTGAGACGATCACGAACGCCAGCAGTGTCCCGATCGAAACAAGACTGCCAGCTTCGCGTACAGTGAAGATTGCTGCAAAGCAGGCGACAACGATTCCTGTGGCTATCGTCGTGATCCACGGCGTGCGGAATTTTGGATGAATCCTGCTCACAAACTTCGGTAGCAAACCGTCGTCCGCCATGGTGAAGAAAATCCGCGACTGGCCCAAGAGCATCACCAGAATGACCGAGCTGAGCCCCGCGATGGCGCCCAGTTTGATTAAGGAGGCCATCCACCCGACACCAGCGTGGTCGGCTGCCACGGCTATTGGATCCGGGACATCTAATTGCAGGTACGGGACGATGCCGGTCGCGACAGCCGACACCAGGATGTAAAGGACGGTGCAGATCAACAGCGATCCGATGATGCTGATCGGCATGTCGCGTTGGGGATTCTTTGCTTCCTGCGCTGCTGTGCTCACTGCGTCGAAACCGATGTACGCGAAAAACACTATCCCTGCTCCTTGCATGACGCCGCTCCAGCCAAAATGTCCGCGCGTACCGGTGCTCGGCGGGATAAACGGATGCCAGTTGGCGGGATTGACCGCGTGAGCTGCGCCAACGATGAACAGCAGCACCACCGCCACTTTTACAAACACGATAACATTATTAACCGTCGCCGATTCACGAATGCCTATCACCAGCAGCAGCGTAATGATAGCGATAATGATGACAGCTGGCAGATTGAAAATGGCCGTAACTTGTGTTCCGTCCGCCATAGTAATGAGCGTTCCACGCGCCGCCGATAACTGGGCCGGGATATGAATGCCAATGTCGCGCAGAAATGAGACGACGTAGCCTGACCAACCGATAGAGACTGTGACCGCACCGAGGGCATATTCCAGAACCAAGTCCCAGCCGATGATCCACGCGAACAGTTCGCCGAGCGTGGCGTAGCCATAGGTGTACGCGCTGCCGGCCATTGGCACCAGCGACGCAAATTCGCTATAGCACAGCGCCGCGAAAATCGAGGCCACACCCGCCAGAACGAACGATAAAATTACGGCTGGCCCCGCGTTCTGCGCTGCGACCGTGCCGGTTAGTACGAAAATGCCTGTGCCAATGATTGCACCAATGCCAAGCGCCGTGAGGTTGGTTGCCCCTAACGCACGCTTCAGGCGAGTGTCCGTCAATGCTTCAGCTTGAAGTTGGGTGACACTTTTTCTTCGAAATACATTCATGTGCGACGTTCTTTTTTTGGTTGCGCTAATCGGGATGGGCGTAGCAGGTCAGCCTGGCCGTGATTTTGCCCCAAGAAATTTCCAGATGAAATAAATCGGCACGCCGGTGAGAACGATGATCAGCCCAGGCCACGTGGTTGCGGTTTGATAGATGAAAAGAACTAAAAGAATTGTGGCGGCGCCAATGATGTAGAGAATGGGGACAACTGGATAACCAAACGCCTTGTATGGACGCTCGGCGTCTGGCCGTTTCCATCGCAACAAGAACAATCCGGCGATCGTGAGAATGTAAAAAATCAGTGCGGCAGAAATTACGTAATCGAGCAAGTTTCCATAAAGATTGCCGTAACTTCCATCTGGCTTCACGGTTCGCGGTAACACGAGGATTCCAGCCCAGATTCCTTGAATAATCAGGCCCCACGCGGGGACATGATTTTTGTTCAACTCACCCACGCGCCGGAAGAAGAGACCGTCGCGCGCCATCGCATAATAAGCACGCGCGCCCGCGAGGATCAGTCCATTATTGCAACCAAACGTCGAAACCATAATCGCGATCGCCATGATCGTTGCCCCGGCGCCGGGAAAAATTACGTTCGCCGTTTCCGAGGCAACACGATCGCTTGGCGCATTTTGGATCGAAGCGAATGGAAGCGTTGCCAGATAAGCGACGTTCGCCAGCAGATAAAGTCCAATAACCAGAAGCGTGCCAAACGCGAGCGACAGCGGAATATTGCGTCGCGGTTCCTTCACTTCTCCGGCGATGAACGTAATGTTGTTCCACGCGTCGGCAGAAAACAGCGAATTCGTTTGCGCCACACAGATGCCAACAAAGAGACCGAATGCGGTCGCTGCCGTAAGCCCTGCTCCCACATCCTGCAACCCGCCTCGCAAGGTCCAAAAGTCACGAAAGTTCGCTGCACCCGCTCCGGACTTGACACCAACGATGATTCCCAGCACCACCAACGCGATGAGCGCACCGGTTTTGGCCGTCGTAAAAATATTTTGTACGAGCTTGCCAAGATTTAATCCACGCGTGTTCATGAAGGTCAGCAGCGCAATCATTGCCAGACCGAGAAACTGCGCGGTAGAAAGTGAAACAGCGTAGCCAGTAAACCAGCCACCAAGACGGATTGGCGGGACCAGATAGTTGGATTCTGAAAACCAGGGAATAAGCACGCCGCTGTAGCGCGCAAAGCCGACGGCCACCGCGGCGATCGTGCCGGTTTGAATCACTAAAAAGAGTGTCCATCCGTAGAGAAAACCCCAGAGCGGACTGTACGCTTCGCGCAGATAAACGTACTGCCCGCCAGCCTTTGGCATCATCGCTGCCAGTTCGCCGTACGAAAGCGCGGCCATCATCGTCAGTAAACCGGTCACGATCCAAACAACCAGCAGCCAACCGGGCGAACCGACCTGTCGTGCGATGATCGCGGAGACAATGAAAATTCCCGAGCCGATCATCGAGCCGGCGACCAGCATGGTTGAATCAAGCAGGCCTAGTCCTCTGACGAATTTTTGGTCGGTTACGGATGTTTCAGTTATCGCCGTCGTCGTTTGAGCCGGTTGCATTCGGCGGAGAGTAAATCATCACTCAGGCGTGCTGCGCAATGACAAAACACTCGGTTACTGTTCGCCAGGCCGTCGATCATGAAAACGCGAAATTACTTTCACGTAAAAAGAACCGTGTTAATCTCACGCCCCGTGACTTGTTCAAGCCCGCAGCGATGGTGCCGGACATTTTTGTCGATTTCGTGCGCTGTGGCTGTGCTGGTTGCCGAATTGGCAGCTTTGCCGCAGCTCGTTTACGCGCGAGCAGACACGCGTTTCGTAGCGCTGCCGCTGGTGCGCTCCCGGCAAAATCATTTGATGGTGCGCGCTTTCATCAATGGAAAAGAAGCCTGGCTCACGATCGACAGTGGTGCGCCGGTAAGCGCAATCGCTGTCAATCGTCGTAATCATTTTCAGCTCAAACCAATCACTGCCAAGTCGAACCTGCCGTCGCGCATTCAGATCAACGGTGCATTTAACAATGTAACGGTCGCGCGCGAGCTCCGGCTCGGAGGGCTAACTCTGATCGATGAACCGATGGTTACTGTCGATCTGGGCAACTCTGCCCGCGCGTCGCGACTGGCTCACGAAGAGCAAATCGACGGAATCATTGGAGCAGATATCCTTTTTCCAACCGAGGCGGTGCTGGATTGTCAACGGCAGTTACTCATCTTAAAAACCGACCCCGATGTTTTGGGCGCTGTTCCGGGTTTCGACCGGCGTGGATTGCAAGCTGTTCCGATTCAAGTAAGCGACGGTTTTAATTTGTATGTGAATGGTTCGATCAATGGGAAACCTGCCAAGTTCATGGTCGATACGGGTTCGTTCGCGACGCTCTTGCATCGTTCTTTCGTTAGGCGAA
>JBKPLX010000262.1:0-4010 GCA_046731855.1 Verrucomicrobiota bacterium | reverse complement strand
CCGCAAAGAGCAGCGCTATCATGAACAAGCGTGCGCGACTCCGGCTAAAACAAAAATTCGGGTTCATTCGTTAGGTGGCACGCTTCGCGCACCCGCGGACTCCGTCCGCAATGCAACGAACCAATGGACGCGCATAACGTGACTCAGGATCTCTTTCGGGATCATAGATGGTGAAGTTGGCCCCCACGACGCGTCCGCAAGCACACAAAGCGGCGACCAACCCCGTCAATTGCGCATAGTCAAGGCCCGGACTTCCTGGCGAGTCCACCGCAGGCATTACCGACTGATCGAGCACATCAAGATCGACATGCAGCCAGACCCTGTCCAGCCCTCGTGCTTCGAGGTTCGTGATTACCTTACGCGCCGTGGCGTCGACACCATCGGCAAGCAGGCGCTGAATCGTGAATTGCGTAATCTCAGTGCGAACGATATCACCGTAGTAATCCTTGAAGCTCGGGCTTTCGGCGTTGCGCTCTCCCAATTGGATGATGTCAACATCGCTGGCGAGAGGCTTGCTGATCTCAGGCCAATCGGTCAGTAGCGGCTCACCTCGGCCACTCGCAAGAGCAAGGTCCATGCCCGCTGCTGAACCGAGATGCTTTGCCGTGTCGTAGTTCCCAGGGTGGAAGAAATCACTGTGGCCGTCGATGTGCACGAGTCCTCGCCCTCCAGCGAGCCGCATGCCGTACAAGCCACCAAGGAGAATGCTGCAGTCACCGCCGATGACTACCGGAAATCCGCCCTTCTTCAGGATGTCACGCACCTTCTCAGACAGCTGTAGCGAAAACGCACGGATCGAGAGCCCGTTGCGTATTCTCGTTCCGGCTTGAGCGTCGAACTTATACTCTGGTCGCTCGAGCCGTATGATTTCCTCCGCATCCAATGCGCGAAACAGGCCCGCATCCATCAGCACTTGCGGCGCGCGCCACGTACCGGGTTGGCCGCCATTTTCCGTCGGCCGTAATCCGAGATTGCTCGGCGCGAGCACCAGGCAAATCCCGGCGGTCTTCGCTCGCGACGGACTCGTTTGCCAGCCGGCGAACACCGTTGCGCCGGTGATCATGGTGAACTTTCGCCGCGTCATGCTCACGGGCGGCTCGAGATCCGCTGGAACTCCATGATCCAATTCGTTTCC
The DNA here is from genome assembly GCA_046731855.1 of Verrucomicrobiota bacterium. Taxonomy (GTDB): domain Bacteria; phylum Verrucomicrobiota; class Verrucomicrobiia; order Chthoniobacterales; family UBA10450; genus Udaeobacter. Next base: position 2,875 of record JBKPLX010000262.1, on the reverse strand, counting down.
CATGTCTTTCCCGCGTCGGACGAATAAGCCTGTTCCCAGTGCGCGGATGTTGGCGTGATCTTCGACCAAATGAACCGCGTGCGGATTGGCTTTCCGTCCAGCGTCCCATCGGAATAGAAGGTGCCAACGCCGTTTTCGAAACGGCCTTTGACTGGCGGATCGAGAGCGCCGAAAGGATCGCGGCTGTCGATCCACCAAATTGCCCATTGCGCGGTTTTGGGATCATAGGCGCGCAATGCGACACCGTGAGTGACACCGGTTGGCTTGTCGAACCGTTGATCCTCCACATTGGCTGAACCGTCCATCAGGCCGCGATTGCTGCACGTACCATCGAATTCCAACCATTGATCATTGCTGGCTGGGCGTTTTACTCGATGATGGACACGCCATTCACCGACTTGAAAATCAAAATCGTGTGAGCCAGCCATGTTGGCAGCACCTTGCGTCGGCTTTGGAGGATCTGAAGAATGCGCGGGAGAAATTAGATTCATTGCGGCGACCAAGATGCCGGCAGCAAGCGTGACGCGGAAGTTTTTCATGGTATTGGTTCTCTTCTTTGCTAACCTGTAATCGACATTACATCGGTTGCGAATGTGTTGTCAACCCATGAAAGGAAATTTACCGGTTACAATCGAATCGCATCGGTTTGCCACGCGTGACTTCATCGGTGGGGATGCGGCGCTCGACTTCATCAATACCGTCACCGGCCGCGATCAGTCGCCTCGCGACTGGCTGGACAGCTACACGGCCCTGCTCGAATGGGCAGCACTGGTGCGTCTCCTGCCGAAAAACATTCTGCACGCACTGGCGAGAAGGGCGAAGAGCGAGCCCAGAGCGGCTGCGGCTGCGTTGGCGCGTGCAAAGGTATTTCGCGAAACGCTGTTTGCACTGATCACGGGGATCGTTTCCGGGAGCGCGCCGCCGAAAGCCATGCTCGCGCTGCTACGAGAGAATTGGATCGCAGGCATCAATGCGCACGAGCTGCGCTTTGACGATGGGCGGGTGGTTGCTGAGCTGCGCAATGATGCAGCCGATTTCGACCTGATCGCATCGATGATCGCCTATCGGATGGTCGAACATGTCTTGCCATTGCCGAAAGATCGACTGCGCATCTGTCATGGACCCAACTGTTCATGGCTATTCATTGACAGCTCGAAGGCCGGCCGCCGGCGTTGGTGCGACATGGCGGTTTGCGGGAACGCCGCCAAGTCTCGTCGCTTCCACGCGCGCTTACGCCAGCTGCGCAAGTGATCACGTTCTTCGACAGGATAAGCCTTTGAAGTGGCGCTCGATCTCCGCGCCTGGGCCTCTTGGCGGTTAGGAAACCGCCGTTTCTTGAAGGCGCGACGCGACCAGGTTTTCGGCGCCGCCGGCGACGATCAACTCCTGAGCGGCGGGACTCAGCGGCGGGAACGAGAATGATTTTCCATCGACTGTGAGAATGGATTTCGCGTAATCGATGGTGATCTCCGGTCCGATGGTGGTGGCTGCTCGATTTGTGAGCGTAGCACGCAAGTGCGTCACCAACTTCGGACACTCGAACACCACGAACCCGTTATTAAACGCGTTGCGCTTGTAAGTCTCGGAAAAGCTGCCCGCAATTACGCAGGGAATTCCTTTAAACTTAAGCGCCGTGGCGGCTTGTTCGCGACTCGAGCCCGTTCCAAAGTTGAACCCGGCAACTACAACGTCGCCCTTTTGATAAAGGGCGTTGAATTTCGGATCGTAATTTTCAAATGTAACCGCGGCCATCTGCTCGGGGGTCATGTCGTCACGGTAAGTATGTTTGCCAGCGTAAATGCCGTCGGTGTTCAAATTGTCTTTGTCGATAAACAGAACGCGACCGCGCACGCTGGATGGGAAACCTTCCATGATCTTCACCGATCCTGCGGGCCTGGGTTTCTTTTCGGGTCGTCGGACCGCAATGCCGGCGGAGCGCTCATTGAAATTTGTTGGCGCGCAGATAAATCCAGCTAATGCACTCGCTGCAACGACGGCGGGCGAAGCCAGATAGACGAACGCGTCGCGGTCGCCCATGCGTCCTTTGAAGTTGCGATTCGTCGCACTGATCGCGTTTTCGCCTTTTTGCACCAGACCACGTCCCAGTCCGATGCATGCGCCACAACCAGGCGGCAACGGAATTGCGCCTGCGCCCAGCAGAGTCTGCCAATCGCCATTCGATTCCGATCTGGCCTGCACTTCGGCGCTGGCTGGCGCGAGATAAAATTCGACACCGTCGGCCACGCGTCCGCCCCGGGCGCGCACAACTTCTGCCGCGTCGTGCAAATCTTCGAAGCGCGCATTCACGCACGACAACAGGTAGGCCTTTTGAATGGGCACGCGCTTTCGTTCCATCTCAGGGAGCGACACCATGGTTTTAACCTCGTTAGGCCCGGACACATGCGGAACGACAGTCGCGAGATCCAGCTCCAGCTCGATCGCGTATTCAGCATCGGGGTCGGCGCTGAGTTCGGAGCGATTTTTCCACCATTTGTCGATATCGGCGTTTGTATAGCCGGAGCGGCTTTTCGGACTGCGCGTTCCCGGGCGTTTCGGATTTGTGAACTCGGGGACGCGCGAGCGCAGATAATTCACTGTCACTTCATCAAAAGGGAACACGCCTGCCAGCGCGCCCCATTCAGTGGTCATGTTGGCGATGGTCATTCGTGCGGACATCGGAAGATCCGCTACGCCGTCGCCTACAAACTCAACGGCGTGATTTAGCACCTCGTCTTCATTGAAGAGTCCGCATAACGCGATGATGACATCCTTGCCGACCACGCCCGGCGCGAGCGTTCCCTTGAGAACCACCTTCGCCACGGGTGGGACCTGCCACCATGTCACGCCGGTTGCCCAAATGCTTGCGGCATCTGTC
>JBKPLX010000261.1:0-6104 GCA_046731855.1 Verrucomicrobiota bacterium | reverse complement strand
GCTGCATGCTGTCGCAAGCTGCCTCATTGGGCCGACGATGGCCGCCATCAGCCTCGGCCTCGTCGGTTACACCCTGCTGAGTCTCAGGCTTGGGCGCAATGCCCGCTTCCTCTCGCTCGGCAACGCGATTGCGGCGGCGATCATGGGAATCATCGGATATTATTTCACGAACCGCGCGATCTTTACCTTCACGGCTGCACTCGGCGTTCCAACGCTCCTAGCGCTCACCTTCATCCGACCGGGCGACATTGACTCCGATCTCGCGCGGGGCGGGCAGCCGCGAGAGCAAGCGCGTCCATCTTCTGATGCGCTTTGGTCGCTGACCCGCAACCGCCCGCTTGTCATTTTCGCCGGCGCAATATTCCTATTCCAGCTTGCCAATGCCGCCGCGCTGCCGACCATGGCCGGTCTTCTCGCCACGCGAATTCCCGAAACCGCAACGGTCATTCTTTCTGTGTGTATTTTCGCACCGCAATTGGTCGTGGTTGCCATCGCACCCGCGATTGGGCGAAGAGCGGAAAGCTGGGGTAGGCGTCCTTTGCTTGCACTGTGCCTCTTGGCACTCGCTATGCGCTGCGCTGCGTTTGCGGCAACCAGCGAACCTACTCTCGTGATCGCAGTTCAGTTGCTCGATGGCATATCCGCCGCGATCCTTGGCGTTCTGGTGCCACTCGTCCTTGCTGATGTCATGCGCGGCACTGGCCATTACAATCTGGCGCAAGGGGTAGTCGGCGCTGCAGTGGGCATCGGCGCGTCACTGAGCACCGCCGTGGCCGGATATATCAGCGACCGTGTAGGCAGCTCCGCCACGTTTTTGTTCATGGCTGCCGCTGCGGCCGCCGATCTCTTGCTCGTCATTGCCCTCATGCCGGAAACAAAGGACAGCAGCGAGGCGGCTGGAGGCGTGTAGACTCGACCTACCCGCCGCCACCATCAGGCTGATACTGAAAGTAACTGTGTTTCAAACCGCCCGGCGATTGTGGTTGAGTCTGGAGCGGGTGAATCCCGCTGACTTCGAACAGCTACCTGATTCGGTCGCGCAGCAAGGAGACCCCCTCGGATTACAGCGTCGAGGAGGGTTGTCACAAGCTGGACCTCATTGCGACTATTCTGTAATTGCTTTCGCGTGGTAGTGAATGCCTCATGGGTTAACAAAACTGCCGCTCGAGGATCATCGGTCAGTCGAGAAGCGAAGCTGTAAACGGCCGGATAATAACGAGCGACCAAAGTATCAAAACGTACGCGTCTCCTTTTCATCGAGCCTCCTGTCTGCCCGCGATGTGACGCTCGTCCACATATACTTCGCGACTCCGATAACGCTCGCCAGTCTTACCGCCCAAAGCCGCTGCCAGTGCGCCCAAGATCAGACCAAGCGCCGCCGCGCCTGTCCCGACTGCACCGCCCTTGGCCGCGCGCTCTGCCACTTGCCGTGTCTCTGCGGTTCTCTGCTCAGGCGTGGTCTGTTGAGCTTGGGCTGCGGCCTGGTCGGCACTCTGCCTTGCCTGTGCCGTCAACTGATCTATCGGTTGCTGAACGGCGGGCGGCAGCTGAGTTCGCGAGACTCTGTCACTGTTGCTCACAGTGAAGTTGGCCAACCCCGACGCCGTGCCGATAAGTCCGCCGGCAGCTGTCGTTAACAGCACGATCGTCAACATGGTCACGGCGGCCCAAGTAGCCAATCCGTGCAACCATCCGTTGAACGTCCCGCCGAGCCGCCCGGCGACATAGCCGCCAAGAAACAGCGAAACCAAACTGCTAATTACGAGCCAAACGCCGGCTCCAATTCCGAGTGTGGTACCGCTTGGATTTTGACCTGTCGTTGGATTCAACGTGGCGAGTCCGATTGCTGTGCCGATAAGTGTCAAGACGAGTTGCGTCGCAAGAGCGATTATCGCTCCGGCGAAGATCGCGCCCCACGAGATGCGCGCGAAGGGGCGGTCGAAGCCTCGGGGTGGTTCCACCGCCACGGTCTTGGTGTGCAATGTTGCCTCGCGCTCTGCTCGCATATTGTTAGTTTCGATCATAGTTTTAATCCTTTATTTTCAAGTTGCGTTATCTCAGTTCTATTCGTTAACGCATTTCAGTGATCCTTCTTTAATGTTATTGATTTAGAACTCTTAATGTGCGCAGAAACCTGCCTTGATTGATGGAACACACAATCGGGCCGGAGGCTGGTTGGATCATCAGACATAACCCCATACCAGGTGTCGATTCCCCTAGGAGGCGCAATGGCGAAAAGTGTTGTACTTCAACTGTCACGCTCACGCGTGCGCGCGCACGCGTGGAATGTTAGCAGAAGCTTAAGCAGGACCTTGTCGTGTAGCCTCAAGAATGGTCGTTCCTTCAGGGCTATTCGAGTGGCGGTCCGTTAACGCCGGTGGCTGAGATGGCGCTAGACGGGCGATAACAGGCAACATTTCGGTCTCGCGCTTAAGCGGGCCGTAGCAGTAACGGGGACTACGATTTCCGCCGCGCCGACGAATTTCACCCGGAGCTAAGTGGATAATTTGTAAAAACCCAAATGCCCGTAACCAGGACGCAATCCGAGTGCAATGAACGCCGAGAATCTCGCCGATCTTGCGTGTGGGTAGGAAAAACGGATAGGGGGCCATTAAGGCGTCCAACTCTCGGCAGATCGCTGCAAGCAATCGAATACGCTGGTCTGTGAAACCTCGAACCTCTGGCAATGGCCTGGCCTTTGCGCGACTTACGGCCACTTTAATAGGATCTTCGTCCAGGCCGGTGCGAGCATAGCTGTATGCATTAAGAAATTCTGCATAGTAATCGTCTCGGGTGTGTCCCGATCGCCAAAACCGGCGTGAAACCAGACACCAGTGGTCAAAAGCGAAGTCGAGTTCTGTTTCGTTTGCCAGTCGGCCTATCGCACTTTCACAACTCCTTACCAACCGACCGAGTTTGAAAAGGCTAGCATTGTTTTGGTGATAACCCGCTGGTGCTATCTGAGAGATTAGGTCGTGACCCCTAAACGCTTCTGCTAAGTTACGACCAACATTACAAACGCGCACACCTACGACTTTATTCTCTCCTACTCCTCTTACTCTCTTACTCTCTGTAGCATCAGGTGGCACGATACTTGGAGGCCACGTTATCGCTTCATAGTCGACTGTGAGTGCGGGCTTCTCGACCACAAACTGATACGGCATACCGTCGGGGGTGAACTCCGGTAATGATGGTCTGGTTCCCATCCGCTCTCCACTCGCCGATCTGGATTCCGGATGTATCTCTTAGTTTCTGCGAAGGTGGGTATCCGCCTGCACATCTCATCCAGACATTACACCCACGGACAGCGCGGGTCCGAAGCGTCTTTTTTAGCAGTGGGTTGGCTGCTAGAAAGGCGTCGCTGTAGCCGTCTTGGTCAAAATCAACCGTGACAAGTCCATTCGATACTCGACCAAGCGCTACGCCGATGTTGCCAGCCTTCGCTAGCTTAGCCAGATAGCTATCCTCGTTCATGTCGCTAAGTTGAAGATAGCCCCATTTTTTGCTGCTGCCCTTTGACTTGGTAGGCCAGGGCAAGAGCACTGCAGAGCCTGCGAGTCCACGAATATGGGAAACTCGCTCACGTGTTGCTGGTTCACTCATTGCCCACTCCCTGGAAGTGCGCTCAAGACAGACTCACAGAAGCGTCTGTAACATCGTGAGACATGCGCTATCGCGCCTTTTGCCTCTTCCCCGATCATTTTGTCCGGCAACGCCAGAAACGCACCACGCAATGTGCCAAAGTACCACTTGTCGAAGGGCAGTCTCTGCTTCGCGTGTCTGATCTGCCAATTCAGATCGTCAATCCGCACGATAGACCAATTCTCATCAACCTTAATGATTTGAGCCCCCCTGGCCGCTGCTTTAGCCTTCTTAGTGGCCTTGATCTTGTCGCCCTTAGTCATTACCTTTTTCAAGCGCGTCATTTTGTGCGCTACGGAATATAGCGCTGCTATGCGATTTATCGCCGTCCTTAGCCGAGCCGGCCGCGTGTGAACACTTGTTCATTGCGGAATGCCTCCGATCGTTGCACCGGATTCAAGGAATGCCTCTAAATCGGCGCGTCGAATACGCACGAGCTTGCCTGTCGGTTTTAATGCCCGTAAGCGCCCCATGACGATTGCTCAGTCAACATAGCGACACGAACAGCCGATATAATCAACTGCTTGTTTTTTGTTTAATAATTTCCCCCACGTCTGGGAAACGTGAGCCAACTGCTGAGTGTCGGAAGAATCCGGCGATGTATTTTGCTTCATGTGCTTAAAATGGCAACCCTTCTGCGCGAGAATGGCTTTAGCTGCGCATCCTTTGCGAATAATCACTGCCGTCTCAACCGCTACTGGTACGGCTTGCCAGTTCACCCGTATGCCGGCGGCGCCATGTTAAGCAATCAACCCCGTGTAACTCGAAGCTGTACAGCTTACACTGGCTTAGCAGTAACTAAGGAAGCTCACAAACAAATCGCAAGCAGTTAACGTTTTCATTGCTTAGGTCCTTATCCGGAAATGGCTGCACTAGGTTCCGAAAAAAGATTGTTTGTTGTAGCCGCATCTGCGATGTAGGTACTCCACCATGTCCTGTCCGCCAGAGATGCTAGGCTGGGCCGTCGTGGGTGTAAGAGCGTGCATTGACGTCACGTTGACTGTATGGCGGTCTGTTATGGCCTTTGTTGGTCGCCGCATGTTCGCACATGCACTGAGGCAGCAACTCGTTAGCTAAGGCTGTCCTTGGATTACGAAACCGCTGCTCTACCAGCTGAGCTACGTCGGCGTCGGCGGCGCAAACATTGCATTCCAAAACAGCATGAGCAAACCCACGGCCTCAGGGGAGCGCGAACGTTTGGCCAATTTCGCGCAGGGCAATCCGTTCGGGAGTTTCGCTGAGAGCGGCCTGGAAGCGTTCAATCGGTTCCCGCAGTGGCTCGAAACTGAGCCGGAATGTTTGATGGTGCACCGGCATGATGAATCGCGCGCCGGCTGCAGTTGCCATCGCCACTGCCTGCTCCGGCGTGCAGTGCGATTGGATCCAGGGATTGTAAGCCCCGATCGACATGATCGCGAGATCGATTTCTCCATCGTGTCGTAGCTTTGCGAAGCTGTCCGTCATCGCAGTGTCGCCACCAAAAAGAATGCGCCGTTTTCCCCGAGCACGGGACTCGATCAAATAGCCATTGTAACCGCGATGCGTGTCTCGCTGGGTTCGCGCGCCCCAATGTTTCACTTCAAAGGCGGTGATGCTGACAGCGCCGGCGACTGTGTTAAGAGATTTCTGCTCGCCCCAGCAAAGCTCCGTGATGTCGCGGAGACGTGTCCATCTCAGCAAGTCTGCCGTATTCGGAGCCGTTACTACCGTCGTGTTTTTGTTAAAGCGGCGGAGCGTTCGCAAATCGAAATGATCGAAGTGCGCGTGAGATAGAAGGATGAGGTCAATTCGAGGCAGTTCGTGAAACTGGAGCGCGGGCGCGGTCAATCGCTTCGGACCAATTGTAAATCCCGGCAGCCGAATCCCTATACGCGGGAAAAGTACGGGATCGGTCAGAATCGTAATGCCGAAGACATTGATGAGCACGGTGGCATGGCCAATCCAGGCCGCTGTTACCCGGGCATCACTCCACTTCGAAGGCTCAGGCTTTGCGAAAGCGGGAGCGATCGGGCGCCAGCTTTCGATTGTCCATTCACGCCAAAGATGTGCCACCCAGCGACGCACAGGTGCGCTGCGAATGCTTGCTTGGTCGGGTTGTTTCATTCAGCGGGCACACATTATTTATGAAAGGGATGCGAAAAGGCATCGCACTCTGCAACACTTCGTGCGAAATGTATTGAGAGGCTGTTCTCTGATTTGGGAGGCTTCGTGAAAAGCCCGAGCGCGTCCTGCGTGGTTTAATTAGTCTCTGCTAAATAGTCCTTTGAAGGCCTTCCAGAGAGTGCGGGTTGCTGCTGGTTTGCCGGCGCGCGCAACGAGTACTGGACAATTGGCCCGGTTTAGAATGCTGCGGGTCAGATCACCCATGATGTAATGACCTAGCAGGCCGCGCGCCTGTGAGGTGCCGGTCACTATCAAATCGTAATCGCCGGCGTCGACTTCTTCGAAAACTTGATCGATTA
>JBKPLX010000260.1:0-13831 GCA_046731855.1 Verrucomicrobiota bacterium | reverse complement strand
TTTGAGGAATTGGAAGAGCGGTAAAAAGAACTTTTCAAGAACTCCGTTGCTGTGTCGGAAGTTTTCGCCAGTGTCGCGATTAACTCGGCGGCCTCTGTTCCGATCGCATTCAGCGACTTCTTTCCTTTCTCCGCCTGCGATTTCCACTCAGCCGGTCCGTAAAACGCATCGACGTAATCGGGATCATGCTGTCCAAGAGCCAATACGAGGTGCGCATAGCGCTCGGCGACTGCGTTCAGCGACTCGGCCGCTTGCGCGCCAACAGTCGATGCGACTAATGCGCAGAAAACAAAAAGTAAAACCGGGGCATTAAAGGATTTTTCACTACAGAAGACATCAAGACCACGAAGAAAACTAATGAGGAAGCCAAAAAAGCTGGAACGCGCTGTCCCTAACGCGTTGATGCGGGACCGAGCAATGTTGAACGCCCACACGCGAGCCCGTTCTCACGTTTATCAACCGTTTCAGCAATGAATGAATCAAGAGGCCAGAAAATCAGGAGCAATGAAAACAGCTTTCCTGCGTTTCTGCTTTCCCAATTTATCTTCGCTACGGCGTAGGCGTCGGGCTTGCCCCGACCGCCTCCTTCAGCTTTTCCGCGGCAGAATCGGCGGCCTCCTTCGTTTTTTCAATCGCGTCCTGAGTCGCGTCCTTCGCTTTTTCGCCAAACTCCTTGAGCTTCGGCTTCGCTTTCTCAATCTGTTTGTCGGCAGCTTCCTTCGCCTCTTTCGCGCTGCGTTCTACAGTTTGCTTCGTTTCCTCCGCCTTTTGTTCGAGGTCCTCTGACGTCTTTTTGTCGCAGCCCGACACCGCCAATCCGAACAGAGCCGTGAGCGCCATGGCAACCGACGTAATTCGTTTCATAGTGGTAATTGCTGGTTCCTGATTTACTCGAATGCCTGTTGTGGGACTGGTCAAGAATTTCCAGTGTGTTCGTCTAGTGGTTTGGAGAGCAGGCGAAATGTTAAATGTTGAGATTTGACCCTGTTCTTCCCGCAGCTTGCGATTGAGCTCGCCGCTAAGGCTGCTAAGCCAATTAAACAAAACAGCCGAGCCCTTTCGAGCTCGGCTGTTTGTTAATTGTTGTTTCGATTTTGGATTAATAATCCATGCCGCCCATGCCGCCTGGAGGCATCGGAGGAGTTTTTTCCTTTTCAGGAATCTCCGTGACCAATGCTTCGGTGGTGAGCAACAGGCCCGCGATCGACGCTGCGTTTTGCAGCGCACTGCGCGTGACCTTGGTCGGATCGACGATTCCCGCCTTTACCAGGTCGGTGTATTCGTCGTTGGCGACGTCGTAGCCTTCGTTGCCTTTGCGCTTCTTCACTTCCTCAACAACGAGCGCGCCTTCGCGGCCCGCGTTGTCGGCAAGTTGGCGCGTCGGCTCTTCAATGGCCCGGCGAACAATCGCCACGCCGACTTTCTCGTCGCCTTCGAGGTCTTTCATATTGTCGAGCGCTTTCTGCGCGCGAAGCAAGGCGACACCGCCGCCTGCGACAATGCCTTCCTCAACTGCCGCACGCGTGGCGTGCAACGCGTCTTCGACGCGAGCTTTTTTCTCTTTCATCTCGGTCTCAGTCGCAGCGCCGACGTTGATGACTGCAACACCGCCCGCGAGTTTCGCAAGGCGCTCCTGCAGTTTCTCGCGATCGTAATCGCTCGTCGTCTCTTCAATCTGACGACGGATCTGAGCGACGCGGCCCTGGATGTCGGCTTGTTTGCCTTCGCCCTCGACAATAGTGGTGTTTTCCTTGTCGATGGTAACGCGCTTGGCTTTGCCGAGGTCTTCGATCTTGATGTTCTCAAGCTTGATGCCGAGATCTTCGGTCAGGCAACGCCCGCCGGTGAGCACCGCGATGTCTTCCAGCATCGCCTTGCGACGATCGCCGAAGCCCGGGGCTTTCACCGCGCAGACCTGCAACGTGCCGCGCAATTTGTTTACGACCAAGGTCGCGAGCGCTTCGCCTTCCACGTCCTCTGCAATGATGAGGAGCGGCCGGCCGGCTTTCGCGACTTTCTCGAGCAACGGAAGCAGATCCTTCAAGCTCGAGATTTTCTTCTCGTGAATGAGGATGTAAGCGTTTTCGAGAACGGCTTCCATCGCCTCCGCGTTGGTCACGAAGTAGGGCGACAGATAACCTTTGTCGAACTGCATGCCCTCGACCACTTCCAGTGTGGTGTCGATGGAACGCGCTTCCTCGACCGTGATCGTGCCGTCCTTGCCAACTTTGTCCATGGCGTCGGCAATAATTTCGCCGATCGTCTTGTCCCAGTTGGCCGAAACGGTCGCGACCTGCGCGATCTCAGTGCGATCGCTGACTTTCTTGGAGAGTTTCTTCAGGTCCTCGACGATTGCCTCGACACCTTTCATGATGCCGCGCTGCAACGAAGTCGGGTTCGCGCCGGCAGTGACGTTGCGCAGACCTTCGCGGTAAATGGATTCCGCGAGAATCGTCGCTGTGGTCGTGCCGTCGCCTGCGACATCCGAAGTTTTGGAAGCGACTTCGCGGACGAGCTGTGCACCCATATTTTCATACGGATCTTCCAGCTCGATTTCTTTCGCGACCGTCACACCGTCCTTGGTGATCGTCGGGCTGCCGAATTTCTTGTCGAGAATGACATTGCGACCGCTGGGGCCGAGTGTGGCCTTAACGGCCTTCGCCAGTTTCTCGACACCGCGCAGCAACGTGTGCCGCGCGTTTTCATCGAATTGTAATTGTTTAGCTGCCATAAGTTAATTGATAGCTGATGGTTGGTTGTTGATAGACGGGTTTATCCAATAATGCCGAGGATGTCGTCCTCGCGCATGATCAGGTAATTTTCATCGTCGATCTTGATTTCGGTGCCGCCGTACTTCGAGATCAGCACCTTGTCGCCCTTCTTCACCGTGAAATCGACTTTCTTTCCGTTGTCGTCGATTTTGCCGGTGCCTAAAGCGACCACTTTCCCCTCTTGTGGTTTTTCCTTGGCGGTATCGGGGATGATGATTCCGCCCTTTTTCACTTCCTGCTCTTCGAGCGGCTGCACCAGCACCCGATCTCCGAGAGGTTTTACGTTAACTGTTGCCATAAGTTGTTGTTATCACTCCTTTGGTTTGTTGTTGTGCCGGCGGCTCCGAAAAATTTCCGGAGCCATCAGCAAATTGCTTATTTCTTTTTGTCGTCGTCGACGACTTCGAACTCTGCATCGACCACGTCGCCTTCCGGTTTGCGCGCACCTTGCTCGGGTCCAGGACCACCGTCCGTCTCAGGACCGGGTTGTGGGCCGGCTTGCGCTGACGCTTGCTTGTAAAGATCAGCGCTGACTTCCTGGAACTTGTTCTGGAGCTCGTCGTAGGTCCGCTTCATCGCGTCGGCGTCGTTGCGATTGATCGCATCGCGCACCGCTGCAATTGCGTCTTCGACCTGCTTCTTCTTGTCGCCGGAAATCTTGTCGCCCAGTTCTTTCAACTGCTTCTCGCATTGATAAGCGAGCATGTCGGCGTTGTTCTTGATCTCGATCGCTTCCTTCGCTTTCTTGTCCTCTTCCGCGTGCGCTTCAGCTTCGCGCTGCATCTTATCGACTTCCTCTTTCGAAAGCCCGGAGCTGCCGGTGATGGAAATCTTCTGTTCCTTCCCGGTGCCGAGATCTTTCGCAGAGACATGCAAGATTCCGTTGGCGTCGATGTCGAACGTAACTTCGATCTGCGGAACTCCGCGCGGTGCAGGTGGAATCCCATCGAGATGGAATGTGCCGAGCGTTTTGTTGTCGCGGCTCAGTGGGCGTTCCCCCTGAAGGACTTTGATCTCCACACCCGGCTGATTGTCGCTGTATGTCGAAAAGATCTGCGACTTTCGCGTCGGGATCGTGGTGTTGCGTGGAATCATCGGTGTGGCTACGCCCCCTGCGGTTTCAATCGCGAGCGTCAACGGCGTCACATCGAGAAGCAGCACATCTTTGACTTCGCCTTTAAGGACGCCGCCTTGGATAGCTGCGCCGACTGCGACCACTTCGTCCGGATTCACACCTTTGTGCGGTTCCTTGCCAATCAAATCGCGCGCGACCTGCTGCACTTTTGGCATGCGGGTCATGCCGCCAACCAGTACCAGCTCGTTGATGTCTTTTTCAGTGACCTGAGCGTCCTTCAAACACGCCTTCACTGGTGGAACGGTTCGCTGAACCAGATCGTCCGTGAGCTGTTCCAGCTTTGCGCGAGTTAATTTCTTTTGAATGTGCTTCGGCCCGCTCGCGTCCGCTGTGATGAACGGCAGGTTAATCTCGTATTCCTGCGCGCTCGACAACGCGATCTTTGCTTTTTCAGCTTCTTCCTTGATTCGCTGAATGGCATCCGGCTGCTTGGTCAGATCGATGCCGGTGTCTTTCTTAAATTCGCTGACGATCCAATCCATGATCTTCGCATCCCAATCGTCACCGCCGAGGTGCGTGTCGCCGTTGGTCGCTTTTACTTCGAAAACGCCGTCGCCGATCTCCAGAACCGAGATATCGAACGTGCCGCCACCCAAGTCGTAAACGGCAATCTCCTCGTCCTTCTTCTTGTCCAGACCGTAAGCGAGCGACGCTGCGGTCGGTTCATTGATGATGCGCAAAACTTCGAGGCCCGCGATTTTGCCCGCGTCCTTTGTGGCGTTGCGCTGTGAGTCGTTGAAGTACGCGGGTACAGTGATGATCGCCTGCGTGATTTTTTCGCCGAGCTTCGCTTCCGCGTCGGCTTTGAGCTTCGACAAAATCATCGCCGAAATTTCTGGCGGCGAAAATGTCTTTAACTGGCCGTTCACTTCCACTTGCACATGCGCGTCGCCATTAGCGGCCTTCACAATCTTGTAAGGCACGCGTTTCTGTTCTTCATGCACCTCATCGAACTTGCGGCCCATGAACCGCTTGATTGAAGAGACCGTGTTCTGAGGATTGGTCACCGCCTGGCGTTTCGCGGCCTGGCCGACTAATCGCTCGCCGCTTTTCGTAAACGCGACGATCGACGGCGTCGTGCGCGCGCCTTCGCTATTTTCCAAAACTACCGGGTCGCCACCCTCCATCACGGCCATGCAGGAGTTAGTGGTGCCCAAATCGATACCTAAGACTTTAGCCATAATTGAAAATTCCTTTCTGATTCGAGTTCGCCAACGAACGGACTCGCCGTGGCAAAACCCCAAGTTAAACCTGCAAGCTCCTTAGCAATCCCTAGGCCAGCAAACCCGCTACAGTTTAAATCGTTCTTTGCGAGGCATTACTGCCGTTTCCACTCTATCTCACACTAACGAAACTGAGCCAATTCGGCTCGATTTCAGCTCGCTTATATTAGCAGTCGCGTCAATGAGACGCACTTCCGGCATCTTCGATTCGCATCACTTGAGCAGCGTAAACACCTGAGTGTACGAGCCGTCCTTATTCCGCGTACTGGTCAACTGGCCACGCCCGCCCATGTATCTCCCAGTTCCGCCCAATATGGCACGCACCACAGGCTGGTCCGAATCAAATTCAGCTGCGGTCGATGGATAATCGGCAGCGCCGAGAACGCTGATTTGATCCCGGCCTCCGGGCAAAGTGAAAAACAAGAGCGTTGCACGCTTCTCGGAGTTTGGACTGGCCGGAGCGGCGACCTTGATCAACGTTTTCGAACCAAAAACCTCGCCAGTCACAGGACCGCCGGGGCTAGAGTGTAACGCAGCAGAAAAATAGTACGCGTCGCCGGGACTGTTTCCGGGCGGCCCGAGATCAAGCGGCGTCAGCGTCGGTGCGTCTTCATAGATTGTAAGAGTTTCCGTGGAAGGGTTCGAATGCAGACCACACGCTGCAATCAAAGTTGAAATGAGCAGCGCAACCGAGGTCATCGTTCTTCGCGCAACGATCAGGTTCATTGTTAGGCTTTTTCGAAAAGGAAAACTGAGTTTGTGCGACTGCGTTCGTGAAAACTTGGTTCTACACGCGAATCTCGCAATCACAAAATGTAAGGAGCAGCAGCTGTTTTTCGCGGAATGGTTCGCCGCCGCTGCGGAGATCATGTACGAGATAAAGAGATTTTCTGTTTCGCGAAAGCGCGCGCCACGATAAATTTTCGCGTGCGACAGTATCACGATCTACTCCGACTCGTACTCGAGAAAGGCCAGCCACGAACGGATCGCACAGGAACGGGAACGTTATCTGTCTTCGGCGCGCAGACGCGATTTGATTTACGCACGGACGGGCCGGGATTCCCGCTGCTCACAACAAAGAAGCTGCACATCAAATCGATCATTTACGAGCTGCTCTGGTTTTTGCGCGGCGATACGAATGTTCGGTATCTCAACGAACACGGAGTGACTATTTGGGATGAATGGGCGGACGAAACCGGCGATCTCGGTCGCGTCTATGGTGCGCAATGGCGCGACTGGCGTGGCGCTGACGGCATCCGGGTGGACCAAATCGATAATCTGGTCACGCAAATTAAATCAAATCCGCAGAGCCGCCGCCTCATCGTGAGCGCGTGGAACCCTGCCGAGATTGAGAAGATGGCGCTGCCCCCATGTCATCTCCTCTTCCAGTTTTACGTACAGAACGGCGAGCTCAGCTGCCAGCTTTATCAACGAAGCGCGGATCTGTTCCTCGGCGTCCCGTTTAACATCGCCTCGTACTCATTATTTACGATGATGGTGGCACAGGTTGTCGGTCTCACCCCCGGAGATTTCGTCCACACGTTCGGCGATCTGCATCTTTACAAAAACCATCTCGAACAAGCGCATGAGCAACTTTCACGCGAATGCCGATCTTTGCCGCGGATGAAACTGAATCCGGTGGTAAAAAACATTCACGATTTCACGTTCGAAGATTTCGAGCTGACCGGCTACGACCCGCATCCGTCGATCAAAGCGCCTATTGCAGTGTAGATGAAACTGTAGAGGCAGGCGTGCCGCCTGCGGGAACAAAGCGCGAGCAGCCGGCATCCGCTTTAAGTGGGCCATCATTGCAGACTGAGTAATCTCGCGGTGCGACTTTCGCCCATTGCACGGGTTTAAACGGGATGTGAGGATTGCGATTACGCTGTCGATTTTTTTCTGCGCGGCCATCTCATTACGAGCAGAGACATCAGTCGAGATCGATCTCGAGGAACAGGCTGCTTATCTGCTCCAAAATGGGCGAGTCGTTCTCGCCTCCCCGATTTCAAGTGGCCGTTACGGTCATCTCACCGAGAGGGGTTCCTTTAAAGTGCTGGAAAAGGAACGAACTCATTATTCGAGCATGTATGGCAAGATCGTCGATTCCCGCGGGAACACGATTGTTGCAGACGCGGATGCGGACATGCCGGTACCGCGCGGAGGAAAATTTATTCCCGCGCCCATGCATTACTTCATGCGGTTCGCCGGTGCCGATGGAATGCACGCAGGATATCTACCTGGCTACCCGGCGTCGCACGGCTGTGTTCGGATGCCGGAACGGTACGCAATCGTGTTTTTCAACGCGGTCGGTGTCGGCACTCCGGTCACGGTGCATGGCAGAACGCCGACGGGGCGCTACCTGGGAGAATCGCGACGGACATTTCCATGGGTCCAAAATAGATTTCGCGATCCGCGGTTCGATCCGAGATTTGCCCCGCCTCCTCCACCTTGGTGGTGGCGATAAGGGGTAATCACGCCCGGCGTCGCAGCCGACAGGGCTGCTACTACAGAACAAAGGCGACGAGCGAGTCGGTTATGCGTTACGGCCGCTGTTCAGCCGGCTTCTCAACGTTATTTGCACTGGCCGTCTTCGGTCCGCGCGTAAGATCAACCAAGTCAGCCAGAATGTTGAGTGCTTCGTCGCGCTCTGGATCAATCGCCGGTGTCTTGGTGTCATCATCAGCGCCACCGCTGCCTCCGATTAGATCCGTGTCCGCATCTGAGGCAGCATCAGGATCGACCTTTGGGGTAGCTCCATTCTTCTTCGCCTCAGCCAATTTCCCAGGATACATGATCAATTGGAGATTCGGCTTATCAACCGTGTCGAGCGTCACCCGATAAATCCGCGGCTCCTCCTGATTCCGCGCCAGGCGCTCCTTCGAACGCGTTTCCTTACGCAGTTTGTCGTCCTGGAGTTCCTTTTTTCGCGCATCTTCGTTCAGCGAAATCCGATTCTCGTCCAGTTTGTGACGCAAGCGACCAATGTCGTCCATTACATAGTGAAACTCGGGGTCGTTCTTGACGCGTTCCTCCGAGCGTCTCCGCAGTTGATCGATAAACAAGGAATGGCTGTCGGACCACTTCGTGTATCGCGCCTTCGTGACCTCGTCGTAGGCAAGAGCGTTCTTTAGCGCGCCTTCGCCAAACTCCGGAAGATCGCTCAAACTCGGGAGAACAATATCGGAAGCCACTCCGTGCAGCTGCGTGGAGCCCCCCGCTACTCGATAAAATTTTTGGATCGTCAATTTCAACGCACCGTCTTCGTCAGTATGGCTGCCCAGCAGTGACGCGAATCTGCCAATCGGAAGAATCGTCTGGACGGTCCCCTTGCCGAACGTGTTCTTGTCGCCAACGATCACTGCGCGACCATAATCCTGGAGAGCGGCGGCAAAAATTTCACTCGCGGACGCGCTTTGCCTGCTAGTCAGGACGACCATCGGTCCAGAGTAGGCGATGCCCGGATCGGGATTGGCAGAGACCCTGATGCTTCCGTTATAGTCTTTCGTCTGAACGATGGGACCAGATTTTAAAAACAAGCCTGTCAGCGAGAGGGCTTCCTCCAGCGAGCCACCGCCATTTCGCCGCAGATCGATAACCAGACCGGCGATGTTTTCTTTCTTCAGCCGCTTGAGCAATGCCAGAACATCGCGCGTCGTGCTTTTCTGGTGTTTGTCCATGTCGGCATAAAAAGAAGGCAGCGTAAGCCATCCGAGTTTGATGGGATCGCCGTTCTCGTCTTTCCTAATAATGATATCGGCGCGGGCTTCCTGGTCTTTCAGCTTAATTTCATCGCGCACGAGCTCGACATTTTTCCGGCGCGACGGGTCCGTTGCGTCGGAAGGGATCACGAGCAACCGCACGTGGGTGCCTTTTTTACCGCGGATCATCTCGACAACTTTGTCTAACCGCATCTCGCGGACGTCGACGTAATCGGCCGGGCCCTGCGCCACGGCAGTGATTCGGTCGCCCACCTTGAGTCTGCCATCGACTTGCGCCGGCCCGCCAGGAACGAGGCTTTCAATCTTCGCGTAGCCGTCCTCCGAACGAAGCATGGCACCGATACCGACGAGCGACAGGCCCATGTTGATGCTGAAATTCTTCATGTCGGCCTTGCTCAAATATTCCGAATGCGGGTCGTATGCCTGGGCGAGCGCATCGAGATAAAGCTTCATTTGCTCGTCCTTATCTTCCTCGTGGACGTTGCGGGCGAGGCGATCGTAGCGGCGTGAAACTAATTGCGGAGCGGGCTCGATAGGATGCTCGCTCAAATGTTCCTGCAACAGCTCGTTGGCGATTCGCCCGCGCCAGAGTTGATCAGCTTCCGCTTCGTCTTTGGGCCACGATGATTTCTGACGGCTCAATTCAACCGTCGCGTTGCTCTTGAAGTCTGTTGGCTGCTTCAACAGCTCTTTAATTTTTGCCACCCGATCGTCTACCCGTTTGGTATAGAGAGCGTAAATGTCGTACGCGGGTCTGAGGTTGCCGAGCAGGACATCGTTGGCCATCGAACTGCCATACTTCGCAGTCAGCTCATCAACATCCTTCTGAGTAAAGAAGAGGTGGCTGAAGTCGAGCATCTCCAGATAAGTCTGTAGGAATTTTCTCGAAACGTCCTCGTTGAGCTTTTGCCGCGTGTAATGGCCCTCCTCCAGGAGGCGGCCAACCGACATGGCGACTGTTTCTCTCGACGCCGCCATGGCTGGCGGAGCCGCGATTGTAGCCGTCAACAGGATGGCGCAAAGCGCTAATGATCGTTGCAAAGATGATCTCATCGGTGAAAAGAAGAGTTAATTACGTTCGCAGATTTCAGCATGAAGCGCAAGGCAACGGAACAAAGATCGGCGTGCAAAGTAGAACATGAGACAATCGGCAGTCGGGAACATTCAAATATTCGTAAAAGCTCCCGGCTTCAGCTGTAGCCAAATCCGGCAACAATCAATCCAATGAATTACAAGCAGTTCAGCGGCGGCATTTTTGAAACAAATTGCTATCTGCTCAAGGCACCGGACGGCTGGATTCTTTTCGACGCACCTGAAGGTTCCTGCGAATGGGTGCGGTCACTCGAGGTTGAGCCTAAACTGTTGCTTCTGACACATGGGCATGTCGATCACGTGCAGGACGTCGCCAAAATCAAGCGGCAGTTTGGTTGTCCAATAGGCTGTCACGCGCTCACTGCGCCGATGATTTCGGACCGGGAATTTTTTCGCAGCTTCGGTTTCCAACTGGAGATCCAGCCGGCGAAACCTGATTTTCTGATCGAAGAGACGTCCAGCCGCGAATTTCTCGGCGCACAATTCCAAGTGCTCGAAGTTCCAGGGCATTGCCCGGGCAGCCTTTGTTTTTTTTCGCCGAAGGATCGACTACTTATCGGCGGTGATGTGTTGTTTGCCGGCAGCATTGGCCGTGGAGATTTACCGGGCGGCGACATCGATCTGTTAGTCGAGGAGATCAGGAAAAAATTATTTCCGCTCGGCGATGATGTCACGGTACTCCCAGGGCACGGGCCGCCGACGCGGATCGGACACGAGCGCCAGACGAATCCTTTCGTCGGCCTGGGATAGTGCCCGCCTCGAACCTGGAACTAGCCAAGGTCGGCGAGAAGAGAAGCGAGTGGCTTGAGGTCGTCGATCTTCCCTACGATCCCCCGCAGCGAGCGCAGAGCTATCGGAACGTATTGCAGAAAATGCTCATGTCCCCGGACCAAACCCAGAAAGCCATAAGCTCCCAGCGCCTGCATCATGCGCTGCATTGCGCATAGTTGCAGTGTGTCGTCGAATTGCCCGTTAAGCCTGTGCCCGTTCTCCGTCGGTTTTTGCCGGTAATAACCGATCAACTCAGATCGCTCTGCGGCCGAAAGCTGGACATACGGATCAAAAAGCAATGATGCCAGATCATATTCAGCCAACCCCGGTCGCATTCCTTGAAAATCAATCAGATTAGCCCGCCCGTTCTGGATAATGATATTCTGCGATTGAAAATCGCGGTGGACCAAAACCCTTGGCAAACTCGCAAGGCGTTTTGCAATTTCGCGCAAACTTGGAAGGGCCGCCAGCTCCTTGCGCTTTGATTCGCTAACCCTGAAAACGCGGCCGAGGCAATTGTTGAAAAAGTATCGCTGTTCCCAGCGGTACAGCGCGGCGTTGAACTCGGCGGGCAAATGCTCCTTCATTTCCACGCACACGGACTCGGGCAGGCGATGAAGTTTGATGATTTCATCGAGCGCTGATTCGTAAAACGCGCGGCGGACGAGCCAGCTGTCTCGCCGATAACTGTAAAGGTCGCTCTCGCCCAAATCCTCGATCCAGATGAGGCCTTCCGCCGCGTCGTGAAAATAAATTTTTGGCGCCCGGATTCCATGGCTCTCGAGAAATTTCGCGATCTCGACGTAATGCCGATTTTCTTCCCGCTCCAGATTGTACTTAACCAGGATTAGCGTTTGGTTCGGCGAGCAACGTATTCGATAAAATTTTCGATCGGATCCGCCTTTTTCAATCGGGCGAATTTTTACATCCGCCACGTCCAGAAGCGGAAAATGCATCCGTGTTCGGCGAAGGAGAAATTCGGTCCTCATACTAGATGTCGCTGTTGCGATAAATGCCCATGACCTTTTTTTGGGAGCGGACAATACAACCATGAAGCTGACTTTTGGAAGCAATTTGTGCACCCGGCCATAAAATTGTATCTTCAAGGACGGCTCCTGTCCCGACATCGCAATTTTCTCCAACAACCGAGCAGCCAAGCAGCTGGGCGCTCGGATCAACTGTGGCTGATTTCGCAACGCGCTGAGGCCACTCCCGTACTTTGATGTAATGAGGTCTCCAATGTTCTCGTAAAATTGTGCGATGCACTTCGAGATACTCGGCCCGCGAACCGATGTTAAACCATTTTCCATCGTTCATTATCAGGCCGCCGATCTTACCGCCTTTGCCTATCCAGTCGGCAACAATCGGAATGAATGAAATTTTTTGTCGCGGTGGGATTTGCTGGAAAACTTTTGGATTCCAAACAGCGACGTTCGCGAAATCAAGATTCCCTGCCGTGCCGTAGCGATTCGTGATATCCACAACGCGGTGATCGCGCAGAGCCACCTCCGACGCCAGACCTGTTACACGCAATGCGAGGGTGACATCGTTCCCGCAGCGAAAATGTTCGTCGATCAAGGGCTGCAGATTGATGTCGGTCAAGATGTCGCCGCTGTAAGTCAGGAATGGATCGCTACCGAAATAACGTTCCGCATTCTTGATTCCGCCACCCGTTTCAAGCAAGTCGGGCTCGTGAACCAGGTTAATCGAATGGCCCAAATACTCATTCTCGCGAAAAGGATTTTTGAATAGTTCGGGCCGCTTGTGCGTGTTAACGACGAACCTTTCCACGCCCACGTCGATTAAATGATCGAGCGCAAAGCTGATAAGTGGCTTTTGGAAAATCGGAATCAGAGGCTTTGGTAAATCCTCTGTCAGCGGGCGCAGGCGTTTACCGAGGCCAGCAGCGAGAACGAAAGCTTGAGTGATTGTGTTCATTTGCACCACAGATTCAGTTAAGGCCGAAAAACTGTTTGAAGCGCGATCAGCTCAATCGCGTGGAATTTCCAGCGAATCCGTCACTCGCAGTTTGTTCACAATAAGGTCGTCGATTTCAAGATGCTTGATTTTCGCTCGACCAATGACAAGACGACCAACGGCGACGACGCCCAATGCAAGCGCTCCAATTGCCAGCGCACCGAGCGCGAAAGCTCCGATGCTCTGCGCCCCGATCGCCAACGCGCGGATGCGCATTGACTCGAGATCATTCGGTTCTGCCTCGTGCATGCTGTGGTAAATTGTCCGCCAGCTTGATCCATGATATTCGATCCTCCGTCCAGATATGGTCGACTGGCGTAACAATTTCGGGCCGATCGAAAGTGGCAACAGTGACATCGATTTCATCAGCATCGGGCTGGCTCATGAAAGTCAGCGCACTACCGCATGTCGCACAGAACGAGCGAACGCGCCCGCCCCATGCAATCTCGTGCGGTTTGCCTTTGGTAAAATGAAAATTGTCCCGTCGAAATGAAGCCCATGTCGCAAACGGCGCGCCCGCACTCTTGCGACAATCTTCGCAATGGCAATGTGTGACGTTATACGAATCGCCGATGCCTTCGTATCGAATAGCGCCGCACAAACAACCGCCGCGAATCGTCTTTGGCTGTGTTTCCATAATTAGTTACAGGGCAACCGCGCGGTTACTCCGTAATCCTAGTAGGTCAAGTTAGGGCGAGCAGAACGCCGCCAACCGATTCGCTGCCAGGGAAGCTCGCGCTGCTGTAAATAAAGCGTGCGCGTGCCAAAATCGATGATGCCGTGGTGGCGGCGCAGCGTTTCGGCACCAAGCAGGCCGGCGACCGGCGGAGAACCTTCCAACAACCCGTCGTGAATTAATCCTTCCATGTCAATCACGCCGACGTCCCTGCCGGTGATATTGACCGAGCCCACTGACAGTTTGCGAATTCTCGCTACGCGCAGGCCGCGCTCTTTCAGGTTCACAGCCGAAGAACTATACGGCGTCTCGCGCGTGGCAATTCGCATTCGCCTAACGAAAGAACGATGCAAGAGCGTCGCGAACGAACCCGTATCGACCATGAACTTGGCAGGTTTCCCATTGATCGAACCATTCACATACAAATTAAAACCGTCGCTTACTTGAATCGGAACAGCTTGCAATCC
>JBKPLX010000259.1:0-12036 GCA_046731855.1 Verrucomicrobiota bacterium | reverse complement strand
TGGCTTGGGCTGTCTGGCTGCGTTGCTCGTTCCTCACAGGTCGCTGCGGACATGCTCGTCGCTCACGCCTTGCCATCCACCCCAAGCCACGCTCGCGCGGCAAGGCCGGGTATTTTAACAGGCTCCTAAGATGCGACACGGGGTCCTGTTCTGTCTTAGCAGTCTGGCCCTTGTATTTGAAGTCGCAGCGCAAACCGCTGTCGATGTTGCGCGGCCCGAAGAAAGACAAGAAGCGCGGCAGGCCGTTGTGAAAGAGCAGGAAAAGCGCGCGAAGCACGCAAGCATCATTGAATTTCGCGGTGAGCAAGCCTTCAAGGAAAAGGAACTGCGCACCGCTCTGAAGGAGGAAATTACCACCATCGAAGACTTCGGGCTAAGTCCGGCGCGCGGCGACGATCTCGCGTTTTTTCTCGAAGTTTTCTATCGCAAGCATGGCTATGCAGACGTGAACGTGCACTACACAATCGAATCGCAGGACCGGTTGCGCCTCGATATTGCAGAAGGCCCGCGCTATACGGTTGGGACGATTGTCTTCGATGGAAATGCGCGGGAGCCAAGCGATAAACTCTTTGAGTATGCCGTTGGGCCCACGCGGGAGCGGTATTCAAGGACGGAGAAAAGATTGCCTTTCGTTGCCGCTGACATGCAGGAAGGAGCGAACCTGGTGCATCGTTTTTATCTCGCCGAGGGTTTTTTGGATGCGGTGGTCGATGCGCCGCGTTACACGTTTCACCGCGAGATCAGCGCTGTGGACGTAGTCATCCCGATCCACGAGGGACGCCAATATTTCTTCGGCAGCATTTCGTTTCACGGGCGCACGATTTACGATTCAGAAACCCTGCGTGGGCAGATGCTGGACCTATTACAGCGGCCTTACACTGATATGCGGGTCGAAGACATTCCGCGGCGTCTCCAGGCGTATTACAAGACACGTGGTTATTACGACGTGAAGGTCGTCGCCAGCGGCCTGCCAGAGGATTCAGTCAATGGCCGCGTGCCGGTGGATATCACGATTTCGGCAGGACCGGTTTACTACTTCGACGGCGTCACCGTCACCGGACTCGATCGACTGCGTCCCAGTTATGTCGTCAAACGTTTTACCAAGCTGGAGGGAAAGGCCTATAGCCCCGAAGCGCTCGACGAGCGATTTCGGACACTTATGCGCACCGGGCTCTTTAATGTTTTGCAAATCAAGCCAGTTCCTGTGGATGGACATCTTCTGCGTCTGGATATTTCCGCCGAGGAAGCCAAGAGCCGGGAATTCGGGTTTTTGATCGGCTACGGTACATTCGAGGGCGCCATTGGTGGTGTACAATGGCGCGATCGCGATCTGTTCGGTTATGGGAGGCCGCTCACGACATCGATGGAGGTTTCACAACGCAGCTACAAAGGTGAAATTCTCTACGAGGATCCGTTCTTCTTCGATACAGATTTTTTCTTTAGAGCCCGGCTTGCTGCGTTCACTTTCGCTTACGATGGCTACACGAAATTCGAATTGGGCGGGCGATTCGAACTCACTCGTAAGATTACGAAATACGACGAGGTCGGTCTGAGCGTCGCCGCACGCCATGTGAAAATCACCGACTCTGAGATCAAACCGACCTTTCTTCTTGGGTCGTCGACAAATTACGTCGTAAATACGATTGGACTTACCAACACTCTGGATATGCGGCAAAGCCCGTATGTGAACCCGCGTGGGTTGCTGATCAAAAACACGGTAGACCTGGCACCGAGCGCTTTTGGGAGCGACATCGAATATGTCCGAGGCACGATGGCCGTATCCTATTACCTTCCGTTTTCGCCGAAGGTGACCACTCCCGGCGTGACGGAAGATCAAGGAGGTACCGCGTTGCAGCACTGGTTCCAACAGTCCTCGCTGGCATTCGGCGCACGCGCTGGCATTATTCATTCACTCAACAGCAGTGGCTCGAATGAAGCGACTGCAATTCCGATAGACGAGCGTTTCTTCAACGGCGGCGCGGACACGGTGCGGAGCTTCGGCGAACGCGAGCTAGGCCCGCACGATAATCACGGTCATCCCGTCGGTGGAGAATTCTTCACCGTGTTTAATGTAGAATACACCTTTCCAATTCTGGGAGAATTGCAGGGCGCAATCTTCACTGATGCCGGCAACCTTTTGCCGACGTCGGAGGACATCGGCCTAGACGATATGCGTTATGCCATAGGCGCGGGCTTGCGCTATAAGCTGCCGGTCGGTCCGATCCGTCTCGACTACGGCGTCAATCCCGATCCACGTCCCGACGAAGATTTCGGCGCGTTTCATTTCAGCTTTGGCTTTGCGTTTTAATAGCCTCTTATTAACACCTCGCTTCAGCGAGGTGGCTAGAGAAGTGGGTGATCAGGAACCGCTTTAGCGGTTTTCTGTCCTGTGCTTTCGAAACCGCTAAAGCGGTTGCGGAACTCGTTACTGGCTGTCACCCTGCTAAAGCAGGGAGTTAATGAGATTTGAGCCATGCAAGATCGACAACGAGCGCTTGGTGATACTTCGCCTGAGGAATTTCGCAAACAACTGCACAAGCTTGCAGATTGGATTGCGGATTTTCGAGAAAACTTAGGATCGATGCGGGTCGCGCCTAACGACAGACCGGGCGCGATTCTGGGCGCAGTCCCTGCCGAGCCGCCCGAAGAAGGCGAGCCATTCGAGAAAATTCTTGGCGACGTCGATCGGGTCATTGTTCCCGGCATGGTGCACTGGAGTCATCCGATGTTTCTTGGTTATTTCGGCTGGACCACTAGTGCTCCTGCAATTCTTGGAGAAATCATTACGGCGCCGCTCAATGTGAATGCGATGACGTGGCGCACGTGTCCGGCCGCGACAGAACTCGAGACGTTGGTAGTCGATTGGATCCGGCAATGGATGGATTTGCCCCAGGAATTCGGAGGGGTCGTGTATGACACTGCGTCCGTAGGAGTGATGCACGCGCTGGCTGTGGCGCGCGAAGAGGCTGCACCATCGGTCCGCAAGCGCGGCCTGGTGGGTGCAGGCGCACCGGTATTTCGCATTTACGCTTCCGAGCAAGCGCACAGCTCGGCCGAGAAAGCAGCGATTGCGCTCGGGCTTGGCGAAGAAAATGTGCGGCGCGTTCCGACTGATGGCGAATTTCGGATGGATGCGAGCGCGCTGCGCGAGATGATCAGGCGCGATGTTCGTGACAACTACAGACCGCTGGCAGTCATCGCGACAGTCGGCACTACATCAACCGCGAGTGTTGATCCTGTTCCTGAGATCGCAAAAATCTGCCGCGAAAATAAGATGTGGCTTCACATCGATGGCGCTTACGGAGCGGGCTTCGCTATTGTGCCAGAGAACAAGTCGCTGACTAACGGTTGGAGCGAAGCGGATTCCATCGTCGTGAATCCGCACAAAAGCCTTTTTGTTCCGCTCGATTTCAGTGTGCTTTACGTGCGTGGCCTTGAGCGGCTGCGACGCGTGTTCACGCTTGTGCCTGAATATTTGCGCGGCGACACGGTCGAAGCTCAAAAAAATTACATGGACTACGGCATCCAGCTTGGTCGCCGCTTTCGCGCGTTGAAAGCGTGGGTGATCTTCCGAAGCTTTGGCCGGGAAGGAATGGCCGCCCGGCTGCGCGAACATATTCGTCTGGCCAACCTGTTTGCCAATTGGATCAAGGACGACGATCGCTTCGAGCTCGCGGCGCCGGTCAGCTTGGGTGTGGCTTGTTTTCGTTTTGTGGGTAGGGACGGCTCGCCGAGCCGTCCGTCGCATACAGGGCGTCCGGCGGTCGCGCCCTACCTCACGGATCGACCTAACGAGTCAAGCATCGACCAGCTCAACAGCGAGATTGTTGAGAAAATCAATGCTGGCGGCCGCGCTTATCTAACACAGACGAAATTGAACGATCGAACGGTAATGCGGATTGGGCTGGGCAATGTGCTAACGACTGAGGATCATTTGCGCAACGCTTGGAAAATGATTCAGGAAACGGCGAAGCCCCTGTAGCCGCTTCGCTATACGGAGCGCCGCACTGACATTGCATAGATCGCGCGAGACGCGCTGCTCACAGAGCGGCGGCTATAGATTTGCGGCTGAGGACAGCCGCCTCTACAATTTCTCCCGTTATGATGAAGTTACTGCGCAAGCACCGGGACTGGCTGATGATCGTCATCGCGATTCTTGCGATCCCGTTCATTTTCTATTTTGTGCAACGGCCGGATTACGGCGCGATGCGTGCCGACAAGTTCGCTCGCATTTATGATCGGGATGTTTCGATGTTGGAGGCGCAGCAGATGGTGCGTCTGCTCACTCTGGCACAGGCTCTCGGTATGTCCGACTTTGTTCAGACACTGACGGCCGGGGCGGGCATGAATCCGAACCAGACTGCTGTCCAATTCGTTGTTAATCTGGTAGTCCTTCGACACGAAGCAGCTCGGCTCGGTATTCGTCCTGGTTACGCTGAGATCGCTGATGTAGTGCGTACATTGCCCGCGTTTCAAGGCGACTCTGGATTCGACATGAAAAAATTCACCGATTTTGCGCAGAATGCGTTGGCTCCGATGGGGCTTGCCGAAGAGCATATCGAGCAACTGGTCCGCGACCAGTTGTCACTGAATCAAATCAAACAACTTTTAGCTGCTGGCGTTACGGTTCCGAAAGGCGAGCTCGATGAAAATTTTCAGCGCGGTCACGACACCTTATTTGTGACGGTTATTCGATTTCAGTCCGCTGATCTCGGTAACGACGTTACCGTCAGCGATGAAGACATAAAAAAGCATTATGACGCTCATAAGGCCGAGCTTAAGACTGATGAAAAACGTAAAGTCGAATTTGTCAGCCTCGTGCTTGCCGATGAGGAAAAGAAATTAACTGGCAAAGAGCGTATCGAGGTTTTGCAAAAGCTCTCCGACCGCGCGACTGATTTTACACAAGCGCTATTGGAGAAAGGGGCGGATTTCAAGCAGGTCGCTGCGAAATTTCAGTTGCCGGTACATGAGACTGGCGAATTTACCAAAGCGGAGCCTGACCCGCAGTTGAAAGTCGATGCGCAACTTGGCCCCGCAGCTTTCAAACTCTCAACGCAGGAGCCGAACAGCGATCCCGTTCAGACAGCGGATGGATTTCATATCTTGCATCTCGCGGGGATAACTGAGGCGCGTCCGCTCACACTCGAAGAAGCGAAACCGAAAATCGTGGACACGCTCAAAAAGTCGAAAGCACGGGAGCTCATGTCGACGAAAGCAGCCGATGCGGTTCAACAATTACGCGAAGCGAAGCAATCCGGACAACCGCTGGAGGCGGCGATTCAAAAGGCTGGCCGGAAGGTTGAGAAGATCCCGCCATTTTCAATCATCGAAGAGGAGAAACCAGAATCGGAAAACAAAGAACCGAAGAAGAACGAGCCAACTGATCTTCCTGCCATCAAACAAGCTGTGGCATTTTTGAATCCGGGCGAGGCCAGCGATTTTTTTCCAGCAGGTGAAAATGGATTTATCGCAGTTTTGGAAAAGCGGGAACCATTAGCGGATGCGAGCGCCTCTGAGAAGAAGACAGCATACGAGAAACGGCTTCTCGATAACAAACAGCGAATTGTTTTGCTGGAATGGCTGCGTGACCGCGGGCAGGCCGCAGGCCTGCAATTTACCAAAGGCTAACCACGAATTGACACAAGCGGAACGCCGCGACCAAATCATCCTCGTTCTCGTCGTCGTCCTCTTAATCGAAACAGGGCTGAATCGAGGACGAGGAGAAGGATGAGAACGAATAATAGGGATGACAGTCGACGAAATCTTTGACGACGCCAACGGCGATCTGGCCGTCGGCGATCTGGGCAGTGCTGTGGAAAAGTACGAGCGTTGTGTGCAGATAGCGCCGGATTTTTTTGACGGCTGGCACGCGCTTGGAATGGCGTTGATGAAACTAGGCCGTTTCACCGAGGCAATCGAAGCGGGAAAGAAAGCAGTCGAGCTTCGGCCTAATGATCAGATCGGTTGGACAAGTCTTTCGCTATTTTACAATCGCGCAGGCAACATCAAGGAAGCCGAAGCGGCCGGGACAAAAGCGAAGATCCTGAGTTGGGGTGGGAAAGTTGGGTAGGGATGGCTCGCCGAGCCGTCCGTTCCGGCGCGCCCGGCGGTCGCGCCCTACCAAATATTCACGCGCTTATCCGCGGGCCTAACCATTGGCGAACCGTTCGGAATATCGAATGCCTGCTGAAATTCCGGCATGTTCGAGATCGGACCGTTGCATCGGTAATGGGTTGGTGAATGCGGATCGGTGTTCAGGCGCAGTAGCAAGTCGTCTTCGCGCTGATTTGCCCGCCACACTTGGGCCCAGCCGAGAAAGAAGCGCTGTTCTGGCGTAAACCCGTCGATCTTTTGCTCGCGTGCCTTTGGGTTTTTATCGAGAGCTTTTTGCAGCGCAGCATAAGCGAGCTTAATGCCACCGATGTCCGCGATGTTTTCACCTTGCGTTAGTTCACCGTTAATATGTTTGCCTGGCAGCGGCTGATACTCCGAATATTGATCAACCACCGCTTTGCGACGCCTGTCGTATTCCTCCGCTGATTGCTTCGACCACCAGTCGCGCAAATTTCCGACTTCGTCGAATTGCCGCCCTTGATCGTCAAACCCGTGTGTCATTTCGTGTCCGATTACGGCGCCCATGCCGCCATAATTGACGGGGTCATCGGCTTTCGGGTCGAAGAACGGCGGTTGCAAAATCCCCGCTGGAAAAACGATCTCATTCATCATTGGGTTGTAATAGGCGTTCACTGTCGGCGGCGTCATTTCCCATTCGCTTCGATCGACCGGTTTGCCGATTTTTCTAAGGTCACGATTTACCTCGAAATTAGCGGCGCGCATCGCGTTCGAGACATACGAGTCCCTGTCGATCTTGAGCAGCGAGTAATCGCGCCATTTATCCGGATAACCGATCTTGACGTTCATAGCTTGGAGTTTTTTGAGCGCCGCCTGTTTGGTCGGTTCGTCCATCCAGTCGACAGTTTTAATGCGATCAGCCAGCGCAGCCTTCAGATTGTTAATCATTTCCAAGGCGCGCGCCTTGGCTTCAGGCGGAAAGTAATCGGCAACGTACAACTTGCCCAGGGCTTCGCCCAAGGCGCCGTTGGTAGAGGCGACTACGCGTTTCCAGCGTGGCTTGATTTCCTTTGTGCCGCGCAGGACGCCCTGATTGAAATTAAAATCTTCGTTTACAAAATCCTTCGATAATTCCGCCGCGGCGTCATTGATCAAATGCCAACGCAGATAGGTTTTCCAATCGTCGATGGATGTTTTGGTAAACATCGCGTTGGCTGCCTTGAAGAAGTCGGGTTGGCCCACATTAATGTCACCCGCCTGGTTGAGATTAATCGCTTTAAAATAGTCAGCCCAATTCCAGTCCGGCGTGAGCTTTTGGAGATCGGCCTGTGACATCTTGTTGTAGTTCTTTTGCGGATCGCGCAGCTCTACGCGAGTACGGGATGCCTTGGCCAGCGAAGTCTCCAGGGCCATGATCTTCTTGGCGTCCTCGGCAGCTTTGCCTGGGGCCTCGCCCAGCAGCGTCAGCATTTTTGTGACGTGATCGACGTACGCAGCCCGTTTCTTTTTCGAGTCCTCATCAGTCTTTGTGTAATAATCGCGGTCGGGAAGACCAAGGCCGCCCTGATGTGCCTGTGCAATGTCGCGCGTGCTATCTTTTGCATCCTGACCGGAGCCAAATTCGAAGAATGCATCGACACCAATGGTGTGCAATCGCGCGATCGCGTTCAGCACGTCGGCGCGATTTTTGATCGCGTCAATGCGCTTTAGCTCGTCTTCGAGTGGCTTGGTTCGCGCCGCGTCAATTGCTTTTTCATCCATGCCGCTCGCGTAATAATCGCCTACTTTTTGGGCTTCCGGCGCCGCGTTTGCATTGATATCGGCATTTGCAGTTTTCTCGGCAATCTTGTGGAGCGCTTCATTATTCTTCTCCTCCAACTCAGTGAAGCTGCCCCAGCGTGAATATTCCGGCGGCACAGGATTGCGCTTTAGCCATCCGCCGTTGGCGTAAAGATAAAAATCATCCTTTGGTTTGACGACTGTATCCATGTTCTTGAGATCCAGCGGCGGAGGATTCTGGTTGCCTGACGAGGCGCTTTGAGCGGGCTGGGCTGGCGATTCTGTTTGAGCCTGCAAAGTGAATGCGCTCAAGAGCGCGATGATAATGAAGGATGATTTCATGATTGATGAGCGAAGACGAATGGTCCGGTTATTTAATGCCAATTAGACGCTCAAAACGCAGTTCCGTTGAACTGCGTTTGAAGCGAAAGGAAAAAAGTGGCGGCACTGTTCGTTACTCGCATCACCATTTTTGCGCAAGACGACAGGGAAGGAGTGCCCGTGGGATACGTGAGCTTTCGGCTGCGGGGTCATCCTGAACGAAGTGAAGGATCCCACGCTTGGCCTTGAACTACTCAAGCTAAACCGTGTGATCTATGATTGTGGGTGAGGTCCCTCGCTTCGCTCGGGATGACACAAGTTCGTGCTAGTGGCACAGTGAACGCGCCATGTTGATAGATCGGATCAAAGTTTTTGCCCAGGCGGGGAAGGGCGGAAGCGGCTGCGTGAGTTTTCGGCGGGAAAAATTTGTGCCCAAAGGCGGACCGGACGGTGGGGACGGTGGACGGGGTGGCGACGTGATTCTACGTGCGGACCGGCATGTAGACAATTTGGCTAACTTTTTTTATGAGCCCATTATCAAAGCGAAAAGCGGTACCCACGGCAAAGGGAAGAAAAAGGCGGGGCGGGCGGGCGCGAACAAGGTCGTGAACGTTCCAGTTGGGACAATCGTTTGGCTCGCTGAGGAGAGCCAACGCCCAACGCCGGACGCCCAACCTCCGACAGCCAACGCAGATCGAACTGGAGTCCGCAATCCGCAATCCGCAGTGGATCCTCTTGTCGATCTTGTGCGAGACGAGCAGGAATTCGTGCTTTGCCGCGGCGGAAAAGGAGGAAAAGGCAACGTGCATTTCAAGAGCTCGCGTAATCGCGCGCCGCGGCAATACACCGACGGTGAAGAGGGCGAGCACGGACATTTTCTACTGGAGCTGCGAACGATTGCAGACGCTGGATTGGTTGGTTACCCCAATGCAGGTAAATCGACATTACTGCGGAAGCTTTCAGCTGCCCGTCCAAAGGTCGCGCCATATCCGTTCACGACATTGCATCCGGTTGTCGGTGTGATGGAGTTGCCCGGGTATCGTCATGCCACGATCGCAGACATTCCCGGTTTGATCGAAGGAGCACATCGTGGACTTGGCCTCGGTCACGAATTTTTGCGTCACATCACACGCTGCCCCATTTTGATATTTGTGATCGATGTTGCAGGGAGCGAAGGACGCAGCCCGCTGGAGGACTTACAGAATCTTCGGCGGGAAATTGATTTGTACGATCCGACACTTTCATCGCGCCCGTGGCTGGTCGTCGCGAATAAAATGGATTTGCCGAATGCCAGGGAGAATCTCGGAGCGCTGAGAAAGAGATATCCCAGGATCACCATTCTTCCTATCTCGGCAGCGAAAGGCGAGGGGATTGATACCTTAACTGAAGCGTTGGCCGAGAGAATGACGCGTGACCAAGGTATCGTTTCCCCGGCAATTAAGGGTGGACAAGCCCGGAATCTCTAACGAGACTGCCGACGATTATGGGCAAGCGGGTTGTCGCGAGTTATTGCTCCAGCTTTCTGAAGTCGGAGATGTTGCACATTTATCGGCAGGTAAAAGCGCTGCGCGGGGTAGATACCTTCGTAGTCACGAAAGAAGTCCAGAACGCAGAGCGATTTCCGTTTGCCGACGTAGAAGTTATTCCAAAGCGGCGCACAAACCTGCTGGTGCATGGCTGGCTGAAATTCGTGGAGCGACGTCCGCCCATCGTCTATCGGGGCGAATATCAAACACTCGATTCATTGTTAGAGCGCCATCGCGCCGACTTGATGCATATTTATTTTGGTCACACCGGCGTGCATCTGCTCCCTTTTATCGAGCAGTGGGACAAACCGTGCGTGGTGTCTTTTCATGGCGCTGATGTTGCTCACAAGCAGGACGTCAAAGATTACCCGGCGAAGTTACGCCGTCTTTTCGATGCAGTCCCGCTCGTGTTTGCGCGTTCTCAATCCCTGGTCGATCGCTTGATCCACTTGGGTTGCCCACCTGAAAAGCTGCGGATCAATCGCACTGGTATCCCACTGAATGAATTTCCATTCGTTGATAGACAACCGCCGCGCGAAGGAAAATGGAGAGTTGTGCAAGCGTGCCGGTTGATTCCAAAAAAAGGCATAGCGACGAGCTTGCGAGCGTTTGCGATTTTTAAGAAAGACAATCCCAAAGCGGAATTTTTCATAGCTGGCAAAGGACCTCTCCAACCAGAACTGGAGATGCTTGCCGACGGATTAGGGATTCTTAGAGACGTGCATTTCGTTGGATTTCTGTCGCAACGAAAACTGCTTGAGCTTTATGCTAGTTCGCATGTGTTTTTGCACCCCAGTGAAATATCCGCGAATCAAGACCAGGAAGGTGTGCCGAACTCGGTTCTGGAAGCGATGGCGACCGGGTTGCCAGTAGTTGCGACGCGTCATGGTGGGATACCGGAAGCGGTCGAGCATGGGCGCACTGGATTTCTTGTGGCTGAGGAAGATCACGTTGGCTTGGCCAACGCCATCCAGCTAATCACGCGTTCGCCGGATCTGTTAACGCAAATGGGAGCCCGTGCACACGCCACTGTGGCTGAACGATTCGAGCAGGGCGCTCAAATCGACCAGTTGGAATCGTTCTACGAAGAAGCGATTGCCTTGAATGGCGCCTCGGAACCGGTGAGATCCAAGCGAGTGACTCGACTCGCTCCTCAGTTCGCCGAGCGGCTCGCGGCGAAATAAGGTTCAAGAATTTTGTTTGTCATTCGGGCAAAACGCGCTTTGGTATTCGCGTTCAAGTTGTAGCCGGGGTCGGCTTGTTCGCTGTAGCCGGGCAAGCGCGGGACGAAAACGGATGACCTCGGCAGGCCGGCGTCACCGATGCCAGCTACAGCTGTGTTATAAAATGCGCAATCGTTGTTTTCTTTTGGCAGTGGTGATGTTGCTTTGCGGGTTTGTGCTCGCAACGTCAACTCTCGCTGCCGAGACCGCATCCACCCAGCCCGAGCACGAGGGTGTCTCGTTGAAACCGGAGATGCTTGTCCAGTTCGGCGGCTTCGGAATCACAAACTCGATGCTGTTCACCTGGATCGTCGCCGCCGGCATCATCATTTTTTCGCAAATCGCGACCCGGCGGGTTAAGGCCATCCCCAGTGGGATTCAAAATTTTTGGGAGTGGTTAGTTGAGGGTTTGCACAATTTTTTGGAAAACATCATCGGCCGTGAGTTAGTGGCCAAAGGATTTTGGTTTTTTGCCACGATTTTCATTTTTATTCTGTTCGTGAACTGGTTCGGACTTATTCCGGGAATCGGAACAATCGGCTGGGGTCACTACGACGGTTTGGGAAATTTCCATGTCGATCGGCCGTTGCTACGCGGTGGCAACGCGGATCTGAACATGACTACCGCGATGTCGGCCATATTCTTCGTGATGTGGTTTGTCTGGGCGATTCAAGCCAACGGCGTGGGAGGATTCTTGAAAGAATTGTTTGGCCCAAAAGGGGAGACGACCGGAGTAGTGAAGATCCTCATGATTGTCATTTTCTTCGCCGTCGGCTGGCTCGAAGTGATCTCCATCATATTTCGACCGATTGCGCTCAGTTTTCGATTGTTTGGAAATATTTATGCAGGCGAAAGCATTCTCGAAGCAATGTCCACGATGATTCCGTGGCTATCGCCGATCCTGCCCATTCCGTTTTATTTTCTCGAAGTGCTTGTGGGATTTGTGCAGGCGCTCGTTTTCATGCTGCTCACTGCGTTTTTCACAATGTTGATTGCAGAACATCAGGGGGGACCGGAGCACGCACTCTGATTTTTCGACGATCTCGTGACGAGATCGCAAAACCAACTAAGAAAAATATGATACTACCAATACTAGCAGAACTGGGCGGAAG
>JBKPLX010000258.1:0-6386 GCA_046731855.1 Verrucomicrobiota bacterium | reverse complement strand
CACAAGCGCGTGATGGTCACCGGATGGCTGTTTTACGATTCAATGCACGAAGCCAACGCGGCGAATACGAACCCGCGTGGCACACGAATCTGGCGCTTGACGTGCGAAGAAATTCACCCTGTCAGTGGGATCAAGGTTCTTCATTAGACCGCGCCTTGTGTTCCATGCGCGTTTACGAAGTCCGGGCCGCGTTCATCCAGCGCTACAATCTCGCCGTCCAGGATAAAACGTTTTACTCGTATCGTTTCGAGTGCCTGCGCGATTGATGGGAATTTTGAATCGAAAGAATTTCCATTTCGAGAAAATAACCGAACGTCGCCATTCTGTTTAACGGCAATGTACGATATCCATCTAGCTTGAGTTCGTACTGCCAGAGTTCGCCCTCCGGAATCTGATCTACTTCCAAGCACTCCATCGGAGAGATGAAGCGTAGAGGCGCTGGGACTTTTTGCATCAATTCTAGTAACGGATGCGAAGCGATATCCGCGCCTTTACTGAGTCACTCAAGTTAAGTTTCTCCAAAACCGTCACGAGCACCTGGTGCGATGCTTATCTCAAGGAAAAGGGAATTATGGCAAGAAAGACAAAATCCAGAATGAGTAAACGCGAGCTAATCGCACCAAAGGGATCAAAACGCTATGTCCGCCGGAATCCAAAGGGTCAATTCAAGAAAGAGGTAAGCGTTGGCCGTTCGCTTGCCTCCGACCGGCGACGGCAGGCTAAGACCAAAGTGCGAAAGGGCCAGGGCGATCATGGCGACACAGTTTAATTTCTGCTTAGGTGCGTCCCGAGTTTCGCCTGCTTCCTGAACTGCGAAGCGCCCGCCAGCGAACCTTGACTGAAATCACGAACCTCGATTCGCTTTTTCGACGAAGTGCTTCGAAAACCAAAGGAGCGTCAAGGACGAACCTCTCGGGAAAATGTAAAAATGATTTCGCAATCCTCCTGATGCAATTTTCCATGGAAAATTTCGAAGTAATGGCGTTCGCGCTAGCCTGCATCGGCACAGCCTGCTGGGTCATATGCTTCTGGTGGATGCATCGCATCTCATACCGTCAGGATGCGATGTTGAAAGAGCTGCACGAAATGACAAAGCGCATTGAAAAGCTTTCTCAGTCTGAGCACGATTTGATTAAGGACGTGCATCCGCAAGTTAACGAAATCAAGGAGCAGGTCCAAACCGTTAGAGAAGTTGTGTCGCCCGAAAAGAGCTGAGCCCATCGTCCGGGTGGAAGTGGATCGGCGTCGGAACAATCATTGGTGCCTTGGGCCTTTGTTGCATTCCGGAGTTGCTTCTCGGTCGGTATCGGCGAAGAGGCTCCGCAGCCTAACCAATCGATGAAGCCAATGGCCCCATTGCGATACAAGTTCAGAGTGCTTGGCTCGACACCCTGCCGTGGCTTATCTATTTCTCGCTAGATGAGTGCCAGCTTGGAGCGATCCAGACGCAATTAGAAGCCGATCACTTGTCGATCAAGGTTGCGCTGCAGCTTCTGCGCAAAGCGTTCGAGATAAATCAGCTCGCAGTCGAGCCAGTTCATCGGCAGTTCACCGCCCAACTGCTCGATGCGTTTGCAGATGGCGAGCTGCCGCTGCGCCTGCTTCTGTTGCGACGAAGTCTTCAGATCCTTGGGTGTATCTACGGGAACTGATTGGCAAAGTTCCAACAAAAACGCGGCTGGCAAGCTGATTGAAATACACGAGCACAAAGTCGATTTTAAAGAGCCGTAGCGATCACGGTTTGTGGCCTTAGCGATTGTTGACGACTTGCGGCGCAGGTTTGCTCGTTTCAAGCTGTGCGCTCATTTTCTGCAAAGGAAAAAAGGAAACCAAGCGACCCACTCAAGAATCGCTTGGCTCCGGGAAGGGCAAAACCTTTATGGGGATTGTTGTAATTTGGGGAAATGCCTTCACGTTCATTCTCCGGTTTTTTCGGCACGAAGTTGCCGAAAAAGATCCAGACTTTTTCCAAGCGTCCGAAGGGTCATCATCGTCACCGGCTGCCGGGTCCGTGTAGTTGATCTAAGAGCGGAAGAAGACGGCGACGTTCTTTGGCCGCAGGTCACTACACCATTTCCAGGAAGGATCGGGAAGGTCGAGTCGGGAGCTATGGCCCCTTCGAGGTGGATGTGGCTGCTGGCCAGATCAAAAAGGTTCAGTGGAACTGCGATACGGGCATGCGATAAGCATGATAAGTAGAGATGCCCAACAAGCAGCAGATGATCTCATGAGCTTCGCAAGCCACGGACGGCACAAACCCACCGCCATCTAATGCTTTAGTTCTCGGCCCCTTAACTTGGACCGATCCCTGGCTTATGCTACACGAACTCTCTAAGATCGCCCGATTGGCTGAAACCTAAATGCCCGTTAGGCCGGGCCATTAGGAAGTCGGGTTGGACGACTCCCAAATGGCGATACTTCTGCGAATTACTAGAAGTGAAAATTGCCGATCCGCGTGCGCCAGTTGAAACTGCTGTTTGTATTATAGTATTCGGTGGTGTACCAGAAGGTGCGGTCGTCCACTGGATCGATGGCCATTGAGCTGTAATCGCCCCAACGGTTACCAGTGTCGAGTTGGCTACCTGCGCCATTAAAGAGATGGGCTTCACCCTGAGCCAGAGTGTTTAGTGGATCGGTCGCCAGTCGCCCGGCGTAGCGAATCTGCGGGTGGATGGTAGGGCTTGAGGCGCTAAAGCCGATGACGAGATTGCCGAACTTATCCATCGCCGCACTGCCCATCCAACGCCAGGTTGCGTTAGGCTGGTAGGTGTTCTCCTGAAAGACTCTTACTGGTCCGGCCGTCACACGGCGCAGTTCGAACCAGCGGACGGCCGCCACATTGTTCGATTTCACGGTATAATTTCCAACCAACGATTCGTGTCCATCCCCGAAACGTCGGTAAGCGAGTCGATACATTAGGCGATCACCAATCCCATCCAAGCTGCTGGATCCGCCTGCCCCCAACTGAGGCACGCAAGCACGAGTGGTGGGGCAAAGCTGCGTAAAGGGAGCAGCGGGTGGGCTTGCGAAGAGAGTAAAGGTCGAGCCTGTTGGCGTGACAAAGTCTACATGGAAGTGGTATACGTTGTAAAAACCGCTTGCAGGCCATTCCACGTACGTGTTCGGCGCACCGGGCGGCGGCTGGATGTTACCGTCCAGGTCGGAAGGCAAAAATGGAGCGTGATTGGAGCCCAATGGTGGAAACTTAATAAAGGTAGCCGGCATGCCAGCTATCATTTTCGCGCGGTCGAAGGCGTAAGGCTGCGGACCAAGAAATGCCGTGCCGGATGAGTTGAATAGGTTAACGCTCAGATAATAGGCGTCGGTCCAAACACCAAGCTTCGGATAGTCGATGAAGTTGTTGCTGAGGTGAAAGCCATAACGATTGTATGTGCCGGTGGCATCGTCAGTAGTGGAGACCGCGATGCAATAGTCAGTGATCGGGATGTTGCCATTCCTACTCGCGAATTCGGTGATGACCCAACGCCTGGCGGCCTTGTCAAAGACCACCGTTGGGTCGCCGGAGCCGAAGTTCTCGCAGGCGCCGCCGAAGCCACTCCAGAGTGACTCGATGCTATTTGGGCCCAAGATTGAATTTCCAGTGGCCTTATCAAAGACCTGATAACCTTCATTTACCATCTGAACAAACTGCGTTGTTCCCACCGACCCATTGGTATCAGGCGGGGCGCAATTACATCCAACGCCGGGAAAGCGAATGCCGTCGAAGTTAAGAATGGGGCTAGGTATAAGGGGTGCCAGGAGAGCTAGCGCCGAGACGAATTTATCTTGGACCACCGTGTCAGGGCTATCCTGGTGGTTATTGGGGATCTTCGGGTTCTCAGCGGCCTCGTGTTGTGGCTTGAATTGGAGGGGCCATCCCTGCGCCACATCGTGGAGCGCCGGGGAGACGTCATTCTTATATGAGGCACCGACGATCGGCTGGCTATCTGCTTGATCTGGCGCTGCGGCCAACGCGGACGAAGTTGAGTTAACACTAAACCCGAGCAGCCCCAGAAGGACGGAGAGTAAGCAAAGCACAAAACCAAGTACGATACGTGGATTAAAGAATGCTGATTGAGAAGCGGTTGTTTTTTTCATAGGTTTTACTTGATGTTGAGGTTTTGGTTTCGTTTTGGTTTATCCGGCGCGTGTTTTCGAGCCGGTCCTATCTGCTAAAGCGGAAATCCCGGCTGGAACCCGCCACGACTGGCGGATTTTTTTCAAGCCGCCTCGCGCCGTTCTGTAATAATCCTCTAAACCGTGTTAGAGTTTACGGCGTCGTGATTGTCGAAGAGACGGCTGAATTCCTGAAACTCTCTCCGCGAACGGTGGAGCGCGAGTGGACCATGGCTAAGGTCTGGCTTTACCGAGCGCTAAGCGAGGAAGATAGCTGATGAAGGCTGAGCGCTGGAAACAGGTCAACGATCTTTTTCAGTCAGCTGTCGAACGTGCGGCCGAGGAGCGGGCTGCATTTCTTGATGAGTCTTGCCACGGTGACGAAGGCTTGCGCCGCGAGGTAGGCGCAGATCCCGCCGTTGCTCCAGCCCTCCATCGCGATGTGCCCATTGAGCCCTTGAGACCACTGCTGCGCATCGATGTTCTCGAGGAAGGCGTGGCCGTCATCTTGGTCAAATTTGTAGAGCAAATCTCCTTTGAACGCCCCTCCCAGACAATCTCCGCGGATATCCTGGGCGAGCAGGTGGTACGCCGCGGTGGCCGGCCAGTGGGTCTGGAGCCCTCGCCCGACTACACACCTTGCGTTGCACCCGCGGAAGACGAGCACCGGCTTCGGGGCAGGAGTGGAACCTTGAAGTAGGAGTCGGTCGTGAGCAGGGTACCGTCATAACCCGGCCAGCCGTCGGTCCTCGTGGGGGTCCCCGAAGGATAGCACGTAGGTGTAGGTGTTTGACTAACCGCGTGGGACGAAGCGAGCGCGACTGCCATAACTACGGCGTAACGAAGTGGTGAGGAGATATTTTTTATTTTCATAGTTGCTTTCTCGAATTGCGGGCCGGAAGCAGACGGAAAACCTAGCGGGGAAAGTCAGCCGCCTGTCCTAGCTCCGTTTAACAACGACGAGTTTTGAAAAGAACGCGTTAACGTGTCAAGACAAATTGCCGCTAAGTGACAAGCCTTTCGAGAAATGAATATGGATGACTTTAACAAGCTGAGCGAGCAAGAGAGACAGCACTTCTATCGCTGCCAGCAGTGTGGCGAAATGGTTGATATGCGGCAGCTGGATGACGTTCTGTTTCATGAAGATCACAAGCCCCGACCCGATATTCAATACGGCGGCTCGCAACGGCTCGACGAATGAAGGCGACGCACGTTTACGAGGTCCGACCAAGCGAAGACAAACACGAGTTTACACCTCAAAGATCATGATCGCGGTCAGGATGACTGAGTGAACCCAAATTATAACGACCATTGCCAGGCGAAGGTTTGCCGAGGCATAAGTGTCCCCTTCGCTCCCCAGATAACCAAACAGCTTCTCACGACTTCGAAACACGTAAACGCCAGCCCCAATGATTGTCCAGATGTGGAGGGGCCCACATTGAGGTTGCACCCGTCGCCGCATTCATAACCGCGCCGGCAAGCCAATTTTCGTGAGGACGTCGTTGTAGCGGGCGTCGTGACGCAAGCCTCGCACTAACGGATCGATCATGAGGCTTAGTAAGCCGGTATCATGGTTGTCCAGGGCGACTTGTAGCCACTCAAAAGCCTTGTCCGTTTCGCCTCGCCACGCATAGACCTCAGCAACCTGGTACGAAATGACATCTCTGTCTTTGGCAATCAACTCAGTTAAAGCTGCGTCGGCCGCAGGCCGGTCGCCGCGCGCGTAATGCGCGAGTGCGAGTTCAGTCTTCAAAAATTCGTTCTTGCTAAAATTCAGGCATTCCGTTAGGATGCTGCCAATGATGTCTGCGGACTATTAGGCCTTCTCAACGGTAAGTCAGGTGGCCTCTGCTTAGTAATCTCTCGCATCGAATAGCAAGAAGCGGAGATTACTATGAATATACCCGTCGTGGCAGCGATTCGCTGCTCTTTAATGTTCCTCGTTTCAGCCGGTGTGGCTGTGCTTACTCATTTAAGCGCCCTCGCTCAGTGTCCCACCAATGTCCCACATAGCACTGGGACATGGACCGTGCTCCCCTATCAAATGCCGATCAATCCAATCTCGGCCAATTTGCTGCCTAATGGCAAGGTGCTGGTTGTGGCTGGATCGGAGAATGACGCAAGAAACAACTCAGAAGGTGCGGAGAGCTATCGCGCGGCAGTGTGGGATCCAAGTGGCACTGATGAGAGCAGCATCAGCGTCCAGAATCTTACTTACGACGTCTTTTGCAGCGGTACGGCCGCTCTGTTCGATGGGCGATCGTTGATTG
>JBKPLX010000257.1:0-38176 GCA_046731855.1 Verrucomicrobiota bacterium | reverse complement strand
CTCGGAGTGGCGGGGCAGTATCCACCATTGGCCGGTTCGGAATTCACGACCGGAGGTTCACGGCGCCCGGCGATGATTGTTCTGAAAGGTTTAACAGGCCCGGTCACTGTTAAGGGCCAGAAATTCGGCGCAGCGGTCATGCAACCATGGGACAAAACGCTGACCGACCAAAAAATCGCCGATGTTCTCACATACGAGCGAAGCGAGTGGGGGAACAACGCCAGCCCGGTGACAGCTGAGCAGATTGCCGCGTTGCGGAAGGAGCTCGCGAATCATCCCAATTCGTTTACCGAACCAGAGATACTTGCGGCCCCTGAGGAAGATCTTCCCGGCGGCGCACCGGGTGGTGCGCCTCCCAAACCAGGCGAAGCCGCAAAGCCCGGCGAACCACCAAAGCCGAAAGGGT
Organism: Verrucomicrobiota bacterium; assembly: GCA_046731855.1. Lineage (GTDB taxonomy): Bacteria > Verrucomicrobiota > Verrucomicrobiia > Chthoniobacterales > UBA10450 > Udaeobacter. The sequence goes on along the minus strand of JBKPLX010000257.1, from coordinate 37,770 downwards.
AACGTGCAATTTGGCTCGCGAGTGTGGGCGTCCCGGGTATTGGCCTTCCCAGTCGCGTTTAGTAAGAGGCTAGCCTTCTCGGTTCGGAGTGCCGAGTATGTGGCTCTTCGGCGGCATCATCACGTTGTCGAAGTTTTGGGTGAACATCGCAGCGGCGAAGAAAGCCACGGCGCGCAATGTTTCCTTACCGACATTAACGAGGTCGTGTTTTACTGGCGTTGGAATAGCAAAGACGCTCCCCGGGCCGACACGGTAGGTGCTGCCGCCTTCCATGTGTAATTCCCCGGTTCCGGCGATAATGTACTGCGTCTCCTCGGTGGCGTCGGTATGCCAACCGAGACGTTTCCCGGGCTCGATCTCATAAACGATCGTCGAAGATGCGGTCGTGCCGTGGCCACCATACACTGCGAACGCACCAGCCCAATGGACTGACTCGTCGTCCTCGGCCCAGACTTCAGTGCGCTTAAGTTTATCAGATGCAACGACTGGGTTCATGGCGGCGAGGCTAGAATGTGGCTTTCTATAGTCAATAACAGAAACGCTTTTGGCACCTTGCAGCTGACTCACGACGGCTACGGAAGAGCTTCGGCGAGTAATTCGGCCATATGCTTTGCCCGGATATTTGTGAGATCGCTGATCTGATGCCGGCAACTTGTCCCAGAGGCGATGATCTGTATCTCGCGGCCTTGGTTCTCGAGCTTGTCGATCAAATTCTGGGCGACTTGGATCGACAGGTCATATTTCTCAGCGAGCGCTCCGAACGCGCCTGCCATTCCACAGCATGCGGTATCGAGTACCGTCGCTTTTCTCCCGGGCAAACGTTCGGCGAGTCTTCGCATGAATTCGGGATTCATGATCGATTTAGCGTGACAATGCGGATGAATTGCGATCGTCGTGTCCCTGTCACGCCGTAGCCCTTCGCCGGCGGGGGATGAATGTTGGAATTGCAGCGCGCCCGGTTGCTGTTCGAGCAAATCATCCACAAATTTTTCGAACAAAAAACAACGGGTCGCTATCCTCTCCGCGTTCTCGATCCTTAGTTCGCGATAGTCTTCCACGAACATCGACCAGCACGATGGCTCGAGGAAAAGGATTGGAGCATTGGAGGTCCGTGCTGGACCGGCATTATGGAGTGATGAGAGAAGCTCCACATTGTCTTTTCCGACTTTCACCGCGGCGTCGAGATTTCCCTGACTAAACGCCGGGCGTCCGCAGCAGTGCCGGTTTTCTACGAGCGAAACTTCAAACCCGAGCGCCTCCAGCACTTTGACTGCGGCAATTCCAATGTGTGGTTCGTGGTAACGTACAAACGTGTCGTCCCAAAGAATCAGCTTGCCGCGCTTCTGTAGCGGCGGTCGCAGACCGCCGCTACAGTGTTTCGCAAACCACAGATCGAATCGCTCGTTTGTGTAATGAGGAAGCGAGCGCTTGGCCGAGAGTCCAATCATTTTTTCCATCGCGACACGGACTGGCCTGTAATTGAGAACGCGGTTTGTGAACGCCGGCATCGCGCAGCCGATTTTGCCTAACAAATCGACGTTGCTGAAAAGTCGCTCGCGCAACGGCCAACCGTCGCGCTGATATCGCGCATGTATCAATTCGGCCTTGAGCAACGCGAGATTTACGTTGGACGGGCATTCGGGCGTGCATCCTTTGCACGAGAGACAATTGCTCAGTGCGGCGTCCAATTCCGTCGAACGCAATGGATCGCGTCCATTGACTCGCAGTTCCAGCGCCGCGCGGATCATGTTGGCGCGGCCCCGCGTGGACATGACTTCCTCGTGGGTGGCCATAAACGTTGGACACATGATGCCAGTTCCTTTAAGGCAGCCGCCGCAGCCGTTGCATTGTTCCAGGTTGCCGATGAACGAACGGTCTTTAAATCCGAAGTTCAGCACCGGCTCGAATGGAAGCTGCAGCGGTCGCGTGAAGTTTTCGCGCAAATAATTGTCGATTCTGTTTGGCTGTAGCAGCCTCGCTGTGTCGAGGCGCTCGTCGCGCGATCCCATAGACGGCGACGCAGCGCCGTGGCTACATTCAAAAATTTTTCCCGGATTGAAAATATTTTTTGGATCGAACGTTCGCTTGATCTCACGCATTACTCCGAGCAGCTCGTCTCCGAGTTGTTCCTGCATATATTCGGTGCGCGCGATGCCAACACCATGCTCAGCGGAAAGCGAGCCTTTGAACTGGCGCACCAGTGCAGAGGTTTGATCCGCGACTTGTCGAAACTTTTTCAGGTCGTTTGCATTGTGCAGATCGAGCACGGGCCGGACATGCAAAAGTCCGCTGGCAGCGTGACCGTAGTAACTCGCCTCCAGCCCGAGCGGTTCCATGATCGATCGCAATCCGCGTACGTATTCGGGCAGTTGCGCCGGACGAACGGCAGCATCTTCAATAAACGCGACCGGCTTTGCAGGCCCGATGCAGCCGGTCAAAAGTGAGAGGCCGGATTTGCGCACCGACCAGACCAGATTCATTTGCGCAGGCTTGGTTAGAATTTTGGTGTGCAGGCCGACTTTTCTCGATTGTAAAATCGACAATCGTTCCGCGACGTCATCATAGAACTCAACGATCAAAATTGATTCGCAAGGCCGCGCGTCGAGCTCGAGCAAATCGCGCGCTGCCTGAAAATGGAGCTGGTCTTTGGTTTGATCGAACAAAGGGCGATCGATGTGCTCAATAGCGGCCGGTTTGAGATCGAGAAGCTCAACCGTGGCCTGCATCGCTTCATCCACCGAGGAAAAGAAGATCAGGCCCAGGCCTTTCTCATTCGGCAGCTGCGAAATTTTGAGTTCGGCGGAGAAAATCGCAGCGAGCGTTCCTTCGCTCCCCGCGAAAATATTCGTGAGGTCGTTGGGCGCAGTAAGGAACCGTTCGATGCCGTAACCGGGCCAGCGTTTTATCAGGCCCGGTGGCCAGCGATCAGCCATCTCTGCGCTTCGTGCACGAATGAGACTTTCGATTTCAGCTCGCTCCGCGCACAACGATTGGTGCATTGGGCCGATCTTTTCGATGCGACCATCGGCCATCACGACTTCCAGGGAGACCACGTGAGCGGCGGTTGTCCCGTAAATTGGGCAACGCGCGCCGGAGGAATTGTTCGCGATCATTCCGCCAAGCGTCGCTCGTGAGCTCGTTGCTACGTCCGGACCGAAACAGAATCCATGAGGCCTTAGAAAATCGTTAAGCTGGTCGAGAACAACGCCTGACCCGACATGTACGTTGCGTTTTTCGAGATCAAGGTCAGTAATCTGCCGGTTGTGCCGTGAGAACTCGACAATCAAACCCTCGCCAATCGCATTCCCCACCAGACTTGTGCCGGCCCCACGCGGAGTGACTGAAACGCCCGAATCAGAGGCTGCGCGAATGACTGCGCTCGCTTGCTGTGCGTCTTTCGGAAACGCCACCCCGATCGGCTCGATCTGATAAATCGAAGCATCAGTCGCGTACAGCTGTCGCGTTAGGTTATCAAAGCGAACATCACAACCGGTTTGCTTGATTTTCCTTTCCTGCGCGGAAGTCATTCGTCGAAGACAAATGTTAGCCCGCAGCTTGGCGCGAGCGAGTGGCAATTCGGCGCGCCTGGCAATCGCGCCCTAGAGCAGATCCAGTTGTGCGTTTTCCGGTGTCGTTTCGGCGAAGCGGACACCAGCGCCGATGAGACGCACCGGTTTTCCGGTACGACCAAACGCTTCTTCGAGGAGAGCCCGGAAGTCTGGTAACGTCGGCGGAAGGCCGGCGCGCTCGGCAGTAGTCCGCGTGAAATCGCTGAACTTTAGCTTTACGAATATTTTTGTGATCTCGCGGGTTGATTCTTTTTGCGCCAGATCGGCCATCAAATCCTGAAAGAGCTCTTCAAGCTTTTCTTCGCACTGCTCGAGCGTGGTCAGATCGACAGCGAACGTTTCCTCGGTGCTTAGCGATTTGCGTGGGCGATCCGGTTCGACCGGCCGATCGTCGATGCCGCGGCAAAGATCATAGAGATCCAGGCCGAATTTGCCGAAAAGATTGACAAGCTCGGGACGCGAGAAGCGCTGTAAATCGCGGCATGTTCTTACACCGAGTTCTTCCAGTTTTCGCTCGGTCTTCTGGCCGATTCCCCAGATCTTGCGCACCGGCAGATCCTGCATGAAGCCCGGCACTTCTCCCGGTTTCACTTCGAATTGGCCGTTTGGTTTATTCATTTCGCTGGCGATTTTCGCGATCAATTTGTTCGGACCAATTCCAGCTGATGAAGTAAGCTTTGTTTCTCGAAGGATTGTCCCGCGGATCACCTGTGCGAGTGGTCCGGGTGCTCCGGGATGAGCGCTAACATCGAGATAAGCTTCATCGAGCGACAATGGCTCGATCAGGGACGTGAACCGATACAGGATTGCGCGAATCGCTGCAGCTTCGCGCCGATAAACGTCGAACCGCGTCGGTAGCACGATCAGATTCGGGCAACGTTGCAGGGCCATGAACGTCGGCATCGCCGAACGCACTCCAAATTTGCGCGCTTCATAATTGCAGGTTGTCAAAACGCCGCGTCGATCGCGTGCGCCTCCCACTGCTACAGCCCTGCCGCGCAATGAAGGTCGGTCCCGAACCTCAATCGCGGCATAAAAGCAGTCCATGTCCAGGTGAATAATGGAGCGCGACTTGGATTCGGTTTGCACCGAGAAAACCTCGCATAACAGGGCCTAAAAGGCATCCCAACGGGATCTTCGACAGAGAACTTCAACTCCAAATAATTGAATCCAAATTGCGTATCAAGCGCTTCTTATCCCCAGATAGTTTCTATCCGGAAATCACTTTTATCTATGAAACTAAAACAGGTGCTTGCTCTCCTTATTCTTTGTTCGCTTGTTAGCATGATTTCAGTCCCGGCGGAAACCGAGCCCGTGCAGGTCCTAATCGTGGGCACGTATCATTTTGGCAACCCAGGGCTTGATTTACACAATGTGAAGACGGACGACGTACGGACGCCAGCAAAACAGGCTGAGTTGGTCGATCTCGTCGCGCGTTTAGCGCGATTCAACCCGAACAAGATTGCAGTCGAAGCCATCTCGGACCGCGACGATCTGACGACGAAGAAATTCGATGGGTTCACGCCTGAAACGCTGACGAAAGATGCAGACGAACGCGTGCAAATTGCCTTTCGCCTCGCGCGTAAGCTTGGGCATAAGTCGGTTTACGGAATCGACGAGCAAAGCGACAAGATCGATTATTTCCCATACGACAAAGTGCAGAATTACGCGAAGACGCATGGCCAGACTGCGACGCTGGATACCCTGAACGCAGAAGTGGCCATGATGATTAACAAAATGGAGGCCGATCAAAAAACGAAGTCGGTTCGCGAAATGCTACTGTGGCAAAATCAACCGGATCGGATCGATGCCGATCATAGAAATTTTTATTACGCTATGTTGGCACTGGGCGACAGCCATACTCAGCCCGGCGCCGATCTCAACGGCTATTTGTATCTGCGAAACGCGAAGATCTTTGCAAAGCTCACCCAGATCGCGAAGCCGGGTGATCGCATCCTAGTCACGTTCGGTGCCGGCCATTCCTACTGGCTGCGCCATCTGGTTCGCAACACGCCGGGTTTCGCTTTAGTCGAGGCGAACGACTACTTGCGATAATCTTGTTCCCAAGCGCGTTTATATCCGTGTTTCCACGGAAGCGGGATTGCATTCTTCCGCGATTTGGACCATGACAACGGAATCGCATGACTGCACCGGCGACGTGCGTTTTCATGGTAAGGCATGGCGCCACAGTTTTGAGCGCCGAAGATCGGTTCGCGGGTGTGACCGATGTCGAGTTGTCCGAAGAAGGCCGCGAACAAGCCAGACGCCTTGCGGAGAGATTAAGTGACGAAAAAATTGCCGCCATTTACGCGTCTCCACTCGGACGGACGGTCGAAACTGCGCGAATACTCGCTGCGCCGCACAACCTCCAAGTGCAAACATCTGATGGGTTCCGGAAATTTCGCACGGTCACTGGGAAGGAATGAAGCGGCGCGAAGTGGAAGAAAAATTTCCGAATGAAATGGCCGAGTGGGAAAAGGACCCGTACACATTTGCCCCAGTGGGCGGGGAGAGCGGGTTGGCCGTAACCGCGCGCGCTTTGCCGGCATTGATCGATCTCGTACGTAAGCATCCCGGCGAAAACATTCTGATTGTGTCTCACAAAGCGACAATCCGGCTTTTACTGAGCTCGTTGCTCGGATTCGATCCCCGGCGATACCGCGATAATCTCGACCAAAAACCGGCCGCGCTGAATATTGTCGATTTTCGAGATCCTACACGCGCTCGATTGACCCTCTTCAACGACATCTCGCATTATGATAAGGCCCCGATTCCGGAAACTCCGAAAGCCAGCTTGTCGAAATGGTGGAACACCGGTGTCTAGGACTGGTGCGTGCCGTTTTCGGTCCGCGAAAATGTTTTTCGGCTTTGCAAACAGCGCTTCCCTTTAGATATTGAAATGATAATTTTTTCCTGAAATGGATTCTTCTGCTTCTGTCGAAACGCATCACGACCCACACGCACACCACGGCGAACACGAGCATCACGAGCTCGGGTTTTGGCGAAAATACATTTTCTCCACCGACCACAAGGTGATCGGGATCCAGTACGGTCTTTGTGGGCTGGTGTTTCTGTTCTTTGGCTTTTGCCTGATGATGTTGATGCGCTGGCAATTGGCTTATCCCGGCCAGGCATTGCCCGTGATCGGCAAATTTCTCCCCTACATCTTCGGTCCCGGTTCGATGCCGGACGGCAAAATGACGCCTGATTTTTACAATTCGTTAGGCGCAATGCACGGCACAATCATGATTTTTGCCGGAGTTGTGCCCCTGGCATTCGCGGCTTTTGGCAATTTCGTCGTGCCGCTGCAAATCGGCGCGCCAGACATGACGTTTCCGAAAGTAAACGCGGCGAGTTTCTGGGCATTTGCCGTGGGCGGCGTGATCATGCTCATCAGTTTCTTTGTTCCTGGCGGCGCGGCGAAGAGTGGCTGGACTTCCTATACGCCACTGGCAGCAATTGCCGATAGCGGTCCGGGACATAATCCGGTGTTTAACGGCCAGACTCTCTGGTTGATCGGATTTATTTTTCTGATCACGTCGTCGTTGCTTGGCGCCGTCAATTTCATCACCACAATTATTCAATTGCGCGCCAAAGGGCTGACCTGGATGCGCCTTCCGTTTTTCGTATGGGCGCAATTTGTCACCGCGTTTTTGTTGCTGCTGGCGTTTCCGCCGCTCGAAGCGGCAATCATCATGCAATTGATGGATCGCCTTGCGCATACCAGCTTTTTCCTGCCAACCGGCTTGGTTGTGAATGGCGTGCCAATGTCGATCAGCGGCGGAGGTAGTCCGCTCTTGTGGCAGCATTTGTTCTGGTTCCTTGGACACCCCGAGGTTTACGTACTGATCTTACCTGCATTCGGCATTGTTGCGGAGATTCTGGCAAATAATTCGCGCAAGCCGCTGTGGGGATACAAGTCCCTGGTTTTTTCGGTGTTGGTGATCGGGTTCTTGTCGTTCATCGTCTGGGCCCATCACATGTGGCTCACCGGTATGGGCACGGCGGTCAGCGCATTTTTTCAAACGACCACGCTGCTGATTTCCATTCCATCGGTGATCATCCTAAGCGCGTTTTTCATTTCGCTTTGGGGCGGCTCCATTCGCTTCAATGTGCCGATGCTTTTCACCATCGCGTTCCTACCAATGTTTGGCATTGGCGGGCTTACTGGTATCCCGCTGGCATTTAATTCGGCCGATCTCTATTTGCACGATACCTATTATGTGATTGCGCACTTTCATTACATCGTTGCGCCGGGCACGATCTTTGGACTCTTCGCCGGCGTCTATTATTGGTTTCCGAAAGCGACTGGGCGAAGGATGAGCGAGTTCTGGGGCAGAGTGCATTTCTGGCCCACGCTGATTTGCATGAACGCGATTTTTCTGCCGATGTTTTTGCAGGGAATGGCCGGGATGCATCGGCGCTGGTACGACGGCGGACAGGGGTGGGGCGTCGCGAATGAGCACACCGTTTGGGGATTGACTGGTTTTCAATGGAACCAGCCGATCTCGTGGGCAGCCTGGACGATGGGGCTGGCCCAAATCCCATTCATTATTAATTTCTTCTGGAGCATCAAACATGGCGAAAAGGTGAACGACAATCCGTGGGAAGCGACAACTCTGGAGTGGACTGCACCCTCACCGCCGCCACACGGAAATTTTGTCCATACCCCCGTAGCCTATCGCGGCCCGTACGAATACAGTCTCCCCGGCCGCGAACGCGATTTCACCATGCAAAATGAACCGGTGGAGCTGACGGAACGCACTCGACGAAAACCGCAGGTCGAACCAGTTCCGGCCTAGGCCCCAACGCAATGGAAATTCCGTACACAGTCTCAACTCGTCCTGACACCGGTCTTTGGAACGCCAAGATCGGTATCTGGCTTTTTCTCGCATCGGAAGTGATGCTCTTTGGCGGACTTTTCTCCGCCTACATTTTTTTGCGCATTGATTCCCCGCCGGGGATGTGGCCGCACGGGCTGCTCAACGTTCCCGTGGGAACCATGAACACGGCTATCCTTATCGTATCATCGGTCACCGTGGTGCTGGCGTGGGCCGCGCTGAAGATGAGAAGATACCGCGCTTACTGGTGGTACATGCTGGCCACGATCACCTGTGGCGTGATCTTCTTGACCGTTAAACTTGCTTATGAATGGCCGCAGAAGTTTGAGCACTTCGGCGCTTACATTAAGCCAGAAGCATTCGGGAAGTACGAAAAATACCTGGGCAACGAGTATGCTGCAGAACATGGTTTGCCGCCGCGGCTCGAGATCACAGGTCATTTGCACGGCCAGAACGCAAAGGAATACGAGGTCGCGCTTGATCCGCTGAACGCCGACCCGACTAATCCTCAGATGGATCGGCCGCACTTTTTCCCGCTGCCGGTTACTGACAAAATCGCCACGATCGAGAAGGAAGATGTCCAGCGTGCCACAATGTTTCTGCCGACTCACAGCGCCTATTTCGCCAGTTATTTCACCATTACAGGTCTACACGGTCTGCACGTTCTGGGCGGAGTGCTCGTGTTTATTTACATGTGGCTGCCGGTGAGCAAAAAACTTTACCAGCGCAACCCGGAACATCTCGCGAATCGCGTCGAGGTGAGCGGTCTTTTCTGGCACTTTGTCGATCTGGTCTGGATTTTTGTATTTCCGCTCTTTTATCTGCTCTAAGCCATGAACAATCCACCTGATATTTCGCAGGACTCAAAGGAGTACGAGGAATACGCGCACGGCGTACAAAAGCACGTCAGAGGTTATCTGATGGTGGGCGCGCTTCTGCTCGCGTTTACCGCGATCACGGTTGCGCTGTCGTACGTCCATTTCGGTACCGACAAGGCGAACATAGCCATTGCCATGCTCGTTGCCACGATTAAGGCCGGAGCCGTGGCCGCAGTTTTCATGCATCTGGCGGCGGAAAAACGGTTGATTTACCGCGTTCTGATTTTTACCGGCTTTTTTGTGTTAGCCCTCTTCTGGCTTACGTTATTTGCGTGGTACGATTACCCGATCTTTCGCTAAATGTCCCTTAAAGGCTTCCATATTGTTTTCATTGTTTTTTCGACGCTTCTTGCGCTCGGAGTCGGACTGTGGTGCGTCTGGGTCGATCTAGTGGAAGGCGCGCCGATTTATCTTGCGGGCGCGATCGCATCGTTTGTCACTGCAGTTGCGCTGATCGTTTATGGGATCTGGTTTTATCGGAAAATGAAGCGGCTGCGGATCATCACATGAAAACGAAGATTTTGTCTGCTTTGCTTCTGTTTATTCTTTCGCCCGTCGGGCAGGCGTTGGCGTGTCCGTTTTGCTATGGCGCGAAGGATGGAAAGTCGACCGAGCATATGGCGGTCGCGATCTGGTTTCTTTTTGGTGCTGTGTTGTCGGTCCTGGGCGGGATCGGAGCATTCAGTTTTCATCTTTGGCGGCATGGGCGCATGCCTGCCGAGCCGCACCAGGAGATCACCGAGGAAGATCTGAGCAAATATGAGTAGCCTCGCGCTGATCAACGAATTTCTGGGACAGCCACCGAACGCTTCCTCGCACGGATATCAAATCGATCACATCCTCGAGTTCTGTCACTGGTTCATGGCAGCGCTTTTTGTTGGATGGTCCGCATTTTTTATTTACGTGCTGATCCGATTCCGGAAACGCCGGCAGCCGGGAGCGGATCATCTGGGTGTGAGGAGTGGCATCTCGACGCATCTGGAATTTTCGGTCGTCTTGATCGAGGCGGTGCTCCTGATCGGTTTCGCGATTCCCCTTTGGGCGAAGCGTGTGAATCAGTTTCCGCCGGGTAAAGAAGCGCTACTTGTCCACGTAGTCGCGCAGCAGTTCAGCTTCAATTATCACCTACCCGGACCGGATGGACAATTTGGCCGGCGCAATATCAGTTTTGAGAGCAACTCAAATCCACTTGGCCTCGATCCGAACGATCCTGCCGGCAAGGACGATATCGTAACGACCGGAGAACTTCATGTTCCGGTCAATCGGCCCGTCGTCGCTGAACTTTCCTCAAAGGATGTGATCCACGATTTCTTTTTGCCAAGTATGCGGATCGGTGGCGATGCAATCCCCGGTTCGCTGATTCCGGTCTGGTTCACTCCCGTCAAAACCGGGACCGACGAGGTGATTTGCGCGCAGCTGTGTGGTCTGGGCCATTATGGAATGAAAGGCACGCTCGTAGTGGATACGCCACAGGATTTCGAAGCCTGGCTGAAAGAACGCGCCGAGCTCGCTGGCGGCGCGCAAAGCGCCGCTCCTTCGCCATCGCCAGGTGCGCCGCAGCCTCAAAACAAACCGTCTGCACCTGCGGCATCGCCCACTCCCGGGGGGTAGTCTCTTTACTGTAGCGGCGCGCCTATGACCGCCGCATTTGTCGTTTGTCCGTCATTCGACGTATCGTTGAGTGCTGTGTCTTTACGGAATCTTGCAAGCACGGCGGTCACGGGCCGGCGTTACGATAAATGGCTGAACCGTTTCACATGGTTCATCTGCGTAGCCGCACTTCTCCTCATTTGTAGTGGCGGAATGGTCACCAGCAAGAACGTCGGTCTCGCAGTACCGGATTGGCCGACCACGTTCGGCTACAACATGTTTCTGTTTCCTGTCTCAAAATGGGTCGGCGGAATTTTGTTTGAGCATACACATCGCCTGATTGCTTCAGCAGTTGGGTTTCTCACGATCATTCTGGCGATCTGGCTTTGGCGCAGCGAAAGCCGCAGGTGGGTCCGCAATCTCGGCCTGATTGCGCTCGCCGGAGTAATTTTGCAGGGAATTCTTGGAGGCCTGCGCGTCACGATGCTGAAGGACCAGATCGGCATCTTTCATGCGTGCGTCGCCCAAGCGTTTCTAGCACTACTCGTGGTGATTGCGCTTGTAACGACACGCTTTTGGCGATCTCTCAATGAAATTGATATCAGTCCGAAAAAATTCGCGCCGATTCGATTCCTGGCGATTGGGATCACACTCGCGATTTATGTGCAGCTTGCGCTGGGGGCGACAATGCGCCATCAGCATCGCGATCTGTCGATTCTCGATTTTCCCACGGCGAACGGCGCGTGGATTCCAGATACAAGCGCCACAGCATTAGCAAAGATCAATGCCTGGCGTGATGCGCGTGGGTTGTCGGATGTGGACGCTTTTCAAATTTGGCTGCAAATGATACATCGGTTTGTCGCGCTGCTGATTGCAGTCGGTGTAATTGCATCTTGTTCGCGCGTTTGGAGAGACGCGCGCCAGGCTCCCGCGCTCAAGAAATTGTCGATCTGGTGGATCGCATTTCTTCTCGTTCAGCTGACGCTGGGCGCTTGGACAATTTGGAGCAACAAAGCTGCTGACATCGCCACGGCGCATGTCGCAGTAGGGGCGATCATGCTATCTTTTGGCGTGAGTATCTCGGCCATTTGCTGGCGAATTTCGCAAAGAGAATTTGGTAGGGCGCGACCGCCGGGCGCGCCGCACAGTGAACCTATCGCAGCATGAAAACCGCTGTGCTCGAAGTCGAAAATGCGAAACAGGCGTTCGCGCGGAGAAGGTTCATTGCTGATCTCTTCGAGTTAGTCAAAGCGCGGTTGACGTCGCTTGTGTTACTGACTACCGCGGTCGGTTTTTATGTCGGATCGGGACCCTCCGTCGATTATGCCGCTTTGTTTCGCGTCGTGTTTGGAACAGCAGCCGCAGCTGCCGGTGCCGCCGCGCTCAATCAGTGGTGGGAACGCAAAGCAGATGCGCTGATGAATCGGACGAGAATGCGCCCGGTGCCCGCGGGCCGAATGCGACCAGCCGAAGCGCTCGCGCTCGGTCTAGTCCTCTCATTCTTTGGAATTGGCTATCTTGCGCTAGCTTGCAACGCGCTGAGCGCGGTACTGGCTGCAATAACGATCATAATCTACATCTTCGGTTATACGCCGTTGAAGCGAGCCAGCACCGCGAACACGGTTGTTGGTGCCATCCCGGGCGCGATCCCGCCAGTGATTGGCTGGGCGGCGGCCCGCGGAGCGCTCGACGCTGGCGCATGGAGCCTTTTCGCAATTCTTTTGCTATGGCAATTGCCGCATTTCTTCGCGATTGCGTGGATGTATCGCGAGGATTACTCGCGAGCGGGTTTTCGCATGATTTCAAGCGATGACTTCACCGGCGAACGCAGCGCCAGCCAAAGTGTGTTTTTCTGTATTTTGCTCCTCATCTTGGGAGGCTTGCCTGCATTCGTTGGAATCGTCACATCCGCTTATCTCGCGATCGAGCTGGTGCTTGGCGGCTTGTTTATTGCCGTTGCCATGCGGTTTTTGAAAGTCCGCACCAGAGAGGCTGCGCGTTTATTGTTTATCACATCGATTATTTATCTTCCCCTGTTGCTGGCTGCCCTTGTTCTGACAAAATCGTGAACACAACCTCCGCCACAATAAATCAGGCCCCAGCACGCGGCGGCCTTGCTTGGAAGCTAGTCCTGATTCTGATTCCGATTGTAACATTGCTGCTGTTACTTTGGCTGCGTCACATCGAAGTGGCAGCTCTTCGGCAACGAACTGTTTCTTCCTTCGGAACGGTCCCTGCTTTTCAGCTGGTTAATCAAAACGGACAGTCGTTTGGCTCTGCGCAATTAGCCGGCAAGATCTGGATCGCCGATTTCATCTACACCACGTGCCCGGGGCCTTGTCCAATGATCAGTAGCCGGATGAGCGAACTGCAGAAGCCATTGGAAAAGACCGGTGTGCATCTGGTTTCATTTAGCGTCGATCCGGAGAAAGATACGCCGCAAGTTCTGCGTGGTTACGCAGAGAAATTACAAGCAGATCCGGAGCGTTGGGATTTTCTTACGGGACCCAAAAGTGCGATCTACAAGCTCTCGCACGATGGTTTCAAACTCGCCGTTTCCGACGGCAGCGGAGAACAGGGAATTCCCGTGCACAGCACGCGGATGGTACTGGTGGATCGGCACGGTCAGATCCGCGGTTATTACGAGGCCACTGAAGCAGACGCCATAACGAAGTTGGTGGCGGACACAAGTCACCTGCTGCGCGAACAACCAAAGTAAACGGTAGTCGCAAGCGTTGATTGCGGCAATGCGGGGTCAACGACCTCGGCTACAGGTTCCTTTAGCCTACTGGTTCCGGTCCCGCACTTGGCCCTTCGTCACAAACCATTCGTAAATAATCTCGATACTCTCCCTTCGGCAGTCGATCGATGGCGGTTGCGAGTTGCGACTCTGTGATAAATCCAGCCCGAAGGGCCACCTCTTCCAGGCACGCGATCTTTAGCCCCTGTCGGTGTTCGATTGTGGCGATGTAGTTGCTCGCTTCGAGCAAAGTTGTTGTCGTGCCCGTATCGAGCCAGGCCATGCCGCGGCTGAGCAACTTCACATTCAATAGGTTCTCCTTGAGATAGAGCAAATTCAGATCGGTGATCTCCAATTCGCCGCGCGCGGATGGACGCAGTGTCCGACAGAGCTCAACCACCCGCTCGTCATAGACATAAAGCCCCGGCACTGCGAAGTGACTCTTCGGTTGCTTCGGTTTTTCCTCGAGGCTGATCGCCTTCCCATTAGCGTCGAATTCGACTACGCCGTATCGTTCCGGGTCGCGCACCTGATATCCAAAAATGCAGGCGCCACGCTTGATGGCCAAAGCGTCCCGATAAAAGTCGAGTTTTCCATAGAAAATGTTGTCACCCAAAATGAGTGACGCGCCGCAGCCCTCGATGAATTTTGCCCCGATCAGGAAAGCTTGCGCGATTCCTTCCGGCTTCGGTTGCTCGGCGTATTCAATCCGAATTCCAAGGTGCGCGCCGTCGTTCAGGTAATCGCGCAGCATCGGCAAATCCTTCGGTGTGGAAATGATCAGCACCTCGCGCAGGCCGCCGAGCATGAGTGTAGCCAGCGGATAGCAGATCATTGGCTTGTCGTAGATCGGGAGAAGTTGCTTGCACACAATCTTCGTGAGCGGGAAAAGACGTGTCCCGGCGCCCCCAGCGAGAACAATGGCTTTTTTCATTTTCGATTTTCGATTTTCGATTTTCGATCGCTTCCGCTCCAGCGCATAAGTAATTCCGCCCATTCCTGCCAGAAACGCGTCCCAGCAGTCAAATCGATCCCACTTCTTTGACTGATCAGTCCAAGCGCCTTCTGCGGAGCCGAACGGAATGTTGTCTTATCAACAAGAAACGAATTGCCGCGGACTAATTGCCGATCTCTCAAACGACCGCCTACACACTCTGACAACGCGTTCTGGATCCACTCTCGCGGTAAGTCCGGTCGCGCCTCAATCGTGGCGCTAACGGTTAGATTGAGAAGTTTTTTTAAGATGAGCGCGCAGACGAGCGCAGTGGAACTCGTTGCGTGAACATGCGACACGTTTTTCTCTCGAAGGAGGTTGGTCAACACCAGGGCAAAACGCGCCTGCCGCAAAAAGATGGCGCTTAGCGCCCTCACGCTCTGCTGCGCGCGATCTTCTTCCAGTTTTTGCGCGAGTGCATGGTTTGCCCGCCATTCGGCCTCGATCACCATCGGGTCTGGCAGAAATTCGAGTGACGGCGCTATTTTCTCCCTCGCTCGCGTGTACCGCGTTCGAGAATTCAATTCGCACACAATTGCCACGATCGGCAAATTACGCCGCTTCATCTCTTCAAGCTCGCGGTCAAGGAGCGGCAAACTTCTATCCGGCCACCGATCGATCAGATATGCGATCTGATTGCCGGTTCTCGCTGGTTCTGCTGTAGCTGCGCCCCTGTAGGGCGCTTTTCCTTGTGAACCGCGCGGCGTTTTCTGCAGAAGCTCGATGAGCGGCGCCACAGTGTGCTCGATTCGGAAATGTTGTTGGATTCGCTCGCGCCCGGCGCGACCATAATGCAATCGCAATTTGGCGTCTTGTATAAGTCGTCCCAGCGCTTCGGCCAACGCCATTGTATCCTCGGGTGGAACGAGCAAACCCGTTTCGCCATGAACAACGGATTCAGGAATCCCAGCCAAACGCGTGGACACAACCGGACGCGCAGCCGCCATCGCTTCGATGATTACGGTTGGAAAAACATCACTGGCCCCTTGGGCGTCTGTCACCGAAGCGAGCGCAAAAATATCGGCAGACCTGAGTTTCTCCAGAACCGCTGCCTGCGACAATGAGCCGAGCAGGTGAACCCGGTCCGACAGGTTCAGCTTTCTAATTTTTGCTTCGAAATCACCGCGTAACGGACCGTCGCCAATGATTTCGCAGGTGAACTCAAGACCCTGACGCGCAAGCTCTGCGCAAGCGTCAATGAGGTACTCAAATCCCTTAAACGCAACCAGTCGGCCGATACTGATGATGCGCACTTGGTAGCGCGCGACTGCCGGGCGCGCCGTTTCGTTTGGCGCCGGAAAACGCGTCAGGTCCATTCCGTTATAAACCCTGTGAATTTTGGCAGCAGACTCCGGACAGCGTTGGCGAAGCAAGTCGCGACTGTAATCCGTTTCGGCCGCAACGAACTCCGCGGCAGCGCAGATTTCCCTTAGCAAATCATCATTGCCGAGGTCCTTCATGAAATCCTGTCCGTGCGCGGTGACACTGAATGGAATTCCTGAAATCTCTTTCAAGAACATCGCGGTGTGCGCCGCTCGGTTCGCGAAGTGAACATGAACATGATCGACTCCGCGGCGCTTGAAATGGTAGGCAAAGTAAAGGGCATTACGCGCGCGCTGCTCTGCCTTCACACCGGGGCCATATTTTCGCTCATGGCGTTCAACCAGTTCGCGCGGCCAGTTGCCGTTGGTTTTCGCATTCTTTTCTGAAATCTTTAAGATTTCCTGCGGCGGCGCGTAGTGAATAGGCGCCCGCAAACAGGCTATATGCTCGTGGCGAAGACTGGTAAGGGGTGGATACACCGAGCCGATCTCGAGTTCGAAACCGAGCCGTTCTAGCGCCAGCATCTCAGCGTCGCAAAACGTCTGCGAAAGTACTGGATACCGGGAATAAAGATAACCGAGACGCATCGAATCGGATGATTACGCGTTCCGAGCGAAAATAGCAATGATAGGGCGTGCTCTCCGAGCGCGCCGCGGTGACCGCTAGGTCCTACGAAAAGCGAACGTCCTTGCCCGGATCCATCTCGAAGTCCAGGTCCAGGGAATCTTCCGTGTTTGGCTTGATCACTTCCTCCATGAATTTCACGAAAATTGGGTCTTCGCGAAAGATTGCGTACTTGTCCATCGACTCAAAATCGATGGCAATGAAGAACGGCCACGGCAATTCGGGGTCGATCCGCTTCCCACATTTAATGTTCATGACCTCGGGAATTTTCAGAAGCTGCATGCGCGCATTCATCATCATCGCCTCCACGCGAGCAGGGGTGACCTCGGGTTTGAGTTTATAGAGAACGACATGATGAACCATGAGGGTAAAGCTAATAGGCGTTTCCGATGAGGCGTGCAAGTCCGAATCCGTTGACCGGAGCAAGCAGGACGGGCGTCGCTTGATTGACACCCCTTCGGCGCATATGGGCGAGGCGATCCAGCGGCACTGCGGCGGCCGCTTAAATGCGGACTCGCCGCACCCGTCGAGTGTGAATAGTTTGAAGAGACAAACGGCGTTGAAAGAACCAACCACAAAAATGTCAGCAAATCTGGAATCCCCAGCTTGTCCGTTATGCGAGAGCGAGCGGCGTCAGTTTCCGTTTCGTTTGCACGAACCCTATCGGATCGCGCGCTGCATGGAATGCGGACTCCATTATCTTTACCCGCGGCTTGTCGAGAGCGCTATGCAGCAAGCTTACCGTGAATCATCATACTATGAAGGCGGCGCATGCGGATACGCGGACACCAGCTACACCGCTCAGGAATTCGCGCTGCGAGCAACGTTCAAACGCCTGCTATATAATCTCGCCAAACGCGGATTGACCGGTGGCGATCTTTTGGAGATCGGCTGCGGCTACGGCTACCTGCTTGATGAGGCACGCTCGTTCTTTGAACGACGCGTTGGGACGGATTTCTCGCCCGAGGGTGCGGAGATCGCGCGCGCCACGGGGGCCGAAGTATTTGTTGGAGGCATTGAGCAAGTTCCATTTGAAGCAAAATTTGATTGTGTGATTGGGACGCAACTGATCGAGCATGTTTACGAGCCATTATCATTCGTTAATAGCTTAGCCGGCCACACAAAACCTGGGGGCCACATTATTCTCGCTACTCCCGATATTGGAGGTGTATTGAGAAAAGCTATGGGCGAATGTTGGCCTTCTTTCAAGATTCCCGAACATGTCCTCTACTTCGATTACGGGACGTTAAGTTCATTGATGCGTCGAGCCGGTCTAAACGACGTTCATAGACTTCCTTATCCGCACGCTTTTCCCTTGGGTTTGATCGCGGCCAAATTCGGTTTCAAACTTCCGCTTTGGGGGGGACGCCTCAACGTATGGGTGCCTGCCACTACTGTTGCTGCTTACGGAAGGGTGAGCAATGGCTAGCACCGAAATGAACCAGCCGTTGCTTTCAGTTGTCATCCCCGTTTTTCGCGAAGGCGCGCAGTTATCCAGCTTCTTAACAGCCGTGCGCAGCTGTCTAAGCCAGTGCAACCTGTCATATGAACTGGTGCTTGTGGACGATGGGTCCCCCGACGACACCTGGAACATAATAACAAGCGAGGCGAAAAGCTCGCAGGCGATCTGCGCTTTGCGGCTAAGTCGTAACTTCGGCAAAGAATCGGCTTTGTGCGCGGGTCTAGAGCATGCCCGGGGCGACGCGGTAATTGTGATGGACGCCGACGGGCAGCACCCGCCGTCGCTTATCTCAGAGATGGTTCGCACGTGGCAACGCTCTGAAGCCGATATTGTCGAAGCGGTTAAACGCAGGCGCGGACGCGAATCATTATCGAGCAAGGTTGGCGCCCAGCTGTTCTATTTCATCCTGAACAAGCTATCTGGATTCCATTTTAAAGGCGCCTCGGATTTCAAACTCTTGAACCGCAAAGCCGTTGATGCTTGGTTAAAAATGAATGAACGCAATGTCTTTTTCCGAGGAATGACTGTCTGGATGGGTTTTAACACCGTGCAGATTCCCTTTGAAGTAGTCCCGCGTTCGGCAGGTCAATCGACTTGGTCTGTTTTAAAACGGCTAAAGTTAGCTCTCATCGGAATAACTGCCTTCTCATCGTTTCCGCTGCACTTGGTTACCTTTGCAGGCGTGATTTTCTTTGGCTTATCAATCCTGTTGGGCATGGAGACGTTATATCTGAAGCTGACAGGCCAGGCAGTCAGCGGCTTTGCCACCGTAATTCTCCTGGAGTTGATCATTGGAAGCCTGCTCATGATTAGCCTTGGGATCATTGGCGAGTATCTGGCCCGAATTTATGAAGAGGTAAAAGGCCGGCCGCGATATTTGGTAAAGGAATCAATCGAACCTCATACCGGCTAGGCGACAACCTGCTATTTGACTAGAGATCGATTTCGCTTACGCGATTTCCCATGTTTAGCATATAGAGCTTCCGGTTTGCCAATGCTAAGGCTGATGGCCCTTCGAGTTTATCTGGTGGTTTAGGCATCACGGTGCCAATTCTGGTTCCGTTCAGATCAAAAACAAGCAGTGAGTCCATGTGGGTGCTCGATGCGTATAAGCGATTCCTGGCCGTATCTATCGCTAAGTCCTCGAAGCCATATGGCGGTCCCCATTCGGGGACTGACCATTGAGTCAGAAACTTCCCATTGGAATCGAAAATCTGAATCCGTTGGTTACGTGGATCGGCCACGTAAACCTTATTGGCCTTCAGATCCACCGCGACAGAGGTATGGTCGTCAAACTGACCAGCGCCGTTTCCTTTGGTACCCCAGGTTGCGAGCACCTGTCCATCAGGAGTGAGTTTGACGATTCGAGCGCGACCTTGATCGACGATAAAAACCGAGTCATCAGGCCCGATGGCAATTTTTCGCGGCCCATAGAAGCTGGGGTCTGGGCCTTTCCATTCGGCGATGAGAGTCCCGTCCGAAGCGAGTTTCTGCACGCAGTGCTTGGAAGCGTCTGCCACGTAAATGTTGCCCTTCCGATCAACGGCGATCCCGTTCGGCGCGCTTAATTGACCGTAGCCGGTGCCTTTGGCTCCGAACGTTGTGATAAAGGCGCCCGTCGGCGAGAATTTCTCGATGCGCCCATTATTCGTATCTGCGACTAGAATATTTCCGCTGGTATCAACCGCAATTCCAGTCGGCGAATCAAATTCGCCTTTTCCGTTTCCCCTACCGCCTTCAAACATGTTAGCCACGCCTTCAGGCAGGGACCTAAGCTGAGGAGGTGGTCTCTCCTGTGTTATCCGAACAGGAGTAGCAGGCAAGGCCCTCACGCGATCCTGGAACTGCCGGATGTTCTTGTTACCAATATTCAAAACGTAAAACGTTCTTAGCCTTCCGCCGAAGGAAAACGAAATAGAGTTTTGCGTTCCGAAATTCCTGAGCGATTGGAACATTCTTATTATTCTTGCTGTCTTCGGATCTCTTTCCCAGATCAGCTTCAGATCCTTATTGGTGGGCGCATAAGTAAGAATGGCATTTTTATTAGCGTTCCATACATCCTGCTCGCTCATCACCCCAAAAAATGGCAAGCCGGAGCAAAAAGAGAGGATTTTAGCGGCATCATAATCATGCAAGAATAGATGAATGATGGAATAAGCATCGTTCTGGCAGATGAACGTGTCGTAATTGGGATCGGCGATACCTTGGATCCGGTTGAACTCGTCGTGTTCCAACCGAGGAGGACCGGGATGGTCCTGGCCGGCTACGACGTGTTTTAAGAACCGTGAGACAGCGACCTGATGTTGCGCATAGTGGTAGATCGCAAACGGGTTCTCCGTCTTGCTATAGATATATCGAATCGAAGGACTCAAGCCTTTCAACAGTATTAGGCCTGCCAGAACGCCGAGCACAATTTGCACGCCTGGCCACGGCCGAAGCTTCAGCAACGCGGCAAACGTGAAGCTCATTAGGATGATCCAGAATGGGATTGCAAGCAACAGCCGCTGCTCAACGGCAGGTCCCCCCGTAATAAATACTCCTACGACTGGAAGCGTTGCCAGCAGCGCGACCTCAAAACGCTTCTGCCAAAGAGCTAGCGCAAAGCCAGGTAGTAAAAGCCAGTAGTACGGCAATGGAATAGGCAAAAAATCCGGAAACAAAATCCGAGGCCAAAAATGGGGAGCAAAAAAACAGTTCCAGAGCCCAGTGACATAATATCGCATATCATTAGAGGCCGGGGCGCCCCGCACCGCCTCCAAGAAATGGTGAATGTACGTCCCTTCATAAGATGTATAGGCTCCTCGATTGAAGACGATATAAAGCAGAATTGGAGTGGCAGCCGCCAAAAAGCTATAAACGATGACGGCCAGCGAGCTCCATGCGACCGTTGGCTTTAAGCTCCTCCAATAAAACACAGCGTACAGCGGCGCAGCAATCACGAGCGCCAGCAGATATTGCTTGCCGGGTATGGAGCTGGCTAAACAAAGCCCTGCCGCAATCCCGCCCAGAGACAAGGTAAACCAAGAAGCCTTTCTAAACCCCAGATGCAGGAAATAGACAGAAGCGACACAGAGTCCAATCGTCATCGGGTAACGATATCCAACGAAAGTGTAAATGAATGCAAAGGGGAGGAAGTTAAAGCTCAGCGCCGCGACTGAGGTGACAATGTAAGACCCAAAGAACAGGTCAACTAGCAAGAGCGTGAACACAAAGGCCGTCAGCCAAATAACAAAGAGCGCTGCTTCATACGACAGGATATTAAATCCGAATAGCTTAAGAAAACCCCACACATAGTAATGAAACAGGGTCTCTCGCGAAATAACACCATGAAACCAGGCCGCCTGATATGGATGACCGATAACGTTACTTTTTAGATACCCGAGGTCATTGCCGGACTCATCGAAAAGTCCGTTTCCATTCCAAGGTGCCGTACTGAAATTCCAGAGGTGGGAGACTACAAAGAACAGAATCCAGAAGAGAAAGAATGCTGTTTGCGGCTTTATTAGGGACTTGAAACCGGCCGCCAGGCCACGGGGATTTGGCAGGAATGCGCAAAGCAAGAACAGCATACTAAGCAGCCAGCCGATCGGCTGCCATGGATTTCCCCAAGCCCATTTCAGATAATGAGCCGCCGCACCAAAAGCGCACGCTGCGAGGCTAACCAACGACAATCCGAGAAATAGGATTCGTAATCTAGGGCGACCGCCTTTTCTCTGAACTAAGTCCATAAGGATTGCCTAGGTCTTCTGCGAAACCTGTGGAACGCGGAGTGGCGGCGCAAAGGCGGATACAGCCTGCTACCACCTGGTTTCGAGATCAATCTGGCTTACGCGATTGCCAGCCATGCATAGGACATAAAGTCTCCGATTCACCAGAGCCAACGCTGATGGGCCATCGAGTTTCGTCGGCGGCTTCGGCCTCACGCTTCCCGTTCTATTTCCATTCAAGTCAAAAACGAGCACGGCGTCCATGTTAGCGCTTGAAGCATAGAGTCGGCGAGCCTTCGGATCGATGGCCAAATCTTCGAAACCGTATAGCCGTTGCCACTCGGGAACTGACCATTTACTAAGGAATTTTCCATTTGAATCAAATACCTGGATTCGTTTGTTACGTGGATCAGCCACATAAACCTTATTGGTTGCAGGATCAACCGCGATCGACGTATGGTCGTCAAACTGTCCATCGCCGTTGCCTTTGGTGCCCCAGTTCGCGAGAACTCTTCCATCCGGACTGAACTTAACGATTCGGGTGCGTCCCTGATCGACAACATAGATCGAATCATCAGGGCCAATGGCTATCCGTCGTGGACCGTAGAACCCAGGATCTGGACCTTTCCACTCGTCAATGAGAGTTCCATCGGGCGCCATCTTCTGCACGCGGTGGTTGGAAGCGTCCGCGACGTAGATGTTGCCAAACCGGTCGATGGCGATTCCATTCGGTTCTCCTAGCTGCCCATAGCCGGTTCCCTTGATTCCCAGGCTTCCAATATATACACCGCTCGGAGAGAATTTTTCGATTCGTCCATTGTTCGTGTCGGCGATGTAAACATTTCCCGTGCGGTCAGCAGCGATTCCGTGGGGCGAGTCAAATTCACCTTTTTCTGTGCCTCTGCCGCCTTCAAACATGTTAGTAGCATTTTCCGGCAAGGATCTGAGTCGCGCAGGCGCTGTCTCGGGCACTTTGTAAATTGTCAGCGAGTTATACTTGTGCTCCTTGTCTTGAAAAACCTTCGGAAAGTACTGGGCAAAGACTTGCTCGTTGGGGCGTTTGACAAACTCGCCCCGCCGCACCGCGTTGTCGAATGCCACATAGCTGATGCCGTTCTCCTTCAAGAGGCGGAACACCTTCCACGGATCCTTGCTCTCGAACAGATCCAAATAAACCTTGTCGCGTTTACTCGCATCGTAACCAGCTGACCACCCATAATAAGGCCAGCCATGGAATACGCGACGCCCGGCCATCAGTATTGGATGAGTAACAAACCGGTCAGTCAGAAAAATATCACGTGGTGTGGTTTCCTTCATAAGCCACTCGATCAGCGGGTCGTTCCGATAAGTAACTTCACTCCACCCGGTGTTATGAATGGGAAAAAAGTCAATCACGCCGCCTGGAAGTATTACGGCAACAAGAGCAATTGCGGCGAGTCGGCCGGGCAGAGCAGTTGGACCCAGTTTGAAATGCCACATGCGCCACAGACCATAGGCGACGAAAAGATTGATGATGATCATCCACATGTGCAAAAACTTTTGGTTTGCCAGGACCTCGATCGTGAACTGGAAAGAGAAAGCCACCAGAATAAGGCTCGAAACTGCTACAAATATTCGTCTTTGCAGGCTAGTCGCTAGAATCAGGGCTAAGGCGATTAGCAGCCACTTGAAACCGAACGTGAAGCCCAGATACTTGACAACGTTCGCAGCGGTTGGCTGCTCAACCATATAGCCCCAGTGAATCAGTTTTGGCATTACTGCCCTGCCGGGTCCAGTGCTCAAATAGAGCGTTTGTGGCAACGCAATCAATCCGGCAGCGATAGCCAGCGCGACCATCTGTACCCGCAGCGGACACAAGACAAACAGCACAGCCAATACAGCCAACGCCGCGATAAAGACAGCGCTATTCCACATTGGCAAAAGGCCGAGTAGGACACCCGAGAAAATAAAGCCCGGCACCGTACTGCGAACGGTTTGCGCGATAAAGACAGGTAGCTGCCTGGGTTCTGAGACTGGACCAGCAGGCTCCGCGCTTGTCGATACTGGAAGGCTCGCAGGAGGTGCCGGATTACCCGAGAGCGTCTCGGGGCCACCCTCAGGTGGGGCACTTGGCTCCGGAGTCAGCGTCTTACCTGATGGTGCAGCGGCAGCTCGTTTGGCATAAAAGGCGCGGTACTGAATCGCCAGAAAAGTTAAAACCACTAACAATATCCCAATGGCACTCGCAAAGTGCCTCTGGTTAAGGAAGGTTACTTGCGACCAAGTGCCCCAGGCTTCGCCACGATAGGGAAATATGGTTGGAAGAAATTCCCGCAGATGCAGGATCGCTTGAATTGCCCCGTGGACCGAACCCTGCTTGTGAAGAAATGGAACGTAAGAGAGTGAACCGAAAAAGAAGAACAGCACGGAGCCCACGCGCCCAACTGCACGAGAATCAAATAACGCCTCTCCGAGCGCCATCACCAGGATGAGCATCGCTACGAGCGTGATGATGCTTAGCAAATTGAGGCTCCACGCTGGGTCTAGGCCGAGAAATTCCAAATTTCCGGCTTGGAAGTAGAAGAGGAAGTGATACCGAATTCGGTCGCCTGAGAAGTGCGGGTACTCCGTGGGAAAGTTATGACCCACAGCGAAGCTTTGCATGATGGCAGTGTTCGGTCCGAAATCGCTATACTCAGGGTTAGAGATGTGTAGCTTGCCGCCTTTGACGCTAAATGAGGCGAACATCATCCAAGACACCAGGACCACGTATCCGGCAATCAGCGCCCAGTCAGCTACACGTGAGCCCTTAGGGCGAATGAGGTATAAGTCCGTCGGACGAGAATGGCGACCATTAGTTTGACCGAACCTTCTAACCTTCCTTTCCCATAGAGACCAGCACAGCACGGTGGTTCCTACCACAAAGAACAACGCATTGGCCCAGAACAGTGGCTGCGTAGCACGAGCGAAAAGTAGCCCGACCAGGTAAGTAAACCACGAGCTAACCAGCAGCCCTGTGATCACGGCTGCTGCCAATCGATGGGCAACGGATACAAACCGGTAGAACCGCCGACAGAGAAGATCCCCAACATAAATCGCCAGTCCCAGATAAATCAGAGCCAACATCGCAGAGAATTGATTGCAGAGAGTGGATCCGTCTTCGCCGGCCGGCTTTCGCGTAAAGCAACGGCGAGGCTAATGGCTCCGGCGGACAAGTAGTTGACAGCGGAACTGAAACGGCCCCAGCTCCCTGGAAAGTAATTTGCTTGCGAATTGCGCCGATCAACTACTCGCACAGGCGCGAACCCTAAACGCCTGATGTTTTCTGTCAAACATAGCTGCAACGAGTCTGAATAGAAAATTCCCGTGAGAGGCCTGCGTCTTCGTGCGCGTCAGGGTGCCGCCGTCGGGCGAG
Organism: Verrucomicrobiota bacterium; assembly: GCA_046731855.1. GTDB lineage: Bacteria > Verrucomicrobiota > Verrucomicrobiia > Chthoniobacterales > UBA10450 > Udaeobacter. The sequence continues at coordinate 12,648 of JBKPLX010000257.1, read as the reverse complement.
GGCGGGGATTTGGGCCAGGTCTGGGTGTTGGAGTGGGTCTCGGAGTAGGCGTCGGCACACGCGCTGTAAAGGCATACACTTTGTCGTCTCCAGCGACATAAATGCGACCACGGACTGCAATGCCAGTGGTACTGTAGTTATGCGTGCCCGCCATTAATTCGTTCTGGCCGCCGCCGTTGTAAACAACCGCTCCGGTATCTCCATCATAACCGTGCAACCGCTGGTCACCCCCAGTATTATGATCCTCCGTGCCAACCACCCATACAATCATGTTACTAATGCCATCGGTAGAGGTGACAAAAGGCGAGCCGCAACCGTCTCTGCTCACGCTCCATCCGTTGACGATGGTGGGCGGGTTAGTTCCAGTGATGCGAAAAGCCGAAAGCGTGCTGCGGTCGGCGCGCAAAGCAAAATAGGTGCCCTGGTTGGTTCGATAGGTTGCTCCTGCCTGTCTGAAGAATTGAATGCCGGCAACCTGAGCTGACGCTATTGGCTGGCTGATACCGCCGAGGTTGTCTCGATTAACCAAATACGCCTTGCCATCCTTACCCATCGCAACCACAAGGTGGGAAGGCGTTGCATCAGGCACGTCCAACAATAATGGACCGGAGCCGCCAAGATCCAGGTCCTCAATATCGAGGTCCAGCCAATTCATGGGCACCCAATAATCTGTGGGCGATCCGCTGAAGATGGGACCGGGTTGAAAGCGGATTACCGCTTCGCCGCCGCCCCAATTTCCATTGGTGCCAAAAGTGTTCCCGGTCGTAACGAATGGGTTCTTTCCATCGCTGGCGACGCCGCCGACTCCCCATATAGCGCCGCCCCCTGTACCACCGGCAGTGGCACCGGCCCATGCCGTTATGCTGCCTGGGTTATCTATCGGCACACCCACAAGCCAGCCATGATAAAGACTGCAATCCGAATGACTCCCATACCCAACATAAAGAATGTTCCCCACCATGCCGAGCGCGGCTCGTTGCAGTTGGATGGCGGCGGTGAAATTGATTCCGTCGTACGAAGCCGTCGCCTCCACGTCCACCGGCCAGCCGGGATTGATATCACCTGTATCCACATTAAGGGATATGATGAAGTGTTTTATAGTCTTGCCGCCGTCAGGTGTGATCATTGCGGCCAAAAAAAGCGCGCGTGAAGCGAGATCGACAATAGGGGTGCTCGTGATGCCCAACGGATCAAGGATAGCGCATGGAACATCCTCCGCCGGCAGTCGATCGCCCACATTTCGCTGCCAGATAACGCGGCCATCGAGGGCATCGAGCGCATACACGTTATTGGATTCGGTTACCGCAATAATCATCGCCCTGCCACGCGGTCCGCCCTCGATGTAAAGCGGCTGCGCGTAAACGTTGCCAGAAATTGCGCCGTCAAAGTTTGGGTCGCGCGTCAGATTGGCGGCAGCGCTTAGCGTGAATGCGGAATCGATATAAAGACCATCCCGTGAAGCATGATTGTGAAACTGGGTAACGTTTACCTGAGCGTTTGTTGGAACAACTGCGGTCCAGAAAGAAACAAGGACAATTGAGAAAACGGAAAATAGAGACTTCATGCGTCAGTGTTCAGGAAATCCCGCAGCCCTTTTACCATGCCGCACTGCCTTTGTGTCAAGCCGGATGACCAATCGCTGATCACAGATCACTATTTCTATCAGCGCGGCGTTGGGCGAGGCGGCGGATTTGGGCGAGGTCTCGGAGTTGGAGTAGCTCTTGGTGTTGCAGTCGGCGTCGCTGTAGCCGTCGGAGTGGCAGAAGGTGTTACCGTAGCCGTCGGAGTCGGTGTTGGCGTCACACAGGGGGTGGTCGTAGGTGTAGGGGTTGGCGTCCCTCCGGGCACAGCAAAGGCGTAAACCTTGTCGTCGCCAGCAACATAGATATGGCCACGAGCTACAATGCCTGTGGTGCTATAGTAATGCGTTCCTGCCATGAGCTCGTTTGGGCCACCTCCATTGTAAACAACCGCGCCCGTATCTCCATCATAACCGTGTAACCGCTGGTCGCCTCCCGTTTGATGATCCTCTGTGCCGACCACCCATACAATCATGTTATTATTTCCGTCAGTGGAGGTGACAAAAGGCGAGCCGCAACCGCCGCTGGCGCGGGTCACATTCCAACCGCCAGGGATGTCGATAGCAGGCGGATTGGCGGCAGTAATGCGGAAAGCGGAGAGGACGGTGTTGCCGTCGTTGTTCGCGCGCAACGCTACATGGGTGCCTTGTTTGGTCCGATAGGTGACGGCTGCCTGGAGAATAGTGCTGCTGGCAACTTGAGCTGATGTTATAGGCTGGTTGATCCCACCAAAGTTGTCGCGATTAACCAAATACGCTTTGCGGTCCTTACCCATGGCAACGATAAGATGAGACGGGTTTGCGCCTGGCACGTCCACCAGCAACGGACCCGAGGCGCCCAGATCCGCGTCGCTTTGATCGAGCGATAGCCAATTGGTAGGCGCCCAATAATCGGCGGGGTCACCGCTAAAGATTGGACCGGGTTGGAAGCGAATCACCGCTTCGCCGCCGCCCCATGTGCCGTTGGTGCCAACGGTGTTCCCCGTGGTAACGAACGGGTTCACACCATCGCTGGCGATGCCGCCCACTCCCCATATGGCGCCGCCGTGGGTGTTGGGGCTGGTGGCCGCGGCCCATGCTGTTACGCCGGTTGGATTATCTATCGGCACGCCCACCAACCAGCCGTGATATTGACAGCCATCCCTCATGCTGCCGTACCCGACATAAAGAACGTCGCCTACGATGGTGAGTGCGGGGCGCTGCTGTTGGATCTCCGCGTCGAAGGTTACACCGTTGTAGTTAGCTGTCGCCTCGACGTCCACCGGCCAGCCCGGATTGATGTCGCCCGTGTCCACGTTAAGGGATAAGATGAGATGTTGTTTGGTTGTTCCGCCATCGGGTGTGGTCATTGCGTCCAAAAAGAGCGCGCGAGAAGCAAGATCGACAATGGGCGTGCCGGTGATGCCCATGATGTCAAATTTAGCAGGGCATGGGAGATCGGCTAACGGTACGGGCGGACCCACATTCCGCTGCCAGATAATGCTGCCATCCACGGCGTCGAGTGCGTACACGTTATTCGACTCGGTCGCTGCGATAATCATCGCCCTGCCGCATGGCCCGTTCTCGATATAAAGCGGCTGCGCATAAACGTTGCCTGCAATTGTGCCGTCAAAGTTCAGATCGCGCGTCAGATTGGCGGCGGCAGATGGCGTGAAGGCCGAATCAATATAGAGACCGTCCCGCGAATCGTGATTGTGAAACTGCGTCACGTTCACCTGCGCGTTTACTGGAACAAGTGCGCTCCAGAAACAAACAAGGACGACTGAGAAAATGGAAGAAATGGGCTTCATATATCAGTGTTTAAAATTCCCGCGGGCCCTTTTACCATGCTGTGTTGCTTTTGTGTCAAGCGTAATGATCAATTGCTGATCACAGATCACCAATCCCAGATCACCATTTTCTTTCAGCGCGGCGTCGGACGAGGCGGCGGGCTCGGGCGCGACCGCGGCGTGGGAATAGGTCTAGGAGTTGCTGTCGGCGTTGGCGTCGGAGAGGGTGGAGTGGGAGAACACACTGGTACCGGGCTGGGACTGCCTGTTGCTGATGCAGTGGGTCTTGGTGTGGGTGTCGCTGCTGGACTTGCAGTTGCCGTCGGCGTCGGTGTAGGCGGTGGCCTTTGTACGTACTTGATCGTGACGTAATCGAAGTTAGTTTTCAGTCCAGCGCCTACTCCGGTCACATAAACATTGCCTTCGCTGTCGAGGGCAATGGCACGGGCATCGTCGGAACTGTCGTCCAACGTCTCGTAGCGGATAACCCACTCCTCCTGGCCTACCTGGTCGTACTTGATCGTTGCATAACCCTCCCTTCCGTTTACCAAGCTGTTTCCCGTGACATACACGTTGTTTGAACTATCCACGGCAGTCGCAGTGGCAAGATCCCAGCTATTATCTCCATCATAGCGGGCGATCCATTGTTGCTCTCCTAACGAGTTGTACTTAATAGTAGCATAATCGAAAAGGGATTGCTCACCGAAGCCATATCCGGTTACGAACACGTCGCCTGAGCCATCAACGGCAATGCCCGTGGCATGATCGGTATTATTTCCTGGCCCGTTATATATGGCAAACCACTGTTCTTCGCCCGAACTAGTGTACTTGATGGTTCCATAGTCGTCATTGCCTCCTGGGCCATTCGTCGTTCCCGTTATGTAGACATTGCCTAAGGTATCAATCGCCATACCTGCAGGTCCACCGCTGAGTCCTTGGACAACCCATTGTTGTTGGCCCGATGTGTCGTACTTAATTGTGGCGTACATGCCGTCGCTTGCTCCGGTGACATAGACATTACTAGAGCTATCAACCTTGATACCTACGGAACCACCGCTCGGTCCTTCGGCAACCCATTGTTCCTGGCCTGAGCCGTCGTACTTGATCGTAGTGTACACGCCGCTGCTCCCACCGGTGACGTAAACATTGCCTGAGCCGTCAACGGCGATGGCAGTAGCTTGGCCGTCACTGTGGGTGGCAACCCATTGCTGCTGACCGGCAGAGTCGTACTTGATTGTTGCCCAAGCGGAACCGTTTTGACAGAGCGTGATTCCTCCCGTGACATAAACGTTTCCCGCCGCGTCAACGGCGATCGCGTTAGCAGTGTCGGAGCCATGTGCTGGGCTGCCATCATAACGAGCTACCCATTCCGGCGCACCCAATGTGTTGTACTTAGCGGTAGCATAGTCAGAATCCGTGCCCGAACCAAAGCTAGATCCAGTCACATAAACATTGCCTTCGTTGTCAACAGCAAGCGCTTTAGGTATGTCGAGACTCCCCACTGGCCACGGGCCGTTATAACGGGCAATCCATGCTTCATACACACCGCCGGCAGGCACTGCCGCGCCGTGAATGGGGCGACTCGCCTGCGCATCCAGATCGTGTGCGCGCGCGTGAATCAACCGTTGCGGGTTTGCCGTTGCGAACAGCGCGAGACTGATTCCGGCGAAAAAGATCGTTGCACTGATTAAAAGACGGAAGCTAAAGAAGGCGGATGCCGATCTGGATTTCTTTTTCATTTGCTGGATTAGTTGAAGAAGCAGGTTTTAACTCGACCCGCGTAAGGCGTCGAGATATGTTTTGCGTCGGCTCGCCTCCACTCGACCTCACTCGGGCTAGGTTTGGTCACCTCTACCAATCACTATTCGTTTCAGCGCGGTGTCGGGCGAGGCGGCGGTGTGGGGCGCGGTCTTGGAGCCGGGAACGGCGGAGGTTGCGGTTGCGCTTCAAATGAACCGACATCGATGCGACCATTGAATACGCGCCGAAACCGAGGGCCGCGCTGGTCGTAGGAAGGTGGTGGAGTGAAGTTTGGATCACCTGTGTTAATGGCTGGACTACCGGGTAACAAAGCGTGAGTTAGTGTTGGTCCGCCGTTATTCTGCAACGGCCCGAGCAACGGATCGGTGTTGATTTGATCTCCCGGGCCCGTCAAATAACCGCCGCCATCATCACTGCTGAGATTGTAGCCGTGCGAGGTAATCGTGCCCCCATTGTTAGCGATGTTAGGGCCGGACGGGCCTGCGTTCAGGATGGTATTTCCAATCTCCAGCATCCCCTTAACAGAAATACCGCCGCCATTGTTACCGCTTATCGTGCTATTCATGATGGTACCGCTTCCATCGAGCCCGCCGGTCGACAAGTTGGCATGGTTGGCGCTCAGGGTGCTGTTAGTAAGCGTCACCGCGCCTGAGATGCCGCCGCCGCGGCCCCATGGCTGGCCATCGTGTTCGCCATTGGCGCCGTTCCCAGTGACAGTGCTGCTTTTAATCGTCAGTGTCCCACCGTTGGAGATTCCGCCGCCAGAGAGTCCGCATCCGTTATTGCTGATGGTGCTGCTGATAATGGTCAGTGTCCCGTAGTTAGAGATGCCGCCGCCATTACCCGCGGGGAAGGGATCGGACACAGGCATACCAGCGTAGTTGTCGCTCACGCTGCTGTTCGTGATTGTTACCATCCCGCTGCCATTGTAAATGCCGCCCCCCTCGCCGTCGGAGGCGAACATCTCAGCATACCAGGCTGAATTGTTGTTTACGCTGCTGTTGGTGATCGTCAGCGTCGCGCTGCCGTCATTGTAGGCATCGTTGTAAATACCTCCGCCAGCAAAATACGCATAATTGCCGCTGATCGTACTGTTGCTGATCGTTAGTGTCGCGCTGTTTCCTGAACCGTCGTTGTAAACCCCGCCACCGCTGTTGGACTGAGAGGCGAAGCTGTTTTGCACAGCGCACCTATCGATGGTCAATATGGCGTGATCATTCAAGATTCCGCCGCCACCCTGCTGACCGGCGTCGCCATTACTGATGGTGAGACCACCGATTGAGGCGGTGACAGCGGGCATAACATGCATAATACGGAGGCTTGTCTCTGAAGATCGGTAAACGCCGAGCAAATTCGGTCCCGGTCCGTTGATGATGATGCTTTTATCAATTACAAGCTCCGCACTGGTTAGGCTTATATTCCGGCCATTTAGCGCAGGGTCGAAATTGATTGTGCCACCATCATGGGCGTCGGCGAGCACCTGGCGCAATGAGCCTGGACCGTTGTCATTCGTGTTGGTTACCATGGTCGTGGGCGTCGCCGTGGGGGTTGGAGTGGCGCAGGACGGCATGGTGTAAGTGCTGGACACGTTCTGCGGCGGAGGAACATTGCAAAAGTCCTGGGTAAAAGACCCGTTCGGTCCTTGCACGCCCGCACTTTTGAAGTTAGCGGACCGTTGCTGGATCACGCCGTAGATCACGTCAAATCGCTTGCTGGGACTGTTCTCATAAAGTCGCACCTCGAAATTTGCTGTCAGCCTGTCGTCCTCGCGGCTCACCGCGTGCCATTCGATATTAAAGATGCGATTGGGCGCTGTGCCTGAAACCGAGGTGAAGACGCCGCAACCGTTTGCCCAAGTCGAGCAACCGGTCGCGCCTGTGCCAGTGTACCACTCGCCCCATAGCGCGAAGATAGTGTAGTCATACGGGCAGTTATTGGGCGGCGCCGGCAAGCAGGTTTCCGTGTAGTTGGAAGGTTCGTTATTACATACAAAATCGAGTCGCCCACTGGAGTTGACCATCACAGCGCTGAAGGTCTGGTCATATAAAGCGAACGGGAACGGCAGGTTGATCGTTGTGTCGCACCAAGCGCAGTGATTGCCCGTATCAGTGTTCCCAGGCACAATGATATTGGTGGTATATGCTATCGTGTATTGGCAAGATCCACTTCCTGCGACGCCGGCGACGATGTTATTGCCGATCTTGCCAGCGCTAGTGTCAATCACCGCTTTCGGGTTCGCCTCGCCACGGCGGATCTGTCCCAGGGCTGGGGCGGCAAACACGGCAAGAAGGGCACCAGCGATGAAGGCAAGCAATCCAAGCAAAACGCATAGATTCAAGAATGCGGAGCGAGAAGTGGATTTCTGTTTCACAGGTGGAGTTGGCTGAAGAGGCGCGTTTTTACTCGAAGCGCGTTGAAGGCGTCAAGCATTCCGTGATCCCGAATTCCACTGATAACACCGATCGCAAACAATGATGCGATCTTATCCGCTTGATTCTCGGTTCGCCGCTCTTCGGGTCAATTAGTGTCTACTCGTGTGCTACGGTTGGATTTGGTCGGTCCAGAGAAATTGCCACATGGCGATCGCGTTGATTGCGACTGAGACAGCGAAAAGCGAAATCTCGGGTAGGGATATCTTCGCCGGCCCATTGCCTGTCAGCAGAAGGAACATCCAGGGTAGCAGGATCATGGCGTAGCGATAGGAGAATTGCCAGCTCCCCGGATTTCCATGCAACCAAAGCACGAGCGTTAAAACAGTGATAGCTACCCATGCCACTACTTTGTATTGTCCGCCCGGGCGAAATAGGAGGCACAGGAAGGGGCTGGCCAGGAAGATCGAGCAGCCAAAACCGTTTGGACGGATGTAGGGGAAATAGGAAATACTCTCAAAGCCCTGGAATAACATGGTATAGATATTCCAGGGGATAGCATGTACTGAGAATAGGCCATGCTGATACCAAGGCTCGTCGCGCACCTCCGGGATGTGGATGTAACCAAAATCGAAGATGGAATGGAAACGCGCGAAGTTATAAGCAGCAGTCGCAAGTGCCATTACCGCAGGCAGGCTTAGAAAACGGATGAGCGTCCGAGTCTTCCCCGCGAATCCTCGCTTTAAAATCCCTTTTCCGATCGCGTTCCCAGTTTGAGGCGGACTGGAGACCGCCGCTCCTTGTCGTCCATTTGGCTGACGCCAGAGAAAATAAAGATAAAGGGGCAACGTTATAAGGAGCTCCGTGCGATTCCCAAACGCCAGGGTAAAGAACGCTCCAGCAACAACTGGGGATGGCCGGACTAACGTGTAATAGAGGGCTGCGGCTTGTCCCAGCACAGCTAAGCCAAGGGCGATTTGCCATGCGCCTCCGAATCCGAGGTTACACCATGTCCAGGTTCCGAAGATCGGAAACATGGCCAACACAATCCTGCGAGCTACCGATTTAGTTTTGAGGCTGGAGTAATCGGCTCTGGATGCTTTCGCGAGCCCAAAAAAGAAATAAACGGATAAACCTGCGATCAAGGCTGCTAAGACATGTCCAGGAAAGATCTGTATCAGACCCATGTTTCTCAGGAGCGCTACGGGAAGCATACTGAGCACTGCTCCCAGCGGAAAAGCCGAGTAATATCTGCCTTCCCACGGAATCATCTCGTTCAGCCAGTCAGGCGGTTTTTCCCGAAGACCCAGCTGCCCGTGAAGAAAAGCCGAAGCAACCTGATTTGTGTAGTCCAGATCGTGCAGGGTCGCCTTCGTCGAGAGATAAAAGACGATCGCCGCAAACAACGATACGCCAAGTGCGATCCAAGGATCGCAGCTATTGCGAGGCTTCCGTAATTCGTCTTCAACCATCACAGGGTCTTTCACTTCAATTTCTCATAGGAATCCCGGCCTAACAGCTTTTTCCAAGCAGCTTTTGTTTCGGCGGGCACATTTTGGTCAGCATTAATCAACCAGGAGACGGTTGCCAGTGAGTTCATGACAACCGAGAGAGCGACTAGTCCAGCTAACAGACGGCGCGATTTCAGTAAGGCTGTGCCGCCCGAGCCAAGAAAGAGGACCAGACAAAAGATCAGGAACGGATAGAGATCAGTGGCGTAACGTTGGGCGAGCAAGAAATAGGATAAAATACAAACAAATTGGGCAAGTAGAGCCACGGTCGTCACTCGCACAAAGGAGTTGAATCCTTTGTGGCGAAACAGACATATGATTCCCATTATGGCGGCAAAGATGAGCCAGCTGGATGACCACAGGAGAGAGATATATACCTCGCTGTCGGGATTGGAAAAGAGAGAAGGATGGCTATAGGAATGTCGATCTGCCGCGAGAAAGGGCGGCTCACGCTCGATGCTTGGAAAGCGCAGGCTGAAGTAATCAGCGAAACCATAAGGAATACGACGGGCGCTGAACAGGCCGTATTTATGCGCGAATTCGCTATGGACCGGGTTGACGTAATAGTCGTAGTTTGCTCCAACGAAGGTGCCAAATCTTGCGTAGCTTAACCAAACATAAAACGCAAAGGCAGCGCCAAATGGAAGAAGAAGGGCCAACAGATTAGTTATTCGATTCTTTCCTGGCAATCGGAGAGCAACAAGCAGCCCGATCAAGATGAACGGTATGCCAAAAGTGACTCTGGAAAGTAAAGCTCCGGCGGCGCACAGAGAGAATCCCAATAAGGGACGCGTTAGGGTGTTGGTCTCGGCCTGTCGCGAGCGAAGAGCGAAATGCAGCGCGGCGAGCGACCAGGCCAGGCCCCAGATGATCGCTTCATTGTAGATGGAAAGATTTCCAAGTAGCAAAAGCAACGGCGAGCCGAACGCGAACCCGACAACGCATGCGTTCCCCACCCAGTTGCGGGCCCGTAAGGAAAGCGGAGAGAAGCGCAACGCCGTCCGCATCAGGCCTGCAAAGGCACACAGCGCAGTGATTCCCGCGCAAAATCCGGAAACTCGTGACCATTTCCCATGCCCTGCCGGGTAGACGAAATTCAATGGAATTCGAAGGAAAGCCGGGAATGGCCCAAAGTACATGCGTACTTTGCCGTCGACGATCATTGCTTCATGGCCGATCGCTGCCGCGTCGACGTCCACATTGCCTTGGAGAAAATGCTCCGCCTGAGAATCGTACGCGTCGCCTAACACCTCTTTAACAAAAACCTGTCGGCCACCGGTCGTTGTATAGAACCAAAGAAGAGCGCTTAATACCACCAGAAGCGGCAGAAGTCGGGGAGCTGGGTCAGGATCTTCCTTTGCCAGACCGGCGACGGCTACGGGAGCTCCTGGCATCGTGCATCCGTCCTTTGGCGGCTCAAAGAGTCCTGGATCGGTATTCGATGAGAAAATGGTCGTTCGCAATTTCACACCTGGAGACTTCGTTCCAAAAATATCAGAATGCCCATTCGCCACGGGCAAATAGCACGGCAAACAACGCGAAAAACAATAGTGACCAGGCGGTGAGGACGCCGAACCAGAAGCGGTTTCTAGCCAGTAGCGCGAAAAGAATGAAAATCGGGAACATCGTTAATGTGTAACGTGGCATGCTCCGAAAAAAGGTAACACTCGCGGAAAGAACCCAGGACCCGGTGATCCACATGGCGTAAGCCGGACGCAGTTTGATCCAACTGATGATCGTACAGACAAAGCCGAGCGCTACGAAAAACAGCTCCTGTGTGCCCACCATTTCTGCTTCGTGAGGAGTGGGGTAGTGGGCCCAAATTGCCTGGCGAATTCCAGCCAACGGTAAGGCGAATGACTGTTCAAATAACGTCTTTCGTGCTTGTAGGAAAGCGAATGGATCTCCGCTGACGGTCCAGTTAATTAGCAAATAGACCGCAAAGCCAACGGGCACAGTCGCAATCCAGAGCCACTGCCAATTCCAGGAGGACCAGAGCATTTTGTTGTAGTCGCGTCGCTGCGCCGAGGCGTTTCCACCCTGACATGGCGACATAGCGCCGTGGCGACAAGACTTGCGTCTTGCCCAATATTGTTGGGCCGCTTCTACCGCCAGAGTTGGAACGAGAACGGCGCCTGTGGCGCGGGTCATCCAACAAAACGCGCCAAGCAATCCCGCCAACCACCATCGTTCGCAGCGCGCGGCCAGGATACAAGCCAACGCCAGAGCTAAAAACAGGCCTTCGCTATAGCCAATGTGAAGGAAATATGCCGTTGGAAAAATAAGAAGGAACCAGACGCTGCGCATTGCAACGCTTGCCGGGTAATCAAGTTGAACAAGTCTTCGCAGCAGGATCGCTGCGACAACGGAAGCTGTACCGGAGACAATAAATCCCGCCGCAAGGTAACTTTTACTGACGTACGCAACCAGACGAACCAACCATGGGAACAGAGGATAAAATGCTATGGAGCCGTCGGAGCCGCTATAACCAAATTCGGCAATCTTTTGGTAATATCCGAAATCCCACTGATCCCATATTTCGAACCATTGGTATGGACTCGTTATGTAATTATCCCATAACAGCGCGTAGCTCTTCGCGCCCAAGGAGAAGAGCAGTACCTTGATAGCCATTACCCAACCGAACGCAATCCAATCTTCCCTTGGCAAAAAAGAAACGATTCGCGTTGAGCCCTTCATCAGAACCTATCATATAACCTACCGCAACAACTTGCGGCGTCAGCTGGCCCGGGGCTCAGGATTGAGCGGCGAATGAAGCAGTTGTTGCTCTCGCAAGAGGTGAAAAGCCCGATGCCAGTGGACTTAATGGCGTCGTTCGGCTATCGGGAGGCACGCACGCAACACCCTCGGTACGCGGGAGAGGTGAAATCGTCTAATTGAGCTCCGCGGCGAGCACAGGTCGCCAGCATTTGCAGGCGCTGATTCTGTTCGTCCTTATTTTCTAAAATCCAAGGCGCCTTTTTTCACTGCGTAAGCGTAGCCCACCATCAGGATTGTAATGAAGCTGAGCATGCTCCAGAAAATAACGCTGCTCTGCCTGACAGCGTCGCGATATACCACTGCCCACGGGTACATGAACACGATCTCGATGTCGAACAGGATAAAAAGCATCGCCACCATGTAAAACTTCACGCTGAAGCGCGGCTGGCGTTCACCCTGGGGGATCATGCCGCATTCGTATGGGGTATCTTTGGCGGGCGTACGTTTTCCACTCTTGCCTACCAACACGCTGACAACCAACGCGGAAGCAGCGAAGAGAATGGCTACGAGGATTTGCAGGAGCACCGGCAAATATTCGCCTAGCATCCGGAATCTCCTGGAACGAGCAACGTTTGTTTATTTTACACCAGCAAGATGGCCATTTTGCTGAGCGATCGCGCTGGCCAAAGCCGAAGGCAACCCCTTGTATTTCTTACCGTTCTTCTTGACTGCTCCCCGCGCCACGAGATTCTGCAATTTTTCATAAGCTCGCAAGCGCAGCATTTCCTCGCCACCGCTGGCGGCATTCCGGGCCCGAAGATTCTCGTGCACGATGTCGAACAACTGCTTAAATTCGAACGACGAACGCCGTGAGAGGACAGCGACCAGCTCCTCAGTTACCAGATCAGGAACGCGACGGGAGAATGCATTTTTCTTTAGAA
>JBKPLX010000256.1:0-9389 GCA_046731855.1 Verrucomicrobiota bacterium | reverse complement strand
GCCCCTGATGATGATAATCCGGGACGGCCAGAAGAGAACAAACGCTTACCCCGCGCCGAGCCAGTTCTGAAATGATTGTGTTTGTGATTTGCTGATTGGGAGGAGCGACGTCATGCAGGGAGACGACCATAAAATCTCTTGCGGCGGCGCCAGTTGCGACGAGGGGAAGGAACTCCGTTGCCGCAATTGTACTCATTCGCGAATTTTCGGCCTCGACACAGCTTTGAACAAGGCAAAAGGTGGTCTAAAGGGGACACCCTCCCGGCCGTCGCAACCTTTGACGGCTAGGAAGTCGTCTGTCCTTTCGAGCCCATTTTCACAATTTCGCGAAAATCCGACTCCGCCAACGGCATGACTGACAAACGCGACTGGCGGACCAGCGGTATTCCTTTCAGCGGGGAATGGCTTTTGATTTCGCGAAGCGTAACCGGCCGGCGCAGTGGTTTGACGGGAGCCAGGTCAACAGTGGACCAATCGCCTTCCTTTGCGGTTGAATCTGGATATGCCGTTCGAATTACTTTCGCGATCCCGACGACAGCTTTGTCCTCGCCGCTATGATAGAAAAGGACTTCATCATTCTTCTCCATTCTGCGCAGGTTATTGCGCGCGGTGTAATTGCGCACGCCAGTCCAACTGGTTTGTCCTTCGGCGACAAAGTCCGACCACGAATACGATGATGGTTCCTGTTTCACGAGCCAGAAATTTTTCATGCGGATATAAGCATTGCCTGCACCATCGTTGTCATTCCGAGCGAAGTCGAGGACGCAGCAATACTTAGGGTCATTCTACGGGATCCCTCGACTTCGCTGCGCTGCGCTCGGGATGACGAGTGCCGCGAAAGCGAAGTTGAGATTTGGAGCTTGAAAAACACGATTGCTGCGCGCATCTGACATCATGCGCCAACTGCCATTCATCACGTTCGAAGGATCAGAGGGTAGTGGAAAATCGACGCAGGTGCAGAGATTGGCCGCGCGACTGGAGCGCTCTGGTGTGCAATATCTGGTCACCCGTGAACCCGGCGGCACGCCGATCGGCGAAAGCATTCGTGAACTTCTGCAATTTGCTTCGCACAATTCCGGTATGACTCCGGAAACCGAGCTGCTTCTCTTTGAGGCCAGCCGTAGCCAGCTCGTGCGCGAGATCATCAAGCCGGCGCTTGAACGTGGCTTGTGCGTGATCGCCGATCGTTTCTTTGATTCCACCATCGCTTATCAAGGGGCGGCACGGCAATTAGTTCGTGAGACGGTAGAGCGTTTGAATGCGTTTGCAGTCGGCGATTGCATTCCGGACGTTACTTTTATTCTCGATATCGATGCGACCAGCGCGAGGTCGCGAATGCAGGAACCGCGTCGACAAGATCGGATGGAGCAGGAGCCCGAGGAGTTCTACGAGCGCGTCCGTGAAGCATATCGCGAGCTCGCTGCGCATGAACCAAAGCGCATTGTGTTGATCAACGGTACGCAGGGCGCCGGCGACATCGAGAATGAGATCTGGCAGACGCTTTGTTCTCGCTTCCCAGCGCTCGCTACAAATCCACAATCCGCAAAAACGGCCGGTCCGGCTTCGGACCGGGATCCGCGCTCCTAGCATGTCTTTCTCTCGCACAACAGCGCTCGCCTATTTGCGTCGAGCCCACGAACAAGATCGGCTGGCGCATGCTTATTTGATTTCCGGGCCGCCAGGCAGTGGCAAGCAACAGCTCGCCGCCGATCTGGCCAGTCTTGTTAATGGCACAGCTTCCGGTGATGTTTTCTCAGCCAAGGCCCGTGAAATTTTCGTTGCCCGGCCAGAATCGAAATCGCGGCGCATTGTGATTGAGCAAATTCGCGATCTTGAACACTCGCTGCAAATGCGCGCACGCAATGGGCGACGTAAAGTGGCGATCATTTTCGATGCCGATCGGCTACAGCCTCAGGCTGCAAACGCGTTTCTCAAGACATTGGAAGAACCGCCGAAGGATTCTTTGTTGCTCTTGATGAGTGCTTTACCAGAAGCGTTGCCGGAGACAATTCTTTCGCGCTGCATTGCGATCCCCCTTGCACGAGAAGGCCAGCTACAGACAAGTAACGAAGAAAAGAACCTGGTGAACTTACTGCAACAGGCCTCCCATGAACAAAGCTGGACCATTCAGTCTGCCTATCGACTGGCTCAGGAATTTCAGCGTTTGCTCCGCTCGGTTCGTGAAGAAGTTAAGCGCGAAACAGACGAGGCATTGAAACAGGAACAACTACGTTACAAGGATACAACCGATGGCGCGTGGCTGGAAGAACGGGAACAATACTATAAAGGCCGCACCGAAAGTCTTTACCTCCAGCGGCGCGCCGGATTAATCGAGACACTATTCACCTGGTGGTCTGATGTTTTGCGCTCCAGTAATGGTGTTGCGCAACGTAGTCTGCCTCGTGCAGGAGAAGAAACGGCCGCGCTGGCAAGCCGATTCAGCACAGCCGAAATCTTGAAGCGTATCCGGTCTCTTGAGGAACTGCGCGATCACTTGAATCGGAACATTCACGAAGCACTCGCGATCGAAGTCACTTTCCTGACAATATTTACGGGCGAAACTGCGGCCGCTGATCGCTGACTGCGTCTGCTAGCGAAGGAAGCCTGCCGCGCCGTAGCTTCGGCGAAGGTGGTTGACAATGGGCCATCCAATCTTATCCAGTATGCTCGTATGCGACATATCTCCCGATTGCTCTTGCTGTGTGCTGGCGGTTCACTCCTGCTGCTGACTGGTTGTCAAACAGGGCATGTGGCCAGCGGGTCCTATCGCGTAACCGCATATCGCCCGCACGATCCATCGAAAGTTAAAGTGAAGCTCTCCACCTCGACGCAAAACCTTTTTGTGATGGAAGGAGACCGGGTGTTAATGGCTGTTCAGGCTAACGTGGGCAAGCCTGGTGCTCCAACCCCGCATGGCCACTTCACGATTTACAATAAACAAAAAGAGCGCCGCCGGCAGAGCGAACCGGACCGCGGTTATCCGATGGCTTACTGGTGTGAGTTTGCTCCGGCCTATGGATTCCACGAAGGGTTTGTCTGGGCCGTGCCGCACACCCATGGCTGCGTCCGTCTCCATCGCGAAGCGGCTGCTCGACTCTTCGCCTTGGTACGGATCGGCACGCCGGTGGAAATCGCAAGCTCGCTTCCCGAGGACAAGGAATATGGGAAGCTGGTTCGCCGGCTCGATCAGAGCCGCGACCCGGATCCGCCGCGCTCGCAATTGATGTCCTCCAGCTGGTTTAACGACCCTCCAGGTCCGCTGTTGGTCGATCAGTGATTGTCGCAGTTGTGATTTTGGCCGATGGCCGGCCATTGGAAAACGGGCGGTTAGGGTTACGTTGACCAAAGCCATGAGCACGAATCTGATTTCCAGCGGCACAACGGCGCGGGAGAAGGTGAACCTCCGTACGCCCGACGTAATGGCTGCTGTGCAGCAACAGGTTGAGTCACATTACCGGAGCGATATTGTCGAGAAGGTGCGCCGCGCGGGCGGGACCATTTCCGTGGGCGACACTACGGTGCGCCTGGCGAAACAGTTTGGTTTTTGTTACGGTGTCGAGCGCGCGATTGATCTCGCGTATGCGGCTCGCAAAGTCTTCAAAGACCGCCGGCTTTTTATTGTCGGCGAGATCATTCATAACCCTGAGGTCAATCATCAAATCGCGTCGTTGGGCATAAAGAACCTGACCGGTAAAAACAAGGAGGCAGACATTTCCGATCTGGGCCCCGAAGACGTGGTTATCGTCCCTGCGTTCGGCACCGAATTATCGATTCAGCAACAGATCAAGGACCGCGGCTGCCAGATTGTCGATACCACATGTGGAGACGTGATGAGCGTCTGGAAACGAGTGCGCAAATACGCGAGCGAGTCTGCCACTTCCATCATTCACGGCAAAGCCGAACACGAAGAAACCAAGGCAACCAGTTCGCGCGCACTTGGCGATGGAAGCGGGCATTATGTCGTGGTTCTAACGCTCGAAGACACGGATTATGTCTGCGACTATATCAGGCACGGTGGCGATAAACACGCGTTCCTGACCAAGTTCAAGGGCGCGCATTCGCCTGGGTTCGATCCGGACGTACATCTGAAAACTGTCGGTGTTGCAAATCAAACCACCATGTTGCGCGGCGAAACAGAAGAGGTCCAGCGGCGCGTCCGGCAAGCCATTCTCGATCGAGATGGGCCTGAGCTTGCAGAGAAAAATTTTCGATTCTTCGACACGATCTGCGGCGCCACACAAGAGCGGCAGGATGCGTTGCGTGAATTGCTCGATGTGCCAATGGATCTTCTGCTGGTCGTGGGCGGTTATAACAGCTCGAACACATCGCACCTGGCCGAGATGGGCGAAGAAAAATTGCCGACCTATTTCGTCCTCAACGCTTCACGCCTGGTTTCCGCCACGGAGGTCAAGCATTACAACTTGCACGAAAAGCGCGAAGTGGTGTCGCATTTCTGGTTGCCGAACGGGCCTGCCGTCATCGGAATTACTGCCGGCGCATCGTGTCCGAACAACTTGATCGAAGAGACGTTAATCCGGCTTTTCGAGTTGCGGGGCATCTCACGCCAGCAACTCGAGCTAGCCGCGTAGAGTCGAAAGCTGCAATGACGCTCCCCGCTTTGTCATTCCGGGTGCAGCGCAGCGGAGTCGAAGAATCTCTAATTTTTCTGCATTCCCAGTGTTGGGAGACATGTCCCGACTTCGCTTGATATGATAAGGCAATGACTAGTCGATCACAGACCGCCGTTGCAGTAGCGACATGCGAAATAATTGCGTATGGCACGCGCAATCTGGAAAGGCAGCATCAGCTTCGGGCTGGTTAATATCCCAATCGCTCTTTATCCCGCCACCCGACGCGAGGAATTCAAGTTCCGTCTGCTGCGCAAAAGCGACTTGAGTCCCGTGAATTACAAGCGTGTTGCCGAAAAGGATGGTAAGGAAGTCCCCTGGGACCAAATCGTGAAAGGCTACGAATACGAGAAGGGAAAATATGTCATTTTGAAGGATGAAGATTTTCAGCGAGTCGATTTGGAAGCCACGCAGACTGTCGATATTCAGGACTTCGTCGAACAGGAAGAAATCGACCCGATATTTTTCTACAAGCCATACTATCTGGAGCCGCAAAAAGGCGGCGACAAAGCATATGCTCTCTTGCGCGATGCGCTAAAGGATAGCGGCAAGGTCGGCATTGCGAAGGTTGTAATCAAGACGCGCGAATATCTCGCCGGGGTAAAACCGGAGGATGGCGTGCTCGTTCTCGAGCTGATGCATTTCGCGGATGAACTCGCGGATCCGGACAAGCTGCATGTCCCGAAAAAGACCGAGGTCGGTAAACGCGAGATGAATATGGCCAAATCGCTCATCGACAGCATGAGCTCAAAATGGAATCCGGAAAAGTACAAAGACGATTATCGCGAAGCGCTGATGGAAGTAATCGAAGAGAAAGTGGAAGCCGGCGGGAAAGAAATTGAAGAGAAGCCGAAGAAGGCGCCCAGGCCGACCAAGGTAATTGATCTGGTTTCCGTTTTACAAAAGAGCTTGGACCAAACCGGTGCGAAGAAAAAAGCGACGACCAAATCGCGCAGGAAACAGAAGCAGCCTGCAAAGAAGGCAGCGTGAGGGTAGGGCGCGACCGCCGGGCGCGCCGGGGCGGACGGCTCGGCGAGCCGTCCCTACCATTTGAAATTCTTGACATCCTATCTTGATATCATTCAGCCTAACCTTCCATGAACGCTCTTAATCGATTTGCGGATCCGTTTTATTGCATCATGCGTTTGGTTGTCGGCCTGATGTTTGCGTGTCATGGGCTCGACAAGATATTTGGCACCTTCAACCCGAAAGGCGAAGCGCTTCCGACCTTGATGGCGGTCGGCGGCTGGGTGGAGATCGTTTGCGGATTTCTCATTGCGTTTGGTCTGTTGACGCGAGTCGCCGCGTTGATCGCCTCCGGTGAAATGGCGGCGGCGTTTTTTATGATGCATGCGCCAAAGGGTCTGATTCCTTACGTGAACAAGGGCGAGCTGGCGGTGGTTTACTGTTTCGTGTTTTTCTACATCTTTCTACGTGGTTCCGGCGGTTGGAGCATCGATGCGATGATGGGAAGAGGAAAAACCCCGGCGACGACGACCGCCTAGCCGCTTTGGAACATCGGCATCCATCTTACCGTCGATGAATTGGTTTAATCGTTATCGTGATCTGGCTTACTGGTTGTTGCGATTGATCGTAGGACTCATGTTTGCTTGCGGAGGAAAATCGCTCTCCGCACAGGAGTACAAAGATTTCGGCAAGGACCGCCTGAACAATTCGCCACGCCACGGCGAATGGGTTGATATCAAGTCAGGCGACCGTACGGTTAAAGCCTTCGTCGTTTATCCCGAGCGAAAAGACAAGGCCCCTGCCGTGTTGGTCATTCAGGAAATTTTTGGCCTGACTGATTGGCTGCGAAGCATGTGCGATGAGCTGGCAGAGGTTGGAGTCATCGCGATTGCGCCCGATTTCCTCAATGGTCAAAAGTTTGAAGATGCCGATGGCGCGAGCAAAGCGGTCTCGGCGGTGACGCAAGATCAGATCAAAGCGGTCCTTGATGCGACGGCCGATTACGCGCTCAAAATTCCGGCGTGCAATGGCACGCTTGCTGTCTGTGGATTTTGTCGGGGCGGAGGATGGGCGTTTGCGTACGCGAATGAAAATCCAAAACTAAAGGCAGCGTATTCGTTTTACGGGACCGCGCCTGATGAAGCTTCCAAGGTCGCGAATATCGCGTGTCCAGTTTACGGATTTTACGGCGAGAATGATGAGCGAGTGAACGCAACCATCTCCAAGGCTGAAGAGTTAATGAAAGCTGCTGGCAAGAAGTACGAGCCAGTGATTTACAAAGGCGCCGGCCACGGTTTCATGCGTTCTGGTGAACCGTCCAATCCGGCCGTTCGCGAAGGCGACAAGAAAGCACGCGAGGAAGCCTGGGCACGCTGGAAGAGCCTGCTGAAACAACTGCCATAAGCCTCTCCTGTCATTCGAAGCGGGAGTCGAGGAATCTCTCGATAATCGCTGGAACAGTTCAATTTACTTCTTGGTGCTTTCGAGTTCATCGGTCAGCGCGCCAGCGTCGTAAACTTTGCGCAGTGCTTCGGTAATGGCCGCGGAATCGACAGAGACGGCGCGTGCTTGTGTGTCGGTGTAAATGCCGTCGAGGACTAACGACTGAATGTTGCCGTCGAAAATAATGCCTACGAATTCGTTTTCCTTATTTACTACTGGACTGCCGCTGTTGCCGCCAATGATGTCGGCGTCGGAAACGAAATCGAAATGTGTTGCCAGATTTAAGCTGGATTTCTTGTCGACCCAACGTTTTGGAAGATCGAACGGTGGTTTGTTGTCGTGTTCGGCAGAACGTTGATATAGACCGGCGAAGTCGGTGAAGGCGGGAATTTGTTTTCCGTCCTCCTCATAGCCGCGCACGGTTCCGTAGGAAAGACGGAGGGTGAAGGTGGCATCGGGATAACTGCCCGTTCCTTCGATGGCAAATCGTGCTTTCGCAATTTCGGCATACGCCTGTTTTTTGATCTCATCTTGCGCGTCGTAGATCTTCTTGGCTTCTCTCGCCGGGCCGTCCACCAGGCGGGCGAGATCGATCATCGGATCGTGTGCGGCTTGCAATGCGGCGGCATCCTTCCCGTAAAGATTTTTGCGCACGGCAACGTCTTTCAATTTGGTTCCTGAGACTAGCTCGACAGCGCGATCATGCGGCGATTTTCCAGCGAGCACCTTCTTTACGAGCGGATTGTCCGCGCCAAATTGCGAGACGAAATCGGTCAATGAATCGGTCAGGCGCAGGATCTCGTAATCGTCATAAACTGGCTCGGTCGAGAAAAGCTCCAGTTCCAGTGAATCGCGCGCGCTGTCGCGAAATTGGGGAATCCGCTCCCCATTGGGTTTGGCTCGTTCGTCAACGGCACGAAGCAGCAATTTTGCATATTTAAACAGATTGCCGAAGAACGCTCGAGGGCCGCGGTAGCCGACAGGTGCCGGCCGTTCCTGTTCAAGGTAGTTGTACACCAGCGCATTTTTGGCGATTTCAGCCTGTGCATTTTTGATACGATCGTACGCGCCGGCGGCCGATCGCAATTTCGGATCGCGCGCGATTGCATCGCGCAATTTTTGTTCGCGCGCCTGAAGCGCCGACCAGATTTGCGGATCAAGCAGGCCGGCAAGATAACCGTTATAACGTTTCCGGTTGTTCTGGTCGCCGAAAAGATCGTCGCGCGCCTTTCTCGCGTTTTCGAACGAGCGCGCGCCGTACGCTAGGTCCAACACCTCCCGCCGATTAAACATGCGCAGGACATAAGGCAGATAGCGATCGCGCATATCCGCCAACTCATCCAGCGTGAGTTGCCGGTCCGTTTTGCCCGGGCTACCGCTTACGAAAGTTAGTTCGCCGTCGCTCGGACCGTGGGAATTCCATTTAAGGTAATGATCGACCTTCGCCGGCTGTCCATTTTCATAAACGCGAAAGATGCAGATATCCAGGTCGTAGCGCGGGTATTCGAAGTTGTCCGGATCACCGCCGTAAAACGCGATCTGTTGCTCGGGCGCGAAAACAAGCCGCACGTCGTCGTAACGTTTGTAGCGATAGAGATGGTAGGCGCCACCCTGGTAAAGGGTAACCACATCAGAGCGCAGTCCGGTCTTGTCTTTGCTTTCTTTCTCAATCGCCGCGATGACCGAGCTGCGCGCACTGGAAGCCTGGTCGTTCGTCATTCCCGGTTTCACCGCTCCGTTCACGCGGGCTGTCACGTCTTCGATTGACATCAGCACATTGAGCTCGAGATCAGTCGATTTGATTTCCTCCGCCTGAGCTTTCGCGTAGAAGCCGTCCTTTAGATAATTGTGCTGCGGATCGCTGATCTTTTGCAGCGTGTCGGCACCGACATGGTGGTTTGTAATGACAAGACCATTTGCAGATACGAACGAGCCGCTACCGCCGGAGTTGAAGCGGACGCTGGCTTTTTGCAGGTGCTCCAACCACTGCTGCGTCGGTTCGAACTGATATTTCTCTTTGAGCTGCTTGAGCGGCGGCGCATTGAAAAGCCACATTCCCTCATCGGCTATGACTGACGCGGCAAAGCCGGTTGCGTACACAGTAGCAAATAACAACCCGAGTTTTTGTGCTGTCGAGAAACCGGTAAGCATCGCGGAGCATAAAACGCGGGAGACCGTGCGACAACTGGTGCGGTTTTAGTCTTGCGCGAAGTGCTTTTGGAGTGCGGTGCGTCCGCGCACCGCTTTCCATACCACATCCCTCGTTCCCAAAGCGACGCGAGGACGCGGTTGCACTCCAGAAGGTTCGCGAAATAGAACAACCATTCCCAAAGAATTTCCGTTACATTGCGA
>JBKPLX010000255.1:0-7222 GCA_046731855.1 Verrucomicrobiota bacterium | reverse complement strand
GACGCCCTCCGATCGCGTAGGGCCAGCGAGAATTGAATTCACTGTGACACCGGTGCCCGATGTTGTTTCTGCCAAGCCGCGGGCCAGCGCCAGCTGCATGGTCTTGGTTACGCCGTAATGAATCATCTCAACCGGAATATTCACAGCGGACTCACTGGAGATGAAAATGATTCGACCCCAGTTTGCCGCCTTCATGCCCGGTAGGTAATGCCGGCATAGCCGTACCCCGCTCATAAAATTTGTCTCGATGATGGCGTGCCAGTCGTTGTCCGTGATTTTCTCGAATGGCTTCGGCTCATATATGCCGAGATTGTTGATGAGAATGTCCACGGACGGGATGGCCTTAATGCATTTCGCAGACCCGAGCGCTGTTGCGAGATCGCCAGTTATACCACTGACCTTTGCATTGCGGATTTCCTGCTCAATTTTCTTGAGCGCGCTGTCGACTCGATTGTGGGTGCGGCCGGTAATGACAACGGACGCTCCTTCGCCTGCCAGCGCGCGCGCAATCGCAAAGCCAATACCCGCTGTAGAGCCGGTGATTAACGCTTTCTTTCCTTCTAATTGCAGATTCACGGGGTTAGACAGCAACTAAACGTTGTCACTTGGTGCTGTCAGGGCAACGAAACTGGAAGCGAGCACTATTATCAGTGCCCACCTCCATTTGTTTAGCGTTCCCGCATCGACAAGGAATACCTAATCGCATCATTTTATTCCCAGCGATTGAAGGGTAGCCGTATCCATCGTTCCTGTAACACTTAGATCGCGGTCTTCCTGGTAACGGGCGATAGCGGCTTCCGTTTGATCGCCAAGAGTTCCGTCGATCGCGCCGTTATAGTAACCAAGTTTCGAAAGCTCCGACTGAACCGCGCTCACGGTTGCATTGGCTGCCGACTGACCTGAACCGGCATAGCCCGGCTGATCTTCATCGCTGTACGGGGCGTAGTTATAGTAATCGTAGGGGTTAGACGAGTAGTCATCGGGATAACCATTACTGTAGTCGTACGGATTATAGCCGTAGTCATCATACGGATAATAGTCATTAGCGTAGTACGGATAGAACCAGGGATCCAAGCCCCACCAGAAGCCATTGACAAAAACAAAGACTTTATGGTTGTGGAAGTGTGAATGGTGTCGATCCCAGTCGCGGTGCCAGTTACCATCATGACGCTCAGATGCGTGGTCTCTGACGAACGACTGACGCCTTGCTGCTGTCGATGCCCGCGGGTCCGAAGATTTCCGCCCCGCAACCGAGCCTACGCGATTTGGCTGACGATTTGTCACGGTCGAGATCCGCGGATTTGTAGCGCGGTTTCGTGCTGCAATTGAGCTTACGCGGTTTGGTTGCCGAATAGCTGCAGCGGATCTGCCGATATAGGGCCTTGTAGATCGACCAACTGAGCGAGTGAATCCCTGCGGCCGCGCGGCAGACATGCGGCTACCACCATAATAGTATTGCGGTGCGACACTTGGTCTGCCCGCGCTTCTGCCGGTAAAGTATGCACCGCGGAAAGTCGGTGCTCCGCGAAACCCGCCACTGCGGAAGGCTGGCGCTGCGCGAGAGCCGCCACCAGCAAAGCCCCCCACGCGACCGCCACCGCCTCCGCGAGGACCTGCCCATGTTGGTTGAGCAAGACTAAAAAAGACGGCACCCGTTAAGCCCAATAGTGTAAGTATTTTCATGAGGTAACATCGTCATAGGAGCGTCCCGCTGCCACTGCGACTCCGTGGGATTTTGTGGTGCTACGTAAGAGGCGATGGCGGATCTCCCTTTCGAGAGGCACCAGGAGGAAACTGGGAATCGGATCTTCCAAACGACGAAATCTCGAATGAGGGTCAAACCTGTGACTGGCGATTGGTTATCGGCCTCAGACCGGTCAAAACATCGTATTTGGTGCTTCAAGGCCTTAACGATTCATCGCAGCGAAGCGATTCGTCATTCAGCGAACGCCGTTTGCGTCTGCGGGCGAATGCGCTTCGATGGCCTCGATCAACTCTTGAATGTTAATCGGCTTGGCAAGAAACGGAGTTCCGTCGATGTGGAGATCAGTGTTCGCTTCGGCCCTCGTGACGAGCGCTGTGAGAAAAATGATTGATGTGTATTGCAGCTCAGGATCGGCCCGGATTTGCGCGGCAATGTCGCCTCCGTCTCGGCCGGGCATGACTACATCAAGGAAGATCAGATCCGGCCGAAAATTGTGCGCGGTTTGGTGGGCCCTGTCGCCGTCGTTTTCTTCACACACCAGGTAGCGGCCTGTCTTTTCGAGAAGAACCTTGACCAGATGAGTGGTGTTTTTGTCGTTATCAACAATCAGAATTCGCCGTGTGGAATCGCCAATTGAATCTAGCCAGGAGAAAGCGACATCGGTTTCCTTTGGAAGGAAGTCTACTTCGATTACTTGCTCATAGATTTATGAGAAGCTGTTTTGTTGTTGGCTCTCTAGCTGGTTAGCCAGGTGACAAACCAGGCACCAAAAAATCCGATTATTAAACCAATCAACGGGCTGGAGATGGCGAACCAAAGCGGAATAGCCTCGCGCAACGGAAGCGAATCTCGCCGTCGTATATGCCACGGTGTACGTGCGATCCGAATTATTGTGTCGCCTGAGGCTTCTTGTGACACTAATCGATTGATGGAGTGAATCACTTTCATGGCTTGAAGTCTCGATGATGACTCCATTCGGGCTAATGCGCGTGCGTGGGATTTTGTGATGCCACCGAAGAGTTGTTGGGCGCTCCCTCTTTCGAGTGAGAACCCATGCATCAGGGAAGCAATAAGGCTGCCAGTTCGATTTTCGCGTTGCCTTTATTATTCTCCATCCGGAGTTCATCATGCGTTGGCTAACTCTTCCATCGTCGAATCATCAAGATCCAGGAGAGCTGCCGCAGTGTTCTCTTCAAGATGTTTTACCTTTGACGTTCCCGGGATCGGCATCATCACAGGAGATTTCTTGAGTAGCCACGCGAGCGCTACTTGCGCCGGATGAGCGCCCAGCCGCTTGGCAATTCTAGTTAATGTGCCGTGAGGTTTCGCAAGGTCGCCGGTCGCGAGTGGGAACCAGGGGATAAACCCGATGTTTTCGCGTGTGCAATAATCCAAGACATCTTCGTAATTGCGGTACGCGAGATTGTATTGATTTTGCACGGTCGCGATGCGAACGATGCGACGCGCTTCTTCGATCTCGGCAACGTTGACTTCCGAAAGGCCCACATGCCGGATCTTGCCTTCCTTCTGGAGATCTCGCAGCACTCCAAATTGATCATCGGCTGGAACTTTGGGATCGATGCGATGCAACTGAAACAGATCGATGCGCTCAAGGCCTAACCGTCGCAGGCTCATCTCGCATTCCTGCCGGAGATATTCCGATCTGCCCAGAGGAATCCACTTGCTGGGACCAGTCCGAGCAAGGCCGGCCTTTGTACCGATAACAAGTCCTGCTGGGTAAGGATGGAGTGCCTCGCGAATGATTTCTTCACTCACGTGCGGTCCATAGGAATCCGCCGTATCAATAAGGTTGATGCCAAGCTCGACTGCACGGCGCAAGACTGCGATTGCTTGCGCTCGATCGGCCGGCTCGCCCCAAACGCCGGGACCTGTCAGTTGCATCGCGCCATAGCCCAGCCGGTGAACGGTAAGGTTACCTCCGATCGCAAACGTACCGCTCCTTGTGGCAGGCTTCTTATGACTACGCGCTGCGGTAGTTGGCTTGGCTGGTGCCATGTGTTGTTGGATAACTTCAATAGTTCTGCTCATCTCTCCCTCCTATTTCTTCCTCTTAGTTTCCTCTTAATGTTCACTCCTCAGGCCGGGGCTTCATATGTCCCAGGGCTGCTAGGAGTAGCCCGCCATTCTGGTTTGCGCTCCTTGCTTGCCTTGGCCAGCGCGTGACGCACGCCATTTGCGTCCAGATCAGTGCCATAGACTGGCGTATCGGGTTGTTGTCGCCAGGATTCATCCAGTCCACCGGCATCCACGCCGTCAAATCCCAGTTCGTCGATAAGTCGCAGCACAACCGCCTTCGCTCCGGCGTCGTCGCCTGCGACCGGCAAGGCGATCCGCCTTGGGCTGCCTGGCGGTTGCCCCGACTCGTAAAGGCGCTCCGCATAAATGTTGTTGAACGCTTTAACCACGGGCCGACCTAACTGCTTTTCAACCCATTGACTCTCGGTCAATCCGTCCTCGATTTCCTTAATGCGTCCGTCGCGTTGCTGGGGGTAGTAGTTGCCTGTGTCCACAATCACGACGTTCTTCGGGGTTTTTGCGAACAGACCGGCTGGCAGGGACGAAACGTTTTTCAGAGGGATCGTCACAATAACCACGTCCCCAGCCTGGGCCGCTTGCTCGACTGTGACTGCGGTCGCCCCGGTTTCCGATGCCAAATCCGCCAGCGTCTCAGGTCCTCTCGAATTTGCGACAAGAACCTTGTGTCCAAGCGCGGTGAAACGACGAGTCAGCGTACCGCCGATGTTGCCCGCTCCAATGATTCCGATTTTCATATCCGTTTCCCCTTAGAAGTTCGTTTTAGGTTTGCTTTGTAGACGCTCACCCAAAAGAGATAATTTTCTTCGATCGCGCAGCATCGCAGGAGATCGCGCGCCACTCGAGAAAAGAAGTTTCTGGATCCGTCGGGAATCTTACTTTCACAGTTTCTCCATTTTTGCGTCGCCTGGGACATCGGCTGGCCGCTCTGTTGGAACCAACAGATGCGATCCGCGAATCCCTTGTGTGGCTTGCTCGAGTAGCTCAATCCTCGCGTTAAACTT
Source organism: Verrucomicrobiota bacterium (assembly GCA_046731855.1). Classification (GTDB taxonomy): domain Bacteria; phylum Verrucomicrobiota; class Verrucomicrobiia; order Chthoniobacterales; family UBA10450; genus Udaeobacter. The sequence goes on along the minus strand of JBKPLX010000255.1, from coordinate 2,458 downwards.
AATGTGATCAAAGATAAGAACTTCAGTGGCGACGACCCAGATCGTGTAACAGACCATCAGTGTCCGAAGGGGGAATGATCGCCGATTGGAGGGCGGCACGAAAGGGGCGTCAGAGGCGGTCGGAGACTCGCTTGTTTTCATATTGCAAAATAGATGCGTGAGAAGGTGCCGCTATTTCGCGTTCGCGAGATTCTGTACTACCACTCGCGAGGCTGTCCTTAATCCCTCATTCGAGATAAAGCTGGAAGTCAGCTGGTGTCGCGATTGGCCATCGGCGCCAAACGCCTTTTCGAGCGAAACAGGCGTGAGGTACCTGTTCCCGATTAACCGCAGACACTAGAGTCAACTTGCAGGCTCTGGCTGAGGCTTGGTTTGGCTAACTTGCGGCGCGGTCGTTTTTTCTTTGCGCCCGGCGAAGAGCCGCTCAATGACGTAGAACGTCACCGGAATAAGAAAAGTCGCGATAGCTGTTGCGGCGATCATTCCTCCAATCACGGTTGAGCCGAGGACACGGCGGGCGACGGCACCGGAGCCGGTGGCAAACCAAAGCGGCAGAAGCCCGAAGATGAAAGCAAAGGAAGTCATCAGGATCGGGCGAAGGCGCAGGCGTGCGCCTTCGAGCGTGGCATCGAGCAGCGGTTTGCCTTTCTCGTATTCCTCCTTCGCAAATTCGACGATAAGGATCGCGTTCTTCGCTGCCAGGCCGATTAGCATGATCAGACCAATTTGCGCGAAAATATTGTTTTGTATTCCACGCAGCCAGAGCGTGGCAAACGCTCCGAACACGGCGACCGGTGTTCCGAGCAGTACACTGAAGGGCAACGACCAGCTCTCATAAAGTGCAGCGAGGATCAGGAACACGAAAATGAGCGACATTCCGAACACGACAGTCGGGGATACGCCCTGCTGCGCTTTCTTTTCCTGAAAGGACAGGCCAAGATAGTCGTAGCCCATTTCGCGCGGCATTGTTTGGCGAAAAGTTTCTTCGAGCGCGTTCATCGCCTGGTACGAGCTATAACCAGGCGCGGCGGAACCGTTGATCTGGGCCGCGCGGTATTCGTTGTAACGCAACGTGAATTCCGGACCGGCGGTGTTCTGGATAGTTGAAATGGCGTCGAGTGGCACGGGGTCGCCGTTTGAATTGCGAACGTAGAATTGTCCCACGTTGTTCGCATTGGTGCGGTAATCACCTTCGGCTTCTATGTAAACCTGCCATGTTCGTCCGAAGCGATTGAAGTAGTTCACAAAAAAACCGCCCATGAACGTCTGAAGCGTCTGGTACACCTGGCCGAGGTCGATTCCTTGCTTGATGGCTTTGTCGCGATCCACCTTTACGAATACCTGCGGGACGTTCGGCAAAAATGTTGGAATCAGCGTGCCGAGCTCGGGCCGTTTGCGTGCTGCATCTAAAAATGTCTTCAGGTTTTGCGCAAGGAACCCGACATCTTTGCCCGCGCGATCTTCAAGCATAAACGTGAATCCACCAGACGTGCCGACGCCGGGGATCGCTGGCGGCGGAAATGCGAACGCGACACCTTCAGTGAGAGTGGACAGGTATTGATTTAATCGTGCCTTGATTGCTGTGTACTGTTCTTCCGGCTTGGTTCGTTCGCTCCACGGTTTAAACGTTACGAAGAAAAACGCACTGTAAGTATTTTGCACGAGACTCAGGAGACTGAATCCGATCACGCTGGTGGTGTATTTCACGCCGGGCGTTTTGCTCAAAAAGTCTTCGATCTTGCGACACGCCTGGTCGGTTCGTTCGAGCGACGCAGCATCAGGCAACTGCAGCGCTAGATAAATGTAGCCCTGATCTTCTTCGGGCAGAAAGCTGCTCGGCAATCGCGATCCAAAAAGACCGGCGGCGATCGCAAGCACGGCGAGCAAAGCGAAACTGAGGACGGCTTTTCGAATCGCGAAACGCGACAAACTCACGTAGCCGCGATTTGCGCTTGCAAAGACACGATTGAATCGATCGAAAAACCAGCCAACCGGACCACGGGTTTTCTTTCGCGGGCGGAGCAGCATGGCTGCAAGGGCCGGGCTCAGCGAGAGCGCGTTGAATGCGGAGAAAATGACCGAGATAGCAATCGTGAGAGCGAACTGTTGGTACAACCTGCCAGTGATACCTGGAAGAAATGCGGTAGGAATAAACACGGCCGAGAGTACGAGTGCGACGCCGATTACCACTCCTGAGACTTCGCGCATCGCCTGAAGTGTTGCATCGCGCGGCGACATTCCTTCTTCGATGTGACGCTCAACTGCTTCGACAACAACAATCGCGTCGTCAACCACAAGCCCAATGGCGAGCACAAGTCCGAAAAGCGAAAGCGTGTTGATCGAAAATCCGAACAAGGGGAACAGCATAAACGTTCCAATCAACGACACTGGCACCGCACAGAGCGGAATCAGCGTCGCGCGCCAGGTCTGGAGGAAGATGAATACGACGAGCACGACG
>JBKPLX010000254.1:0-4275 GCA_046731855.1 Verrucomicrobiota bacterium | reverse complement strand
GTTGTCTTGCCGACGCCGGGGATGTCTTCGATCAAAAGGTGACCACGCGCGAGCAAACAGGCGACAGCAAGCTTAACCGCCTGATTCTTACCCACGATAACTTCACAAATCTGCTTTGTGAAAGCGTCAACATGGTCGGTCACCCTGAAATCATCTGCAGGAACGCTGTGCTTCGCAAACAAGATATGCAAACTATAGCCAGGGTCGGTGATCCCGGCCGCTGCCTCACGGTCGCGCCCTGTTAAATTGTGCTTTCGTAGCTGGAGCAGGGGAGGGGTGGACGTCGCGATAACACTTTGTAACCAGACCAAGCACGAACGCCGCAATAATAAACACGACCACTCGTTTTTCGGTGGAAGTGAGGCGGACCCTCTGCCTCGCCTGATCCAAGTTAAAGCGCCAGTGTTTCTTCAATTCCTAGCTTGTTCTTTCTTTCGCGACCGAACTATCCGACTGACGCACAAGGAGAGTGTGCGACCGGACGAAACACGGCTTATCATTGTGCAGGGTTTTTAACGCATTATTGCCCTTATCAAGCAAGAATAGATTGCGAGATGCAGTCTCCTGATTGGACCTGTCGGCGTAGGCGAGTATCGTCGGCATCTATCTTATGCGTCACACGATCGCACACGGTCACGCGGCAGTACAATGGGCGCAGTTTTGGACGTTAGCTCACGCCAAATCGAATCTCGGGGGATTCGGAGTTGGCATTTTGCTCGCACTTCTGCTAGATCCCGAGTCTTACAGAAGCAAACGCGATGGCAACACCAGGATCTAACCAGTCGATCGAGCCACCGGGCGTACGTTTTGGGGTCTGGCTCATCATGGCCATCGCCCTCGCTGGCCATCCTCACGACGGGTTGGCGCAAGATCGGGCTCTGATTCCTGACTCCTCGATCCCCATTCCTCCGCTCCAATTCGACAATTCGGGAGCGCTGCTCATTCGGCCCTCTTCAACCTCCTCTCAGCACGACTTCGACTTTCTCGTCGGAACGTGGAAACTGAGGAATCGCAAACTGACTTCGCGGCTGACCCATTCCACCGAGTGGAAATCGTTCGAATCTCGTGTTGAGATGCATCAGATCCTCAACGGTCTCGGGAATATCGACAAATACACCGACCAAGCCTCCGGAAAACCCTACGAGGGGGTAGCGATTCGACTGTTCAATCCCGCGACGCGTCTGTGGAGTATCTATTGGGCGGATAGCAACTCCGGATCGCTCGACCCACCGGTCGTGGGCTCCTTTGAGAACAAGATTGGCCACTTCTTTGCCCGGGACACGTACAAAGGCCGGCCCATCATTGTAGTCTTTCGCTGGGACGTGCGAAATGCCAGCTTGCCGGTTTGGAGTCAGGCTTTCTCCACCGATGAAGGTAAGACCTGGGAATGGAACTCGATCAATGTGTCGGAGCGAGTTCGCTGATCTTGAAGGTTCAGCGGAGCGCGCCGTGGCATTCACGCCGGCATCTAACTAAACCGACACCGAACGCTTTGGCGAGTAGGCTAGGCACATCGCGAAAAAGTTTTAACCTTTTTGTATGACAGCCTGCCGTGGCTTATCTCAGTCTCGTTATGGTGGCAAAGAATAACTCAACTACGCAAGGAGGATAATCCAATGTCCGTTTATGTTATCGCACAAGGCAAAATCGAGAATCGCGAATTGCTCGATCAATATGGCGCAAAGGTTGGTTCCACCATCAAATCTCATCAGGGGCGGGTTGTCGCCTACGATGAAGAACCGGAGGTAGTAGAGGGGTCGATCGACCACCCGCGTACCGTCATTCTGGAGTTCCCATCAATGACCGCGTTCTATGCGTGGTACAACTCGCCGGAGTACCAGGAAATCCTCCCTCTGCGACTGAAGTCGACACCCGGTACGCTCATCGTGGTAAAAGGCTTCAAACCGTTTTGATAGCCCAACGGTCGCAGCTCACAGGAGAATGGGCCTATGAACATTGCCGGACTTCGTTCGATTGGCTTTGCGGTGCTGCTTGTTTTGCTCACGGGAGCTGGCTGCAATCGGTCCAAGCGAGCATCGTCAGAGTCGAGCGCCGCGCCGACACCGCATGACATTCACGCGAGCATCACCGCGCACGCGCCGGATGCATTCTACGATTCGCCGTCGGACGCGGCGCGCAAGCCTGGCGAGTTACTGCGAAGCGAACCGCTCAAGGACGTGATGTTGCCAACCGGCGTGCGAGGCTGGCGCATCCTTTATGCAACCACGGTGGACGACAGCACGCTAGCGACGGCGGTCGCGACGGTGTTTGCGCCGACCGATCCTCCCGCAGGCCCGCGTCCTGTCATCGCATGGGAACACGGCACGACGGGCCTGCTGCAGAAATGCATGCCGTCGCTTCTATCGTGGCCGACCAAGGGCATCCCCGAGCGCGACCGGATCGTGACGGCTGGCTGGGTCGTGGTCGCGACAGATTACTCCTTCGCGGAAAAGGCTGGCCCGCATCCTTACCTGATCGGTGAAGGCGAAGCGCGTGCGGCACTCGATTCGGTTCGAGCGGCGCGGCAGATGCCCGAGCTTATCCTCGACAAACGCATGGTCGTATGGGGTCACTCGCAGGGAGGACACGCCGCGCTTTGGACCAGCATTATCGCGCCGCGCTACGCACCGGACCTCGAAATCCGCGGTGTCGTGGCAATCGCACCGTCCGCGAACATTAAGAACATTCTCGCGATGAACGTCGAAATGGACAAGCGATTTGGACCGTATCTCGCGCTATCGTACAGTCGGTTTTACCCTGACATCACGTTCGAGCAAGCGGTTCGTCCCGAGGCGCTCGATGCTGCACGTCAGATAGTAAACTTATGTGACTTCGTCCCCGAGGATTTGCAACGCATTGAAGCACTGGCGGCGACGTTCGACGGCCCAGCATTGGCCACGAGTTCGAACAAAGCGCTTCAAGCTCGGATTGAACAGAACACTGCAGACGGTCCGATACAGGCTCCCCTCGTAATCGCGCAAGGTCTCTCGGACACCGTGGTGCCGTCGTCTGCCACCGACGCATATGTCGAGGAGCGCTGCGCTGCTGGTCAACCACTCGAGTATTGGACATTCGCGGGGCGCGACCACCTAACGCTCTTCCGGCGCGGTACGCCGCTCGAGGAGCCGCTCATCGAGTGGACGACGGCACGCTTTGCAAATGAGCCGCAAGCGACTGGCTGCGTCCGCAAGTCTTTCTGATTGTCGAGCGTGGTTTCGAAAGAGCCCGCTGTTTGGCTCAATCCAATTTTGTTGGCCAGTTAATTTGATCGGATAGCTGTCGACGGCCAGTACGAACTCGTAGCAGCTGAGACAGGTTGGATCTGAAATGGTGAACCGTTTCCCGCGCCGCGCTGCTTCAGTTGCTTAACCGTCGAGGCTAGTCTTGCCAATCCTTGTTCAATTTGCGCTTGCGACCAGGCTGCAAATCCAAAGACAAATGCCGGATCCAACTGCGCCTCAATGCAGAAGAAAGAAAGAGGGCGGGACCAAACTCCGGTCTGCTCACGAGCACGCATGAATAACGGTAAATCTTCCCCGCGTCGCAGCCAGGCGACGAAGTGCAAACCGGCCGGCGTTACTTCCAGATCGAAATAGTCGCCCAGCCACTTTTGGAATCGTTCGATAAAGAATACGCGTCGCTGGGCATAAAGCTCGCGGATGCGTTTCACATGGCTGAGGAAAAATCCTTCGGTGATGAAACGCGCCAAGGTTGCTTGATCAATCGCGGGGGAATGTTGGTCCATGACAGCGCGCACCTTGACGAGGGTGTCGACAAGTTGCGGCGGTGCGACCAGAAAACCGAGGCGCAGCGATGGATAAAGGATCTTGCTCATAGTGCCGGCATAAATCACCCGGCCGGCATTGTCCAAGCCTTGAAGACATGGCAGCGGCGGCCCATCGAAACGAAACTCGGAATCATAATCATCCTCCAGGATGTAGCCGTCGCGCGACTCGGCGAACTCGATGAGAGCTTTCCGCCGCTTCAGACTCATCGTCACACCCAAGGGAAACTGGTGCGACGGTGTGACGAGACTGAGTCTCGGAGAATTTTGCCGTGAGCACTTCCCGATTACCAGCCCTTCACGATCGATCGGGCGCGGGCTCGTCTTGGCCCCGACAAAAGCCAGGACATTTCGTGCCTGATGGAAGACGGGATCTTCGATCCATGCCACGTCACCCTCATTGATTAACGCGAGTGCGCACGCCAGCATCGCCTGTTGCATGCCGCCTACGACTACGACTTGGTCGGGATGACAATTGGCGCCGCGGAAGT
>JBKPLX010000253.1:0-12822 GCA_046731855.1 Verrucomicrobiota bacterium | reverse complement strand
TGATTGCACTGATCAGCACACCATCCCGACCAGCTGGCGCAACGATTCCTGTGATCGCAAGAAAAATAGCTATGCCAAAGAGGCCACCGATTATCAGGTAACCGATTTGCGTGTGTTTGTAGCGCATCACAAAAGTTCGTCTCTTGGGTCTTGCACGGCGGATTGCTGAAATTTCTCCAGCGATTTGACTAAATTTCCCGGCAGGGGCCGCACGCGATCAAAAATGCGCGCCGCCAGCGGTTTTGCAGTTGTGTAACCCGCGGCGAACATTTCCAGACGAGCGTCGAGATTATCAATATAATGCAGCGCCATTGCTTCCGGCGTTTTCGGATCAACAGGCGAACCCAATTGCTTGTAGCCGTGATGTGAACCAATGAGATGCAGAAGATGTATGCGCACATCTTCTGAGAGGGGTCGATATGTTTTCCAGACATCCGCGTTTTCGGCGGCAAGCTTTTGCCATAACGAATTGACGATCTCGAGCCCGATCGAAATGTGACCGACCAATTCGCCAAGCTCGTCGTAGCTCATAACGAAGCCGGTTTCAGAAAACTGGTTTTCCCAAAGCTTACCTGAGTCGTGAAAAAGAATGCCAGCGATCAAAAGATCAACGTTTAACTGAGAATAGAGAGGCGCGATGGCCCTCGCCAGGCGCATCATTTGCGCCGTGTGCTCGACGAGGCCGCCGCGCCGGGCATGATGGTATTTGCGAGCTGCTGCGGCGCGACGAAATCGGTCGCCCCACTTGTTGACGAACGTTTCGGACAATGCGCGGAGGCGAGGATCAACGATCGTGCCAACGGACTGCACGATAAATTCCCAATCAGATGCCTGCTTTGTGCGCAAGTCTGCCGGTCCTTCCAACAATTCTTTTTTCTCCTGTTCAGAGAGTGGTCGTACAATCCACTTATCTGCTTCGAGTCCGTACTGTGGGTGTACACGGAAGTCACCGGTGAGCTCGATGAAACTTTCGGTGGTGAATACGCTACATGTTTTGTAATTGGGATGATCACTCCATACGCGGAGCGTCATCCGATCGCACGCATCTGCCAAAGCCAATTCGCAATATGGCTTCCCTTCACGTTGCGTCTTTGCAGTGACCGCTTCTACCTGCACATGTACGCGCGCAGACACCGCGCCGTTCTGCGCCGCCCGGCGAATTTCGGTGAGCGTCATCAAATCCATCTCGGCAAATCTACCACAGGCCGCAAACGTGCTACGCTTAATTGTCCCATGTTTGTGACGCACCTTGAATGCAGCGCCTGCGGTCTTCAGCATCAATCGTCGCGCCTGCTGAATCTCTGTCTTTCCTGCGGCAAACCGCTCTTTGCAGTGGTCGATCTCGCCGCTGTGAGTCGGACGCTAAAGCGCGAGACGCTGCCGACACGTGAGAAATCATTGTGGCGGTATCGCGAAGTGCTGCCCCTGCCTTACAATATTGAGCCGGTTTCGTTAGGCGAAGGGGGAACACCGCTGTTGCGCGCACAAAAGTTTGGTGACGACATCGATCTTTGGATCAAGGACGAATCGATAAACCCCACGCAGAGTTTCAAAGCGCGTGGGATGAGTGTCGCTGTGTCCATGGCAAAACACCTCGGCGCAATCAAGCTCGCCGTTCCCAGCGCCGGCAATGCTGGCGGAGCGCTTGCCGCTTACGCAGCTCGGGCCGGCCTGGAAGCGCACATCTTCATGCCACGCGATACACCGCGCGCGAACATCATCGAGTGCCGTGAGTTGGGCGCTCATGTGACGTTGATCAACGGATTAATTACGGATTGTGGCGCTGAGATCGCGCGGAACAAAACAAAGGAATGTTGGTTCGATCTGTCCACGCTCAAAGAACCGTATCGCGTCGAGGGAAAAAAGACGCTCGGTTACGAATTAGCGGAGCAATTCAACTGGGAATTGCCCGACGTAATTCTTTATCCCACCGGCGGCGGGACCGGGCTCATTGGAATGTGGAAAGCGTTTGATGAAATGCAGGCGCTCGGCTGGATCGGGACAAAGCGTCCGCGGATGTTCGCCGTGCAAGCCACTGGTTGCGCGCCAATCGTTCGCGCGTTCGAAGTCGGAGAAAAAGACGCTGCTGAATTTCCCGATGCGCACACGATTGCCTCCGGTCTGCGTGTTCCCAAAGCTATCGGCGACTTCCTGATCTTGAAGATCCTGCGTCTGTCTAACGGTGGCGCCATTGCCGTTGATGATGAAGAAATGACCCGCGTAGCGCGGGAAGTGGGATCAAGCGAGGGTCTCTTTGTCGCCCCCGAAGCAGCCGCGTGCTTCGCTGGTTTAAAGGCACTTCGTTCCGCAGGCAAAATTCGACCTGGTGAACGCGTAGTCATTTTCAATACCGGATCCGGCATCAAATATTTAAATTGCTACCAAGATTTGCGGATCGCCGGATGACGCGTTAGCGCGGGCTCGGACGCGCCAGCGGCGTTGGGCGAGGCCGCGGAGTGGGAGTCGGCCTCGGTGCAGGCGAAGGGCTTACAACAGGAGTAGCGGTTGGCGTGATCATCGGAGTTGGTGTTGGTGTTGGACTCGGTGTCACTCCCTGCACTTCAAACGCGCCGATATCGATTCGAGCGTCTGCCACGCGGCCGAAGCCCGGGCCGCGCTGGTCATATAGAGGGGACGGAGTGAAGTTGGGATCGCCGGCTTCAATCGCGGGGCTGCCCGGCAACAATTCGTGCGTAAAGGTCGGGCCGCCATTGTCCTGCAAAGGACCCAGCAAGGGATCAGTGTTTATTTGATCACCTGATCCGCTTAGGTAACCGGAGCCATCATCACTGCTCAGGTTGTAGCCATGCGACGTTATCGTGCCGCCATCGTTAAAGATGTTGGGACCGAAATCGCCTGAGTTCAGGATGCTATTTCTTATCTCAAATGTCGTTCGGTTGAGGATGGCGCCACCGTTCGCTCCACTGTTGCCACTTAGCGTGCTGTAACTGATTGTGCCATGTCCGGCGCGATTGTAGATGCCGCCGCCTCCTCCTCCAGCCAAGTTGTTAGTAATCGTACTGTTGCTGATCTCAAGCCAGGCGGAGTCGGAGTAATTGTCGATCCCGCCGCCCTGCGGCGAAGGTATGTGCTTGCCCTGTGCCGTGTTGCCACTAAGGGTGCAGCTCGTGATCGTTAGTGTTCCGAAATTGAGCACACCGCCGCCTTCGAGTTCAGCTACATTGTTGCTTACGGTGCAACCACTGAGAGTGAGCACCCCCTGGGTCCAAATGCCGCCGCCCACGCCGGCATTTCCAATAAACGGGGTCGCGCTATTTCCGCTGATGGTGCTGTTGGTTATCGTTCCGCTCCCATAGATACCGCCACCACCGACGTTAACATGATTTCCGCTGATAGTGCTGTTGGTAACCTCGAGCGTACCACCCACACTATAGATGCCGCCGCCAATGCTGCCGTCGGGCTCCCCTTTGCTAGTGGCAGTGTTACCGCTGATCTCACTACTGACGATGATCAGAGCGCCATTATTATTGCGAATGCCGCCACCCAAACCATAGGGAAACAACCAATTGTAATTAACGCTGCTGTTGAGAACCGTCAGCGTAGCGGTTCCCGTCGCCAGCATCGTTATCCACGCCGCCGCCGTTTCCTGCGCAGTTCTGTTGTACAACGCAGTTACTTATCGTTAACGTTGCACCGTCATTTAAGATCCCCCCGGTGCAATCACCAAAGGAGGTGTCGCCGATCGTGAGACTATCAATTGTGACGCTCTTACCAGGCATGACATGGAAAATGCGAGTGAACTGGATTCCTGAAATACTGATCGTAAGGAGGTCTGGGCCCGGGCCGCTGATCATCACGCTCTTGTTAACCGCAAGTTCGGCTCTAGTGAGCGTAATTGTTTGGCCATTTAGCGAGGGATCGAAGCCAATTGTGTCGCCGTCATTCGCTTCCGCAAGCGCCTGACGCAATGAGCCAGGGCCACTGTCGTTTGTGTTGGTGACTGTTATGGTATTTGCGTGCGCTGCGATTCCAATGGCACAAACCAGGAGAACTGCGGCGACAAAAGGTATTCGCACAATTTTGACGTTCACGCGGACTCCCGACGGTTCAACCGTGACAAAATCGTGCTGACTTTGTCGAGCAAAAGCGAAAGCGAATTCGACGTTAACTAAGAATGAACTTGCACAATGACGGCTGAGGGGGCGCCTTTTTTGTCTTAAATCCTTTTACCGACAAAGATGGAGATACGCTTGGCGAAGGCCTTCGCGGGCTCAGCGTAGAAACGGCGTCCGAGTTCGAGGGCGTTTGTGCGCAATCGTTTGCCTCGTTTACCAATTAGTTTCTCCAGTTGTGCGAGCTCATTGTGGAGTGCTTCATCGCTGCTTTCCTTCTCCAGGCGCGCCCAAAGAAAAGCCAAATCGTGCTCGCTCCCCAGTAGTTCGCCTAAAACATCCGCGTCGTGAGCCATCTCTGTCAGAACCGCACGATTAAGCGGTTGCAAAATGCGTAACTGATACCAGAGGTCTTTCACTCGCTTGCGCCACGCATGAAAATTTTCAGGGTCCGGGTCGTTAATTGTTTTTGCGAGCCCGCGCTGGCCGCGTTTATAGATTTTACAAACCGCACCGCAAATTTGTTTCCACGTCAGGCCTTCCAGCGGCCATTTTAACAGACGCGCTTCCACGCGTTCCAACTGTGGGATTGCTTGTTTTTGCCAGCCAGCAAACGCGGCGGAAAAGCTTTCCCGTTCCAGCGACAGTAATTCCTCGATATGTGGAAAGTGATCTTTACTCGAGTGCTTCGCCTTCTTGTCTTTCAGTTGAATGAGCGTTTGCAGCCGCACTTGCGCGTCGCGTAAATCGGAGACCAGCCGTCCAATCTTGCGCACGCAGCGATCCTCACGCGCGCGCCGATTCTTGCCGACTTCGTCTACGGCAAGACGCATTGCTGCGCGCAGCTTCTTAAGGTGTTTTCGAACTTCGTGGACTGTGACGCCGCGCTCCTTCGCGGGGTGGCGGCACAATTGAAGAGCAGACTCGATCTGTTCCCGGAAGACTCTTTTCAGCCCGTCAGGCAACGGTTCGCGTAATTTTAAACGAAAGCCCATCGATTCTCTTCGTTACTCGTTAGCGAGTCGCACGTTGCTGTAACGCTTTTCCCCAGTCACTTCCCGTCCAAACCAGGAAGGCGGTTTGAATTTTCGGCAGCTGACGCGGTCGGGGAATTCCACTTCTGCCACCACGAGACCAGCGTGTCTCCCCTGATAAATATCAATCTCAACGACTAGATTCTTCCAGGGAATTTCGCAACGCACCTTGCGCAATCTTCTCCCGGTAGTCCCCGGCCAAAGCGCGTCGAATTGTTTCGGGCTCAGCTTGATCTCGCGTTCTTCCCGGTGTCGACCGCGGCCCACCTTAAAAGTCAACGTTGCAGCATTGCCTTTTTTGCGGAGACGAACCTGTCTGCCTGCGGGTTCACTTGCCAGATAACCTTGCTCGATAATGTAGCACTGCGATCGATTCAGTTTGTCCGGTAACCCCTTAAGCAAAAATTTTCGTTCAATTTCGCGATTGTTTGCTGCTCGAGCATTTTTTTGCACAAGGTCAACATGCTAAACGCGATGAGCTAGCTGTCGAGATTTTCGCGTTGGCGAGAAGATCCAAGTGGAACGCGTCATACTTCGCCTTCACGCCAGCACCGCTGATGCGGTGCTACAAACGCTCACGATTAACTCGGCGCGGCTCGGAAAAACTCGTGCAATGCGCCCGCGGCTGCGAGGATTGGCCAGGCTGAGATTGCCACGATTATCACAAAAAACAGTGCTTCGGCTGCGAACTCCAAACTATGTTCCCTCGCAAAATAGGTGCGGGCTAATTCGCGGAACGACCGGCGGTTGGTCGAGGTTTTCTTCAACCTTCCATTGATCACTATCCTTTTCACGGATGCTTCTCTGGGCAGTCCGTGGAAAACTGTTCTCCTCACTGTAATCACGTTCATGGTTGAACATTCGATCGGTGTTGCGCGGCGTCGAATTGTCAAAAGCGAGTGACGACACGGTGACATCGCAAGGCGATGTGTTGCATAAAGAGCGCTCCGCAACCGCTTGAGTGGACGACGATCTAAGCCGACGTTTGTCGCCCCGGAGTGTCGGTTGCTCTGAGCTGCGACCACTCGGTTTGACGGTCCTTTGATTCACTTCAACGAACAGACATGCCTTGCGGTCGAAGCGAATCGATGGTTCGGCTTGCCGTGGGCCGACTCGCCACGAATGGATCGTAGTTAAGCAGCGACAGAATCCCGTCCTCGCCCTCAACAAGTGCGGAGCAACTCTCCACCCAGTCGCCACAGTTGTAGTATGTGACTTTGCCAAACTCGCGAATCGCGGGGCTATGGATGTGACCACATAGAACGCCATCCACGTGATAGCGTTCCGCATAATGCGCGACAGCAGCTTCGAATTTACCGATAAAGCTGACAGCATCCTTCACCCGCCGCTTTGCATACGCGCTCAGCGACCAATACCCGAGACCGAACCGGCGTCGGACGAAATTGATGAGAGGATTCAGCGAGAGCAAAAATTGATAGCCGACGTCGCCGGCGAACGCGAGCCACTTCACGTTTTGCACCACGGCATCCAGTTCGTGTCCGTGAATGATTAAAATGCGTTCGCCGCAGGCGGTCACATGAATGGCGTTCTCCCTGATATCAATGTTCCCATAAGCACCAAGGAACCCGGCCACCAACTCGTCGTGATTTCCCGGAATGTAAATGACACGCGTGCCCTTGCGGGCCTTGCGCAGGATTTTTTGGATGACGTCGTTATGTTCCTGCGGCCAATAAATTCCGCGGCGTAGCGACCAGATATCGATGAGATCACCCACGACGTAGAGCGTCTCGAAATCGTTCTCGCGAAGAAAATCGAGCAACGCCGTGGCATTGCATCCGCGCGTTCCCAAATGGGTGTCGGAGATCCAGGCCGTGCGATAGCGCCGCGGCACTGGCAGTTGCTCTGAGGATTTCCCAAATGAGAAACGCTGTTGGGCGGCGAAAATTCGCGCTGAATCTCTCCGAGGAAAGGTGGAAGCCTGCATTCCCGGTCAGGGGCAATCGTATGAATCAACGAGCCTCGCGGCAAACGGATTACTGTTACGTTTGTGTGGCAAAGGAAATGACGAATGCCTGAATGACGAATGACGAATGACGAAGGAATGACCAAAGCCGAATGACAAAGAAAAGCGCAGTTATCCTGAGCGGAGCGCAGCGGAGTCGAAGAATCCCGCGATGGAAGCTTACGGTACCGCTGAGGGCCGTGATTAATTCTTTTGCCCTATGGTGGCAACCAAGTCGCCGATCAGGGAGTCGATTTTGCGCAAGTCTTTGCGACGGCCTTTTTCGGGTTTCAATTTGCGATTGCGCACGATGATCGTGAGATCACGGATCTCGTGCATCATTTCCCGAGGTATGTGTTCGATCGGTCCACAGGCGCGAAGCGCGGCGAGGCCCACGAATAAATCAGTTTCGAGGCGGTTGACGTATGCGTTGGCAACGGTGCGCAAATCGCGATGTAGAGCGCGAAGTTCCGACGCAAGCATCGTCACCGGCGACGATTCCGGCGATCCTGGGCGACGAGCTCGTTTGTGCTTCGTCGCCTTTGGTTTCATGCGCCAGCCGTGTTTTGCGTGTAGTGAGAAAGCCCGCCACGGGAAATTCCCGCGGCGGGCTCGGATTAACCTGACCAAGTTAGAATTTAAAGTTCAGATTCGCTTGGAATATTTGATATTGATCTTCCGGATTGATGGTTATGGCGTCGGGAGTTCCTCCGGTGCCGTAAGAGCCGTTGATACGCCAGGCATACGAGTAGGTGATGTTGAAGAGTATTGCATCAGCCAGCATGTATCCCGCTGTCACAACGACACCTTGCTGATTGAGTTGGGCGTTGAACAAGTCTGTATCGATCAGGTTGGGATCTAGCGAGAATTGTTCCTGGTGTTGCCAGTAGCCCTCGATCTGCCAATCGTGTTTCTTCTTTAGCTGACCAATACCGAGACCAGCTTCATAAGCGTAGCGCTGGCCACCACCGCCTGGATGCCCTGCCGCTGTTGCACGATCGTCCGCTTCGAAGTTCGTGGCGAAATCTCCGAAGGCGCGCATGGGAATTTTCCCAACTTTCCAGCCGATCTCGGCGGGGATGTCGAACACCAAAAGACTGTTGATACCCGTTTGATTTCTAGGGGTATCGGTACCGGGATAGTTACCGGGGTCACCTGAGTAGTGGATGTTAAACGTGTTGCCGTCGCCGGTGTAGTTGTAGAGGGTTGGCGCCAACTGAAAGTAAACCTTCTTTGGGAAATCAAACTTCGCTCCAACCTGCCAGCCGAGCAGGAATGCGTTGGCAAGCGGAACATCTTGAGTCTCACCGCCAATTGGTTGCGTCGTCGTGGGACGTGGGCCAATTGGGTTTGACGGGTTAGAGTCGTCATAAACAAACTGACCGAAGTTGGCAAAAACGTCGATTTTCATGAATGGTTCCGCTGGAGGCGGCGGCGCTACATTTTTCCCATCCTTGTCGTAGGTGACCGGAGCGGCTGCTCCGCCGCCGATCGTAAAGGTATGTTTCCACTGTTCCGCCAAACCTTCCGGGTTGATGTCGTCATCCCAAACCATTCGAGTATTGACAAACGGGTTCGGCATTCGGCCGCCGGTGAACGTGAAGCCCGGGAAGCCTTTGTAACCACCGTACGCCTGTCCGATAAAGACGCCATCGTCGCCCTTTGCAAATGGTCCGCCACCACCGGGCGACGTGGTCGACGTGTCGCCGCCAATAGTGACGTTCGTTGACCGCGCGTTGGCGCTTGTCTCTAACCGAACTCCGAAGAACCAATCATCCAGAACGGTTCCGCGAAGCCCTATGCGAAGCCGATAACGCTCACGCTCGCGTTCCTGCCAATCATTTGCGTTGTCCTGACCGAACTGAAAGTGGTCGGGAAGTCTCCCGCCGCGATATTCATACCGCAAACGCAGATCGCCAAAGAGCTCCAATTCCGTGAGCCACGGGGACAATTTCCATTTTTCGCCGCCCTTTAAGTCGGGTACGAATTTCTCGACGAATGTCTTTCCGTCGCTGGTCACCTCCGTCTTGCCTTTGCCTTCCCCGGCAACGACAGGTTCCCAAGAGGTGCGCTTCTTTAATCCCGAAACCTCCTGTTCAAGCTCGGCATTGCGCTTTTGCAGCTGGCTTACAGCCTGTTCGAGCTTTTGCAGCCGATCGGCATCGGATCCTTGAGCTCTCAGCGGCTGTGCCGCCAGTGAAAGAACGGCAGCCAGACTCGCTCCGGCTGCGCGTAAGATGGTTTTCTTGTTGAACATTCGTTTCTCCTTTGATGGTTATGGTTGTCTGAGGGGACGCAGTTCAAATGAACGCGGAGAGGCTAGAAACCGATTGTTACAGGCGTATGACGCGAACGTGACGATTCGGTAAAGTTTGCGGTAAAACGCAGAAGCCACTTATGAACTCGCGACGTAAGCGGAATATGACCACGCGGACGAGAACAACGAGAAGAGCGTTATCAACCTGCTCCCGCCGCAATCTGCGTAACGCCGTCGTCGTTGCTGATCTCGCGTTCGAGCAAAGCCCGTTTCAGAAATCTTGCTGCTGATCGACGCACAAAAATTAAGCGTTAATCCTGGAGATATCGCTCTGTTGGGTTTTACGCTTACGCTACAGAGAAGTCTTCTATTTAGATTCTCGATCGCCGCCCTGGCGCTCGCGGCGTTGATGTTGAACGGCGGTTCAGCGGTTGCGCCGACCGTAACGCCGGATGAGCTCTTAACCGGATGCTTTGGGAAGAACCCCCTTAATTATTACCGGGCCGCAATCGAACGACCAAATCGCATTGGCCGAGATTGGGCTGGAGGGATTTAAGACAGCATTACCCACTCGCGTTCGTTCCCTGGCGCTGCGATTCAAGTCACCTCAACGTCACCCTGAACGCGGGCTCGAGCTTCGTTTCTGACGGTTCAGCGCGCCGGCCCGCCGTTTCTCCTTCGCGTTCCAGCCAAGCATAGAGAACGGGTAAAACGATCAAGGTCAGAAACGTCGAGCTGAGAATGCCGCCAATGACAACGGTGGCGAGCGGTCGTTGCACTTCGGCTCCGGTTCCGGTGGCGATGGCCATCGGAACAAAACCGAAACTGGCGACGAGCGCTGTCATGAGCACTGGCCGAAGGCGAGTCAGTGAGCCTTCCATCACGGCTTCGCGAACGCTCCGGCCCTCTTCGCGAAGTTGATTGAAATAGCTGATCATGACCAGGCCGTTGAGCACGGCAACACCACTTAACGCGATGAATCCAATCGCGGCGGTAATGCTGAATTGCATTCCGCGCAACCAAAGCGAGAGCACGCCGCCCGTCACAGCGAGCGGGATTCCGGTGTAGACGAGAAGCGCCTGTCGAATGCTGCCGAAAGCGAGAAAGATAAGGACAAAGATTAACGCCAGCGCCGTCGGTACGACGACCATCAAACGCGCCCGCGCCTGCTCCAAATTTTTGTATTGGCCGCCGAATTCGACGATGTAACCTTCCGGCATTTTCACCGCTTGCTTGATTCGTTGCTCGGCGTTTCGAACAAATCCTTCCACGTCACTCGTACTTAAGTTGACCAGAATAGCGGCGCGGCGATGACCTTCGTCGCGGAAAATCGGTTCGACGACTTCGACAGTCTTAAGATCGACAACTTGCCCCATTTTAATCAGTCCGTGGTCGCCTACGCGCAATGGTAGCTGTCGAATCTTTTCGTTGTCCGCGCGAATTTCTTCCGGCATCCGGACGACGGTATCGTAACGCTTTTCGCCATCGATGGCCGTGCCGACGACTTTGCCGGCAAGGGCAGCCGAGATCGCTTTGTTCACTTCGCTGGCGGACAGATCATAGCGTTGCAGTTCATTGTGTTTGGCTTCGATCAAGAGCTGCGGTCTTCGTCCCTCGGTTTCGCGTTCTACTTCCGCAGCGCCGGGGGTCTTTTCCAGAATGTCCTTGATCTGATCGGCTAGTTTCTCGAGCACGTCGTAATCGTCTCCGAAAATCTTGACCGACAGCTCCGCCTTGGTGCCTTCGAGCATTTCGTTGAAGCGCTCTTCGATTGGCTGCGCGGAAAGAATTTTGTTATTCGGATTCACTTTCTTGACCACGGCTTCGATCTGTTCGACGAGTTCGGCCTTATTGCGCGGCCGGCCGTTTGTTTTCGGCCATTCCCTGAACGGCTTGTAAAAAATGTAAACGTCGCATTCATTCGGAGGCATCGGATCAGTGGCGATGTCGCTCGTTCCGATGCGGGTGAAGATTCGGGTGATTTCCGGGAATTCGCGAAGCAACGTCTTTTCCAGTTCGAGATCGGTGCGCACCGATTCGTCCAAACTCATCTCGACTGGCTTGTAGAGCATCGACGTGATCGATCCTTCGTCGAGCTTCGGCACAAATTCGGCGCCGAGGTAAGTGAACAGCCAGAGGGAGCCAGCGAATACCGCAATCGCAGCAATCACAACGAGCCAGCGCGAGGCGAGCGCGACCCGCAAGACCGGCTCGTAAAGCGATTTGGCCGCCCGAATTAGTAGATTGTCGCCTTTTGCGCTTTGGCCCCGCAGCAAGAAGAAGCAAAGCACCGGCATTAGCGTTAGTGCGAGAATGAGCGCGCCGGTCAGCGCGAGCATCACAGTCACCGCCATCGGGTGAAACATCTTTCCTTCGATGCCGGTGAGGGCGAGGATCGGGATGTACACGATCGTGATAATCACGACGCCGAAAAACATCGGGTTCGCGACCTGTTTGCTGGCCGCGAGCACAACCTGAAGACGCTCATCACGGCTCAGCGCGCGACCGAGCTCGCGCTGACGATTGCCAAGCTGGCGCACCACGTTCTCAACGATCACGACAGCACCGTCGATGATGAGTCCGAAATCGACCGCGCCCAGACTCATCAGGTTGCCCGATACGCCGAGCCGCCACATTCCAGTCAAGGCAAAAAGAAACGAAAGCGGAATTGCCGCGGTGATGATCAGCGCGGCGCGCCAATTCCCCAGCAGCGCGAAAAGCATGGCGATGACGAGAACGGCGCCTTCGAAAAGATTGTTCCGGACCGTCTGAATCGTTTTGTTGATCAAAATCGAGCGATCGTACTGCGGCTGAACTTGAACATTGTCCGGCAGCTTCTCCTGAATCTCACGCAGGCGCGCTTTCACTCGCTCCGCGACTTCGCGGCTGTTTTCGCCAGCGAGCATCATCGCTGCGCCGATGACGGTTTCCTGTCCGTCGATCGTTGCTGCGCCGGTGCGGATGCGCGAGCCGTAAACGACATCAGCGAGATCTTTGACGAGCAAGGGTTTTACCCCGGCGGCAAACTTCACCGGCAGATTGGCGATGTCTTCAAGACTGTTCGCTCGCGTCACCGCGCGAACACTCAATTGATTGCCGCCGCGGCTGATGATCCCGCCGCCGGCGTTCTCGACGTTCGCTGCGATAATGTCCGCCAGCTCGGCGAATGTCATTCCGCTGCGCGCCAAATCTTCCGGCCGCGGTTGAATTACGAATTGCCGTTCGTATCCGCCGCTCTCGTTAATCTCCGCCACGCCGGGCACCGTCCGCAGCAACGGTTTGATCGTGTATTCGTGGAGCTCGTTCAGTTCGAACAACTGCTCCTGAAGCGACTCGGGTTTTTTCGCGCCGCCTTTGTAAGAAACATTGTAGTAAAAAATTTCGCCCAACCCGGTGCTGATCGGCGCAAGCTTCGGCGCGACATCGTGCGGCAAACGTTCCACTGCAGACTGCAACCGCTCGGTAACAAGCTGTCGCGCGCGATAAATATCGGTG
>JBKPLX010000252.1:0-3555 GCA_046731855.1 Verrucomicrobiota bacterium | reverse complement strand
TGCACCACCTGGCCATACTGCGGAAGGTGCTTCTTCGCATGAAGTCGTGGACGAACTTCCTTTTCAGCGACGGACATTGACCGCTGAACGGAGTCCAGCGAACGGCTGACCCGGAGCGCATGCTCTCGAAACTCCTTATCGCCTGCCTAACATTTGTTATTCTAATCAGGACCTTAAGCAGACTTGCTCAGGCCGAACAGCTCGTGAGGTACAACACCATGGGAGGATGAGTTAATGCGGACGATTACCAATAACTATCGCGACACGCAGATTCTGAATCTCGGTTCCGGCGGCGAACGCGGTCCTTATCTCGTTACACAAACAGGCATCTCGCCGAGTGAAGCGTTTGCAAAAGAGCGGATGTTTGTGCTCCGCCCTGACGGACGGTGGGTTGATTTCAACGCCTACGTCTGCCAGGGAAAGCCAGAAGCCCTGGATGATATTGTTTTCTCCACAACGACGGAAGTGATGGAGGCATTCGCCAGGTTAATCGGCAGGCCTCAGATCTTGAACCTGCCCATTGACGAGGCCGGGCTCAAGGCTTGGGTTGAGCGTCAGAAAAGCGGCAATCCATTGGAAGCGGCTCGGGAGTGGGCGGCGGGATACAAGGAACGCCGGCGCAAAAAACGTCGCAGCTAAAGTGATTCTACGCTATGGGCGACGGAACGCCAGCAGGGAAGGAAACTACCTCCGGGTTACAACTGACCGGCCCTAACGCGAACTTGCCGACTCCCCAACTGTGGTCTAACATACTTTCGGCTGCTACTTGGCTGCGTACATACCAAGGTACGTGGCTGCGCGCGGATTTGATTGCAGGTGTTACCCTGGCGGCCTATCTTATGCCTGCCGGGTTAGCGGATGCTTCGCTCGCGAATCTGCCACCTGAAGCAGGTCTCTATGCCTGTCTTTTCTCGGGGTTAGTGTTCTGGTTGTTCTGTAGTTCACGGCACACAGCTATCACGGTTACGTCTGCCATCTCCGTGCTCGTTGGAGCGTCGCTCGGTGATCTGGCTGGAGGCGATGTGTCACGATTTGGAGCGCTGGCAGCGTGTACAGCGCTAATGGTCGGCGGACTCGCCTTTATCGCGTGGCTGGCTAAAGCGGGCGTAATTGTAAACTTCATTTCTGAAAGTGTGCTTGTCGGATTCAAGTGTGGTATCGCTCTGTTCATAGCAAGTACTCAATTGCCGAAGCTCTTTGGGTTCAAGGGATCGCACGGCGACTTTTGGGAGCGCTCGCGCTACTTTTTTTCACACCTGACCGAGACAAATACCGCATCGCTCCTACTCGGTCTGGGCGCGTTGGCCGTGTTACTGTTGGGTAAACGATTTCTCAAGAACAAACCCGTGTCCTTATTCGTGGTCATCGCGGGCATCGTCGCTGCTTCAATTATGGATCTTGGTGGCCTGGGCGTGAAACTGCTGGGTCAGGTGCCACAGGGTCTTCCGCCGTTCGGCTTACCAACAGTGCATGGATCGGACCTCAACGACTTACTACCCCTCGCGCTGGGTTGTTTTCTCATCGGAATGGTGGAGACGGCCGCCCTTGGTCGCATGTTCGCGGTCAAGCATGGCTATCGTTTCGATCCAAACCAGGAGCTCCTCGGCATCGCCGGCGCAAATGTCATGGCCGGACTAGGCCACGGGTTTCCCGTTAGCGGCGGGATGTCACAGTCGCTTGTGAACGAAAGCGGTGGCGCGCGCACGCCGTTGTCCGGATTCATTGCCGCGATACTGATGCTATTAATCGTGTTGTTCGTGTCCGGTGCATTGCGCTATCTCCCGCAGCCAGTGCTGGCAGCTATCGTGCTTATGGCTGTAACAAGCTTGTTCAAGCTGACAGCTCTCAAGCACTACTGGCGCGCGGATCGCGGCGAGTTCGTGGTGGCGATTGCGGCCTTATTAGGCGTACTCGGGTCCGGTCTATTACGCGGCGTTCTGATTGGCGCTGTGATTTCGCTGGTACAACTGTTGCGTGCTGCTTCCCGTCCCCATGTTGCCTTTCTCGGACGGATTGCAGGAACTCGCCGGTTCTCAGATCGCGAACGCCATCCGGACAACGAGCTTATTCCCGGCGTGCTGATCGTTCGACCTGAATCCAGCCTCGTCTATTTCAACATCGACCATGTTTGCACGGCGATTCTCGGTCGCGTAAGCGCTGAGCCCACGCGGCCAGGACTGGTGATCCTCGATCTGTCCGCAGCACCGCGCGTGGACCTGCAAAGCGCACATGCACTTGGCGAGCTGGCTAAGGAGGTCACTGCGAAAGGCATCCAATTTCAAGCCGTCGAAGCGCGTTCGTCCGTCAGAGATCGGCTTCGTAACGAAGGCGTCGATGAAAAATTGGGTGATATTAACCGCTTCACAAGTGTAGCGGACGCCGTAGAAGCATTCCAAAAGCCTCCACTTGATAAATCATCAGGACATTAACGGCGGAATGATAGCGAAGTTTCTAATTGCCTCGTTGCTCGTCGCAACCACCGTCGCGATCCACGCCGCGGGGCTCGGGATGGTATTGAGCCATGTGTTGCATTCCAAAGAGCGACCGCAGACCCATTTCTTGTCGATAACCTGGCTCTTTATCCGCGTCGCCTGGTTGCTACTTCTCTTTCATTTCTTGGAGATCGCTGTCTGGGCATTGTTTTTCTGGTGGCAGAAGTGTCTGCCTGATGTGGAGTCTGCGTTCTATTTTTCCGCAGTAACCTACGCCACGATCGGTTATGGCGATCTCGTTCTGCCGAAAGAATGGCGAATGCTTGGACCAATCGAGGGATTCACGGGAATTTTGATGTTCGGGCTCTCCACAGCATTTTTCTTTGTCGTCGTGAGCAAGAAGATTTTGCAGCGCGAGGACGAAAAAAGCCGAGTCTGATCGGATGAAAAAGCAATTTGATCCGCGGACTACGTCAGACAGAGAGCCACAGGAAAGGAAAAAATGGGTCGAGCCGGTCGCAGCCTTGCTTATGGCGCTGGCGACACTTAGCACAGCATGGTGTTCCTATCAGTCGGCCGCGTGGACGCGGCAAAGCAACCGATTGATGAACGAATTCAACTCTTTGGAGCGCAAGGCGGGTCTTTTGAGTTTGCAAGGAATGCAGCAGGCCACGATTCACACCGCGATGTTTATGGAAGTGCTCGCCGCGAAACAGGCGGGCAATGAGCAGTTGGCGAACTTTTATGTCGAGCGTTTTCCGCCCGACGTGCGCAAGGCTTATGACACCTGGCTGGCGGAGAAACCTTTTGAAAACCCGAATGCCGATGCGCACCCATTTGTGCCAAACCTTTACGAGCCGCGCGGGGCCCGCGAAGCCTCTGACGCGAGTGCAAAGGCTGCGACAAGTCAGCAGGAAGCGGGCGTCGCTGGCAGTATTTCCGGTCAATACCTCGCGAACACTGTTTTGTTTGCGGCGGTACTGTTCTTTGCCAGCGCTTCGGGAAAATTCGAACAGCGTAGAGTGCGAATCGTCGCGTTCGCTTTTGCCACAGCGGTCTTTCTCTTCGCCGTGGTGCGGACGGCTACGCTGCCGTTGTGAGGGTGCAGCATGAGTTCGCTGCG
>JBKPLX010000251.1:0-27533 GCA_046731855.1 Verrucomicrobiota bacterium | reverse complement strand
AGACGGTTGGCAAACTCGCCCATTTTCGCCTTTTCCCCTGTAAACCGCATCAAAGGCCAAACGGCAAAACCGAGCTGCATGCTCAATACGACCTGACTGGCAACGAGCAATTCCGTAGTCTTGCCTTCACCGAAAATACCGATGATGAGCACTGCGGGAACGATGGCGATGAGTCGCGTAATTAACCGGCGCAGCCACGGGGTGATGCGAAAATTCAAAAAACCTTCCATCACAATCTGGCCGGCGAGCGTGCCAGTCAGGGTCGAGTTCTGTCCGGAAGCGAGCAGCGCCACCGCGAAAAGGGCACTGGCCACACCGACGCCCAGCAGCGGGCTGAGCAATTTATAGGCGTCCTGAATTTCCGCGACCTCCTGGTGCCCCGACCAATGGAACACCGCGGCTGCCAGTATCAAGATCGCGCTGTTGATGAACAAAGCGAACATGAGCGCCCCACTAGAGTCGATGGTGGCGAACTTGACCGCCTCGCGCCTGCCCTCCGGCGTCTGCTCGAACTTGCGCGTCTGCACGATGGACGAGTGCAGGTAAAGATTATGCGGCATCACTGTCGCGCCAAGAATGCCGATACTGACGTAAAGCATTTCCTGATTTGCGACGATGCCTGGATTTGGAATAAACCCCAGGAGGATACCGGTCGGGCTGGGCTTGGAAAAGATCAGTTCAGCGGCGAAACAACCTCCGATGGTGGCGATAAGAGTGATGACAATAGCCTCGACATAACGAAAACCTTTGGTTTGCAGATACAATACGAGCAGCACATCGGACGCGGTAATGATGCAACCCCACACCAACGGAATTCCGAAGAGAAGCTGCAGCCCAATCGCCGAGCCGACAACCTCCGCCAAATCGCAGGCAGCGATGGCGAGCTCGCAAAGAACCCAGAGAAACCAGACGGTCGGTGTCGAGTAGTGATCGCGACAGGCCTGGGCAAGGTCGCGGCCCGTGGCCACCCCGAGTTTGATGCACAAATGCTGGAGCAGGATGGCCATCAAATTGGAGATCATGATGACAGCCAGAAGCGAGTAACCAAACCGGGCCCCGCCAGCCAGATCGGTGGCCCAGTTGCCCGGATCCATGTAACCGACCGCTACGAGAAATCCCGGGCCGGAGAAAGCCGCCAGCTTCCGCCAAAATGAAGCCGTCGTCGGAACGGCGATGCTGCGGTGGACTTCCGGCAGGGAAACCTCGCCGGCGGTCCTCCGCCAGGCTACATGAGGTTTTGCTGCAATTGTGCCGTCGCGTTGCGTCATCACTTTCACGGCCGTTTCATTTTCCAGACCTTCATTGATAAGTAAGTTTAATCTTCGAAATTAGTCTGACCTAATTTAGTTGTATAACAATATGATTCTGTCAATCATCAATTATTTATCTGTTTGACTATTTCATCCTGATTTTTACCTTCGGAGCATGCGGCGCAAAAAGAATTCCCACTCCGCGCTCGGCAGTTCCACCGCGGTGGAGGATTATCTGGAACGCATCCTCGAACTGATTAACTCCAAAGGCTACGCTCGCGTGGTGGACATCGCGGCCGCCTTAACAATTTCCCAGGCAAGCGTGACCAACATGGTCCAGAGACTGGACGCGGAGGGTCTGCTGAAATACGAAAAGTACCGCGGACTTATTTTGACGGCGACGGGCAAGAGCCTGGCCCATAAGATCGCCCAACGGCACAAACTTCTGACTGATTTTCTGGAATTGCTTGGCCTCGACGATCGCGTCATTTATCACGATGTAGAGGGCATGGAACACCACATTAGTACTCCTACTCTGCGCGCAATCGAAGCTCTCACCGCTCAGCTGCGGCGCCGGCCGGCATTGCTGGCGGAATTGCAAGCTGCAATCGCGTAGGAGAATTCATGAGAAAGAAAAAAATTTCATCGCGTCGGGCTGCAATTCCCGTTCGGGCGCTTGATTTCGTAATGTATAACACGAAAAACATTCGCCAGGCCCGTGCATTCTATCAGAAGCTATTTGGTCTCAAACGCGGGCACGAGTGGAACGATTTCTGGAGTGAGTTCGCCACTGACCCGTTGACGCTCTGTCTTAACGGCACGGGACATAAACGCCATCCTGAATGGGACTGGAGCGGGCCTGCGTGCGTCGCACTGGCGGTCGACGACGTTCGGACTGCAATCGACATTTGCCGAAGACACCGCGTGAAAATTCTCATCGAGCCCGTCGAGACGCGCGTATGCTGGATGGCATGGATTGCGGATCCGGATGGCAACCGGATTTGCCTCCATTCGCGCAAAGACGGTACGGCCGGATAGGAGACTGTTGAAATACCGGGATGGGTCGCGCGTAGAAGCAGAAGAGGCGGATGGCAAGAAGCGAGTGGGGCGCATCCCCTTCAGCGGGCTGTAACGAACGAGCGACACAGGCAGACGCCTCTTCTGCTTCGCGCCCGAAGGGTTGCGTCGCTTTAGGCGCTGGCCCGCGTTGCTCGCTTGGCCGAGATCGCTAGATATCGGCACTGCGCTCGCGCCTTGGCCGGCGTCAAAATCGACAGCAACGCGGCCCATCCCAGTATTTCAACAGTCTCCTAGGGTTACGCCTTGCCGGACGCAGGTACTGTCGCGGGAGCGCTGCTGCCCAATTTTTTAAAATGAAGCTGGTTCACACGGCGACCGTCACTTTGAGAAACTGTAACCAGGTAATTGTCGATCTTGACCTGCTCGCCCTGTTTCGGCAGGTGACCAAGCAGGTGCGTGACGTAACCGCCAATGGTGCTCACGTCCGCGCTCTCCAATTCTAGCTTTGCGAGCTCGTTCAACTCGTAAAGGCCCAACGCACCGTCTACGGAGAATTCGTTTGCGCTGATCTTACGAAACTCTTCCTTTTCGAAATCGAATTCGTCCTGGATATCACCGACCAACTCCTCGAGCACGTTCTCCATGGTTACCATGCCGACCGTTCCCCCAAACTCATCCACTACTAGGGCCAGGTGCGCATGTTTGGTCAGGAATAACTTGAGCAATTTCTCCAACGGCATCATCTCAGGTATGGGAATCAAATCTCGTTTGATCTTCAGCAGGTCTGGATGTTCGGCGCGCATCAGCGGGAGTA
Source organism: Verrucomicrobiota bacterium (assembly GCA_046731855.1). GTDB lineage: Bacteria > Verrucomicrobiota > Verrucomicrobiia > Chthoniobacterales > UBA10450 > Udaeobacter. The sequence goes on along the minus strand of JBKPLX010000251.1, from coordinate 24,449 downwards.
GCTCCTTGATGTGGATCAAGCCGATCGTGTTATCGAGATTCTCGCGACACAACGGAAACCGCGTATGCCGGGACTCAATTGCTTTTTTCACATTCGCCTCGAAGCCGTCTTCCAGATTGAAGTAAACGATTTCTCCGCGCGGCGTCATGATGTCGCGCACCACGCGGTCACGCAGATCCAGCACATTAAAGACAAGCTCACGACCAAGAGGCGTGACCTCGGCGGATTTTTCGCTTTCCCGAACGATGAATCGCAGTTCTTCCTCGCTATGGGCCAATTCTCCTTCGGCGATGGGTTCCACACGAACCAAGCGACGCAGCACCCAGTTGCTCGCAGCGTTCAGAAACCAGATTGCGGGTTTAAAGATTGCGTAAAACCATCGCAATGGCGCACTCACAAATAGCGCCGCGGCCATGGATTTGCGGATGGCGAGAATTTTGGGGGCTTGTTCCCCCAGCACGATGTGCAGAAACGTGATGGCTGAAAATGCCAGGGTAAAGGAAATGGATTTGACTACCGGCACAGATTCGATTCCTGCCAAAGCGAAAAACGGTTGGAGCATTCGCGCGAGGAAAGGTTCCCCCAGCCAACCAAGCCCCAGGCTCGCCGCAGTAATTCCGACCTGGCAGGCAGAAAGATAGGCGTTCAGATTGTCTTTAATCTGTTTCACGAAGACTGCTCGCCTCAGGCCTTCATCAGCCAGCGTTTTGATTTGGCTGTCGCGGATTTTCACCAGGGCAAATTCAGCAACGACAAAGAACCCGTTGAGCAATACCAACGCGACAACGGTCGCCAGTTTGGCGATTAGGACGATCAACGGGTCCCAATGCCTCGCTACTACATCAGCAATGGGAGCCAGGAGGAGTAATGAGGGGAAGTTCATCCAGTAGATTCGCGTAGCAGCCGGTTTGTGACCGGCCCATTACGCGCCGCACAGCGACGCGCCTACGCTAGAAAATTTACCAGCTCGACTTGGTTACGCCAGGAATCAAGCCCTGCGAAGCCAGCTCACGGAACGTCAGGCGCGACATCTTGAACCGGCGAATAAAAGCACGCCGGCGTCCGGTCACTTCGCACCGGTTGACTACCCGGGTCGGGCTGGCGTCACGTGGCAATTGGGAAAGACCGGCATAGTCTTTTTTCGCCTTCAACTCCGCGCGCAACGCGGCGTACTTCTTCACCGTCGCGCGTTTGCGTTCATTGCGATTGATCCAGGAGGTCTTGGCCATAAAAGAGTGCAGACTATAATGCCAGCGCGATGATTTGCAACAGGCGCCGGTTCAGGTCGATTAGCCCAAGGCGCTTGTTCGTCGTCGTTGCTTAACCAGGGCGCTGGTCGACCGGCGGCCACTGCCCGAAGCGGAACTCCGCTTTTGCTTGAGCGATTGCGTCTGGTTCAAGCTGTCCTGCAACACCTTAACAAGATCGACAACGTTAGTTGGCGCGTGTGGTGCCGGCGCCTTGGCGGCGATCTCTCGGTTCTGCGCTTTCTGCTCGATGATCTCCATCAGCGCTGTCCGGTATTCGTCCCGGTACTTTTCCGGCTCCCAGGCAACCGCCATGCTCTCTATAAGCGCCTGCGCCATTTTCAATTCTTTGTCGCTCACGGCTGTAGCCGAACCGTTCTTCAAAACCTCGGTGCTCAATATTTCGCTAGCGAAGTGCATCAGCTCTAAAATCAAAAACAATCCATCTGGTTTCACAGCAGCCAGGTGTTCACGGTTACTGATCACGACCTTGGCAATGCCGATCTTGCCTGTACCGGTGAGCGCCTTATGCAAAACCGCGTAAGCCTTTTCTCCACCCTTTTGCGGCTCGAGAAAATATGGTTTGTAGAAAAACTTCGGATCGACTTGGTCCAAATCCACAAAATCGGTGATGTCGATGGAATGTGTTGACTCGATCCGCACCTTCTCGAAGTCCTCATCCTTCAGAACAACGTAGCGACCCCGCTCGTACTCGAAGCCTTTCACGATTTGCTCGGCTGGAACTTCCTTTGAGTCTGCCTCAGCCACCTTTTTATATCTGATAGGACTGAGATCGCTGGAACGAAGCTGCCGGAAACTAATCTTCTCCTCGCGAGTGGCCGGATAAACCGCCACGGGAATATAAACCAGCCCAAAGCTGATACTGCCTTTCCAAGTAGGACGCATCTGTAGGAAACCCTTTTTCCACAGTAGCTTGAGCATGTCAACCTCCGAGACCTCTCATGTCGGCCTGGCGGAATTTGCCTTGAAACTTCGTGAAACAGCCTGATGTTTGAGCTACCGCATGAGCCTTATCGCCAGCTTTATGAATTTGGCAGGGCCGGACCTGATCGTCATCCTGCTGATTATTCTGGTCTTATTCGGAGCGAAGAAGTTGCCGGAACTTGCCCGTGGAATGGGCCAGGCAGTGAAGGAGTTTCAAAAAGCTAAGGACGAATTCAACGATGAACTGCATAAGGCTGGAAAGCCCGAGACTGAAACGGCTAAGTCTGACGTGAAACCGGCGCAGTCGACTGTACCCCGAAGCGAGAGCCAGCCTGCCAGCAGCGACGGCAAGGCCGAGCAAGCATAAGGGAATCGTCCTCTCGGCTACAGTGCCGCGAAGACGCTCTGGAATTGTACCCAGCGCAGATCAAGCGCTCGCGGGTTTGAGTGCGGCTGCGGTCGACCGTTTTTCAGGCGAATCACGCGCGATCGGATCCTCCACGTTTGACCAAACGCGCGATTTGCGGCAAGATCGCGCCTCGTTTATGGCTGAACTAGATCTACGCGCTCGTATCAAAGAGATGCTTGTCAAAAGTTTGATGCTGCAAGTTACCCCGGAACAGATCGGAGATGATCTTCCGCTTTTCGGAGCCAACGGTCTCGGTTTGGACTCCATCGATGCGCTCGAGCTGGTGGTAAGCATGGAAAAAACATTTGGAGTCGGTGTGCCAAGCGCGGAAGTGGCTGGCAAAGCGCTTCAAACTGTAAACACAATCCACGATTACATTCTCGAAAAACGGAGCGCAGCTGCTTAGATTGAGGTGACGGCAGTCGCTGCCGATCCCACGTGAATATTCTCTATGTAGAGAGCAGCCGCAGTTGGGGTGGCCAGGAATATCGCACGTGTCTTGAGATCAATTGGTTGAATACTCACGGGCATCAGGCATGGCTCGTCTGCAACCCGGATAGTCAGGTACACTCCAAGGCCGCTGAACTCAGCACTCGCCTCGTGACCATGTCGCTCGGTCGTCGTGTCGATTTGCCATGCTCATGGCGTCTCTGGCGATTTTGCCGGCGAAACCGGATCGATCTGCTCAAGACCTACAGCTCAAAAGATCACTGGCTTTGTCTGCCGCTCTACTTTTGCGGGATTCCACTAAGCCGCGCGCGCTGCGTTACCGATCCAATCGGAAGCAAGGGACGCGCATTTGTCTTCAAGCATGGGTGTTCGAACGTTGTGGCCGATGCGTCGGTGATCAAACGCGAACTCGTCCAGGAACACGGCGTTGATCCAGCGAAAATTGAAGTTATCGGTTCGGCCGTCGATTTGGAGAAGTTCAAGTCGCCGCGTGATCGAATGAAATTTCGTCGCGAGATCGGCATTGGGGCAGGCACTCCGCTCATTGGAAATGTCGGAATGATTCGGCCGGATAAAGGCCAGCTCATCCTCGTTGAAGCAGCCCCTCTTGTTTTAACAGAACGACCCGATGCGCGCTTCGCCGTCGTTGGTCAGGGCACCGGCATTCTGAAACGCGGCATCAATGTCAGAAACGCAATCGACCGGGCCGGACTGGCCGACAAGATCATTATGGCGGGATATCGTTGGGACACGCCCGACGTTTACGCGGCGTGCGACATGATTGTGATCGCTTCGCTGCGCACCGAAGCCTCGCCGATCGTGTTACGCGAAGCCTTTGCCAGCGGATGTCCGGTCATCGCGACAAAGGTGGGCGACATTCCGGAAATCATTGAGAATCGGCAAAACGGTCTGCTCATCGAGCCGGGTGACAGCAAGGCGCTCGCAGCGGCGATTTTGGAATTTATTCGCGAACCACAACTGGCGGCTCACTGCGCTGCGAACGGCCTCCGCTATGCCAGGGAGCATTTTTCATTCGATGAAATGATGAAGGCAAAGCTTCGCGCCGACATCGCCCTCCTGGGAAAGCGTACGGATCGTGGAGCGTCTGTCGGCACGATATCGTCGTCGCAGGAAGCTTGTCCTCGATCAGAAGATCTCACACAGTTGAAGAAGAATTAATTGCATCGATCAACTGACGGAACCGGCCGAAGTTATTGCGAAAAGGCGTAAGAATCAGCCGAGGTAAATCCCAAATCTCAGGCTCATTTTTTTCCTGAGGTAACGCCGAGGCCTGAACGATTTCGCCTTTGCGCAGTATATCGGCGAATTGTTTGTTAAGATCGATAATCGCGTTCTTCGACAAGCGATCGTTCATTCGAATTACAAATTGATCCCCTACCCAGCGCGCTGAATGATAGATTTTGTAGAACTGCAAAATCTCTGCAACCGCTTCCCGAACAGTGCGTGTTATCTTGAAGAAAGACAGATCTTCCTCTGAGATCAAGCCGCGTTTAAGGAGCCGGTCGGTGATAAACTCCATCCACAGTCCCCAATAATTCCCTCGTGGCCGATTCAGCAACACCACGGGAATGATCCGGGCTTTGCCGGTTTGCATCAGCGTGAGCACTTCAAATGTTTCATCGAGTGTGCCGAAGCCTCCCGGAAACATTGCGAACGCGTGCGCCTCCTTAACAAAATTCAGTTTTCGCGTGAAGAAATAATTGAGCGTAATCAGTTTGGGATCGCCTTTGATGAATTCGTTGGCTTGCTGCTCGGATGGGAGACGAATGTTAAGACCGAAACTGTGCGCGCGGCCTGCGCCCGCCTGCGCCGCCCCCATGATTCCATCGCCGCCACCAGTGACCACCATGAAATCGTGCGCCACCATTTCACGGGCGAAATCCTTCGCGACGTCGTACGCTGGTGAACCAACCGGAGTGCGGGCCGATCCAAAAACGGCCACTTTGCGCAAATGCTGAAATGGCGCGAAGACCTTGGCCGCATTACGCATTTCTTTTATGGAACGATTGATCAGTTTAAGGTCCGCCACGCTCATGTGATCGCGTGCTATCTTTAGCGCGGTCACGATCATTTCCTCAATCAGTTCGGGAGATTCGCTTGCGTCCCAATCGCGAACCAATTGACGCACGCGGGCATCGAACGGCGGATCAACGCTCCATTGCCGCCGCGTGGGCTGATCGTGAATCGCGCCTCCTGTGAAATCCTCTTCCATAATTAAAATGTAGCGACAGCCGTGTCGGCTGCATCTTCTCACAACACAAACGGCACGCCTGTCCCTACAGCGATATCAAATCGGCAAGGATCTCCCGCATGTGACGGATGGGCAGCGAATAATGACCTGCGCCATCAATGAACCGCGCTTTGCAGTTGGGCAATCGCTTCGCGACTTCTTCCGCCAGGTGAACTGAGAAAGCTCGATCTTGCATTCCATGCCAAAGCCGCACCGGAACATAAATGTCTTCGAGCGAGAATCCCCATGGCTGTGCATAAATCTGCGCGTCCGCCATTACGCCTTCAGCCGACCCACACCAGGCGCGGCGCTGGCTTTCAAAGATGGCTTCGAAAGCTGCCGCATCACGCAGACTTTCCGCATCACACGGTCGCAACATCAGCATCTTCAAAAGTAACGGCCGAAGGCGGACAGGCGGCCGCAATGCGAGAATTGGCCGCGCCATGCAAAACAATCTTCGCAAGAGTTGCGGTCGCGATCGATAAAACGCCAGCATCCACCGGTAAAGTGGCAGCAACCCACTGGCATCTTCGAGTTCGGCCATGGGAATAGCGCCACACGCGATTGCCATTGCCCGGACACGGTTCGGCATTGCTGCGGCCGTTGCGTATGCGTAGGGGGCGCCACCTGAAATTGCGAGCATCCGAAATTGCCCGATACCCACATGGTCAAGCAGCCGTTCTACAACGTGCGACCAATCCGCCAATTTTCGGTCGGGTTGCAAACTCGATCCGCTAATGCCCGGCCGATCAGGTGAAATGATACGGACGCCAAGCTCCCGTGCCGCTTCGTCTGTTAGTTGCGCCATCGTGCATGAGCTCGGCCAGCCGTGACAAAATACCACGGGCACCCCACTTGGGTCGCCGTATTCTCGAAACGCAAGGACAACGCCGCCCTGAAGTTGAACAAAATCTTCGCTCTTCACCTTAAAATAGTGCCACCTCTTTTTTTAGGCCTTGTATTGCAAGGACCCAACCTGTAAGGGAAAGTATAAGCTGAACAAGGCACGTTGGCCTTCGCACAATTGGTTATGAACGACTACTCAGAGCCTCGCCCGGGAAAAATCGAGCTGCACGGCAACGGGCTCGGAGCGCCTTCGCCGGAGCAAGTGGCAAGACGCGCGAGGGAAATCGCGATGATCGACGAACGCAACCCCGATGAATTTACGGAAGAAGATTGGAAACAGGCGCGCCGCGAGTTGATGGGCACAGAAAATAATTCACCCCCTGAAGAAACTCCTGATAATGCCGACCTCACGGAAGAGTGGACTGTGGTCGCCAGTTCCAAGGGGCACCGCCTGCCGCGTGCGGGAGTTGATGAAGAGGAAACTGTTGGCGAGCATCTCGTGATCGATGGTCTCGAGGAAGCGGCTCACGACCAGATGCTGGAAGCGCGCCGGGAAGAACTCGAACAAGAGGGAGAAAATCTTTGAGTCCAGTATCAGTTGAGTCCGCCACCAACACGGTCGCGGCCGAGCGAGATCATTTTCATTCAAACGCAGCACGTGTTGAGCGCTTGCTTGCTCGTTTTCATCAAATCAGAGACTTCACTAACACGCTCTGCGCGAATCTCGAACCAGAAGATTGCGTCGTGCAATCGATGCCCGACGTCAGCCCGACAAAATGGCATCTCGCTCATACGACATGGTTTTTCGAAACGTTTATCCTCAAAAAGTTTAGCCCGGGTTATCGCCCGGAAATTCCCGAGTACGCCTATCTTTTTAATTCGTACTATAACGCTGCTGGTGACATGCACCGGCGCGATCTACGCGGATTAATTTCACGCCCGACAGTAGGACAGGCACAACGCTACCGGGCATCGATCGATTCTCATATAGACAATCTGCTTTCCAGGGCCGACGAAAAGCTGCTGGATGAAATCGAACCGATACTCATTCTCGGTTTTCATCATGAGCAACAACATCAGGAACTGCTGGTCACCGACATCAAGCACGTGTTCGCGCAGAACCCGCTTTACCCTGTTTTTCGCGAAGCAAAGACTGAAGCACGGAGCCCTGCGAAGCCGGGCTCACAGAGTTCGCCCCTCGACTTTCTCGACTTCGAAGAGACGGTTATCGCAATTGGTCATGACGGCCGCGGATTCGCTTATGATAACGAAGGACCGCGGCATCGAGCGTTGGTTCACGCATTCTCGCTAGCATCACGGCCAGTAACCAATGGCGAGTATCTCGCATTCATCGAAGACAACGGCTACTCGCGTCCAGAATTCTGGTTATCGCTCGGGTGGATGACCGTGAACGAATCCGCCTCAGGCGGATGGCAAGCCCCGCTTTACTGGACGAAGCGCGATGGCAAATGGTGGAACTTCACTCTCTCAGGATTTCGCCCGGTCGATGAATCCGAGCCTGTGACTCACGTGAGTTATTTCGAGGCTGACGCGTACGCCAACTGGGCTGGGGGGCGTCTCCCGACGGAGTTTGAATGGGAACGCGCAGCGTTGGATTGCCCGATCGAAGGAAACTTTGTCGACGACGAGAATTTTCATCCACGCGCCAAGTCAGCAAACGAGAAGCGCCTTCATCAAATGTTTGGCGACGTTTGGGAATGGACACGCAGCGCTTACTCGCCTTACCCAGGCTATCGCGCTGCGCCGGGCGCACTCGGCGAATACAACGGCAAGTTCATGTGCAACCAGTACGTTTTACGCGGCGGTTCCTGCGCCACCTCGCGCAGTCATATTCGCCGAACTTATCGCAATTTCTTCCAACCGGAGAAACGCTGGCAGTTTACGGGGATCAGGCTCGCACGCGATCCACAATGAACCAGTAAGGCGCAACCGGAGGGCACGCGCCGAACGATAATGCCATAATGACCGCAGACCAGCTAACGGCCATACAACCTGCTTCTGAAGTTCCACCGTCAACTTCTGATTTGCTGTCGGATGTAATCGCCGGACTTTCCTCCGATCCACGCGCGCTGCCTTGCAAGTATTTCTACGATGAGCGCGGCGCGGCGTTGTTTCAAAAAATCTGCGAGCTTCCGGAGTATTACATCACCCGGACCGAGATCGATATTTTGGATCGACACCGCGCCGAAATCGCGTCGCAACTCGGACCAAACGTTGAGCTTATCGGACTGGGGACTGGTGCAGGCACCAAGACGCGGATTCTCATTGAAGCACTCGAAAAGCCCGCTGCTTATATCCCGGTTGATATCTCGGAAAAGCAATTGCGCAAATCGACTGCGCGATTCCAAAAGATTTTCCCCAACCTGGAAATCCTGCCCGTCTGCGCCGATTACCTGCAGCCCGTCGTGCTACCTGCACCGCGTCATAAGGCCGCGCGCAATGTCGTTTATTTCCCCGGATCGACTATTGGCAACTTCGAACCAAGTGAAGCCCTGGAATTTTTGCGGCGCATTGCCAATGTTTCGGGTCGAGGCGGGGGGCTGCTGATTGGCGCCGATTTGCAGAAGGATCAAAGTGTGATCGAAGCCGCCTACAACGACAAAGCTGGCGTCACCGCGGAATTCAATTTGAACCTACTTGCGCATATCAATCGCGACACGGGCGCAAATTTCGATCTAAGCCGGTGGCAACACCGCGCCATTTACAACTCTAAAGCAGGCCGCATCGAGATGTATTTGATCAGTACGACCGATCAGACAGTTCGCATACAGGATCGACAGTTTCATTTCCGCGCCGGTGAAAAAATCCTGACGGAGCATTCATACAAGCATACGCCAGAAGGTTTCATCGCTTTGGCTCGCCAGGCTGGATTTGATTTCGTCAAATTATGGACTGACGAGGCGCGTCTGTTTGGCGTATTTTACTTCTCCTGTAGCCGGGGTCGATGACCTCGGCCGCGGTCATCGCCCGCGGCTACAAATCTGTATTGGTCCGCCTAAGGCGGATGCCGGCTGCATAATCTAACCATCACGCTTGCAGGTGACGCGCCTGCCCCCTACAGAATATCGCGAACCAATGAGCGCTCTCGTTAAACTCGTCGATGTGAGCAAGCGTTACGCGGACGCAATCGCGTTGCAGGCGACTAATCTTTCCATCGAACGAGGCAAGACCACAGTTCTCATTGGGCCAAGTGGCTGCGGGAAATCAACCTTGCTTCGATTGATCATTCGTTTGATTGAGCCCGACTCTGGCTCGATCGAGTTTAATGGCGAACCGGTCACAGCCGACACGATCGTTACTCTTCGCCGGCGAATTGGATACGTAATCCAAGAAGGCGGTTTGTTCCCGCATTTGACTGCGCGCGCCAATGTTCTGTTGATGGCGCGCCACATCGGGAAAGCAGAGGATGAAATGCGGAACAGACTTACTGACTTGTGCGATCTGACGAGATTCTCCGTTAATTTGCTCTCGCGATATCCTGTCGAACTTTCCGGAGGTCAGCGGCAGCGCGTAGGCTTGATGCGCGCATTAATGCTTTCACCGGAGTTGTTGTTACTCGACGAGCCACTCGGCGCGCTGGACCCGCTGGTGCGGGCCGCTTTGCAGAAGGATCTTAAGGAGATTTTTGCGCGGTTACAGCAGACGGCGCTCTTCGTCACCCACGATTTGGCTGAGGCAGTCTATTTTGGCGATGAAATCGTGCTGATGAATAACGGCCGAGTCGTGCAAAAGGGCTCAGTCACTGATCTGCGCGAAAAACCAGCAGATCCTTTCGTGTCGGAATTCATCAACGCGCAACGCGGAGTCACGCTGAGATGAACGCGCTTCCCCTTACGCTGGTAGGAGACGACTTCCGGGAGAACCGCGAACGGCCCAGCGCTCTCTTACTACTATCCTTAATCCTCGTCGCAGCAATTTCCCCAGCCTTAGCGAACCCGGTCGTCGTAGGCTCAAAGAAATTCACCGAATCCTATGTTCTGGGTGAAATCGCCCAGCGTGCGCTAAACGATGCGGGTGTTGCGGCTGAGCATCGCCAGGGAATGGGCGGCACGATCATTCTCTGGCAAGCGCTGCGCGGCGGGCAAATCATTGCCTATCCGGAATACACAGGAACAATCGCGCAAGAAATCCTAAGAAATGGTGATCAATTATCGTTTCAGGAAATTCGAGACGCGCTGGGAAAATTCGACGTTGGCATGACGGAGCCTCTTGGGTTCAACAACACTTACGCACTGGTCATGCGGCGCAGCGAAGCGCAACGCCTGGGAATTCGCACAATCAGCGATTTGCGAAAGCATCCAGGGCTCAGGATCGGGCTGACCCATGAATTTCTTGACCGCCAGGATGGCTGGCAGCCGTTGCGCGAGCGCTATGGACTTCCTCAGCAAAGCATCATTGGGATTGATCATGCGCTGGGTTATGCCGCACTGGCCAAAGGCTCAATTGACCTAAAGGACGCTTATTCGACCGATGCAAAGATTGAAGAAAACGATCTGGTCGTTCTCGAAGACGATCTTCGGTTTTTCCCAAAGTATGACGCTGTCTTCTTGTTTCGATCGTCCATCTCCCCCGACGCAATCAATGCATTGCACCGGCTCGAGGGAACGCTGGACGAAAAACGCATGACTCACCTGAACGTGGAGGCGGAGCGCACAAAGAATTATACTTCCGCTGCCAACTTGTATTTTCAAGACAACGGAAGACCTGCAAGCTTCGCAGGCGAATCCTTTCCGCACAAATTAGCGCGCTGGACTCTACGCCATCTCGAGCTCGCAGGCTTTTCGCTGTTGCTCTCAGTGATCATCGGAATTCCGCTTGGCATTGTTGCCAGTCGCGGTGGATTGATTGGGCAGGTAATTCTTGGGTTCGCCAGCATTGTGCAAACCATTCCGTCGCTCGCTCTGCTGGCATTGCTTGTCCCTCTTCCCTTTTTCGGGATCAGCGTACGCACTGCGATTGCGGCCCTGTTCCTTTACGGTTTGTTGCCGATCGTGCGGAACACCGCGAGCGGCCTGCAGGACATCCCGCGATCATTACGGGAGTCCGCTGTTGCGCTGGGACTAAGTCCGTTCACCCGGCTTTGGGAAATTTATTTGCCAATGGCATCGCGCTCGATTCTCTCAGGAATTAAAACCAGCGCGGTGATCAACGTCGGTACCGCGACGCTGGCAGCATTAATCGGCGCGGGAGGTCTCGGCGAGCCGATCTTGAGCGGCCTCAACTTGAATGATCACGCGACAATTTTGGAGGGCGCAATTCCTGCCGCATTGCTCGCACTGCTGGTGCAATGGTTCTTCGATGTACTCGATCGCGTTCTGATTCCCAAAGGTCTGCGGTTGTAGTTGGATCGACTTCTCTCGAAGGCGCTGGCAAAGAAATCGCCGAAGGCGCAAATAATCAGGCGGCGGAGCGCAGTGCCGTGTTCCCAGTGCGTTGCGGAGTCGCCGTGGCGACCGTTCCACCTTTGCTCATTTTCACCGGCGCGCTTAGTTAGACATATGCCAATTGCTTCGATCAATCCGGCCACGGGCGAAAAGCTGAAGGACTTCGCCCCATTCGACGATGGTGAAATCGAGAAACGTTTGAAACACGCCGAAGACGCATCCAGAAAATATCGTCGAACTGCCTTTAGCCAGCGCTCGGAACTTCTGGCGGCAGCGGCCGAGTTGTTGTTACTGGAAAAGGACAAGCTCGCCGAAATCATCACGCTCGAAATGGGAAAATTGTTCAGCGCGTCCTTGGAAGAAGTCCAGAAATGTGCGCGCGGCTGTCGATTTTACGCCGACAACGCAGAACGGTTCCTTGAGGACGAGCCTGCACAAACGGACGCGGCCCGCAGTTATGTTCACTATGAACCGCTCGGTCCGGTCCTGGCTATCATGCCGTGGAATTTCCCGTTCTGGCAGGTATTCCGATTTGTGGCGCCAGCGCTAATGGCTGGAAACGTCGGCTTGCTGAAGCATGCGTCAAATGTGCCGCAGTGCGCCCTTGCCATTGAACAAATACTTTGCCGCGCGGGATTCCATGACGGTGTTTTCCAAACGCTCCTCATCGAACCAGAGCAGGTCGAAAAGATAATTGTCGACCCGCGTGTCAAAGCGGTGACTTTAACGGGCAGCGAAAAAGCTGGAAGCGCCGTGGCCAGCACGGCCGCACGTCAGATCAAAAAAAGTGTGCTCGAGCTCGGCGGCAGCGACGCATTCATCGTGATGCCAAGCGCGAATTTCGAAAGCGCCCTGAGCACGGCGGTCAAAGCTCGCACGATCAACACCGGACAATCATGTATCGCGGCCAAGCGGTTCTTGATTGCAGACGAAATTTACGACGAGTTCCTAGACCAGTTCGTGGACCGGATGCGTGCGTTAAAAATTGGCGATCCCATGGATCTGGCTACTGAAATTGGTCCCCTTGCGACGGAACAGATTCTGCAAGGTGTGCACGATCAGGTCCACAAATCGATTGCGGCAGGTGCAAAATTATTGACTGGCGGAAATCGGATTCATGGCCCTGGATTCTTCTATGAACCAACTGTCCTCGTCGATGTACCAAGGGAATCGCCTGCTTACCGCGAGGAAGTTTTTGGCCCCGTCGCATCTATTTTCCGAGTAGGAAATGCAGCTGAAGCTGTTGAGATGGCAAACGACAGTTCGTTTGGTCTCGGTGCCAGCGCGTGGACGAATAATTCCGAGGAACAAGAGCTGTTCACGTCTGACCTGGAGAGTGGAATGGTTTTCATTAACGCGATGGTCGCCTCCGATCCGCGTTTGCCGTTCGGCGGTGTAAAGCATTCCGGTTTTGGACGCGAACTCGGCGCCGCCGGGACTCGCGAGTTCACAAACACGAAGACAATTTGGATTTCCTGAGAAACGGGACCGGAACGAGTCACCAACTCCAGGAAACTCCACCGTAAAAGGAGCGCCCGTCGCCGGGATGAAAAATTTCGGGATTAGGTTCCGTACGCGCGTCGGCGATCACATCAATAGACGACGCAAAGCGCTGATCTGTCAGGTTCCTGCAATCGATAAAGACTGAGAACCCATTGCTGCGTCGAAATCCCGCAGGGAAACCAAGCAGGACATAACTATCTGCAAAGAGCGTGTTCGCCTCATCAACTGGATAACGCGAAAGGTTACACTGCAGGTTTGCGTCCCTTGAATCGCGATGACTCCAAGTGCTGTGATTGAAAGAACGCTCCAACCTCGTCACATCAGTCAGATCAGTCGCTCACCGGAAGTTCCTTCACAAATCGCCACCCGTTTCGCTCGTAACCGAGCGACTCGTAAAATTTGTGTGCGTCCTCTCGCGTAAGCCGTGTATCCAAGGCGACGCGCCTTATTCCTCTTTGGGCTAAGTCTTTCTCGGCAGTCGCAATCAGCGCCCGACCGATTCCGCGCCGCCGGACCGCGCTCAATGTGACAAGCGCCAGGATCCGAGCGCCAGGATTGTTATGCTCGTAGCTTGGATACGTGAGCGTCCCGATCATGCCACAAACACAGCCATCCATGATTGCAACAAAGGTCGTGTAGGCTGGGTTCGATAAAATCAACTTTAGGCGCGCCTCCATTTCTGCGCGCTTGGTTTCATAGCCAAGTTCGCGCATCAGCACCGCGAGTTCCGCAGCGTCGTTCAATTCTGCGTCACGAATCCGCCATCCCGTATCCCACATTTATTCAACGGTTTCTCAATCGCGGCAATAACTGCTCCAGTATCGTCGCTACCGATTCGTCAACGCTTTGCCGATCCGTGTGGACCACAATCTCGGGGTCCTCCGGAGCCTCGTAAGGTGCGTCAATGCCGGTGAATTCACGGATCTGCCCAGCGCGAGCTTTCTTATAGAGATTCTTGGGATCGCGCGCCTCGCAAACTGCCAACGGCGCTTCAACGAACACTTCGATAAATTCGGCGTTGCCTTCCAACGCAATTTCTCGCGCGCGGCTGCGATCCATCCGATAAGGCGAGATGAACGCAGTAATCACGACTGTCCCGGAGTCCGCCATGAGTTTGGCCACTTCGCTTACCCGGCGAATGTTTTCTACTCGATCGTCTGGCGAGAACCCGAGGTTTGAGTTCAATCCGTGCCGAATGTTGTCGCCGTCGAGCACATAGGTATGCATGGCGCGCTGGAACAGCTCGCGTTCAAGTGCCTGTGCGATGGTCGATTTCCCGGCGCCGGAAAGCCCGGTTAACCAGATCACCGCGCCCCGGTGACCGCTCCGCATTGCCCGAGCCCCGGCTGTTATTTTCCCCTCTGTCCAGAAGATATTTTTGCTCTTTGCGACGGTGCGATCCGTATAAACGCCGCCGAAAATCGTTCCACCACCACAGATTTGTCCGTCATCTATGATCACAAACCGCCCGAGATTCGGAATGCGATCGTGGTTATCGATGACGAGTCGTCCACGGGTTTGGATTATAAGTCTGCCAATCTCGTTTCGCTCCAATTGCTCGCGTCCGTCGTCCTTGCTCTCCAGTGTCGAAGAATCCATGACTCGCTCGATTGATACCACCTCACATTTCACGTCCTGAGTTGCCAATCGCAGGCTGTACAAATGCCCAACCCGGAGCGGCTCGCGCACGATCCAGAAAAGGTCGGCATGAAAACGATTTGTCTCGATCGGCGTTTCATTTTCGTGCGACGCGACATAACCGCGCTCCACGAAAATCTGCTCGCTGAGCGTGATCCCGATCGAATCTCCCGCGACAGCCGGATCGTTGTTTTCCCGAGCGTTCCAACGCTCGATCGTAGCCACCACCGACGACTTGTTGGCCGGCGAGAACACCAGCTGGTCTCCTGCCCTTAGCGTTCCGGTCTCGATCCGCCCTGCAATAATCCGCTGTCCGTCAAAGCGATAAACATCCTGAACACAAAAGCGAAGTGGAAGATCCACATCGCGCTCGTGTGGCTCCAGCAAATCAAGCGCTTCAAGAACATTCGACGCGCAGTACCATTTCATTTTCATACTTGCGCGCGCGACATTCTCGCCTTCTTTGGCCGACGCCGGAATGAACGTCCGTGCGTCCAACCCAAGCTCGCGAAGAAACTTTCGATATTCCTGCTCAATTTCGCGAAACCTTTTTTCAGAGTAGTCTACGAGATCCATCTTGTTTACGACGACGATGACCTGCTTGATACCAAGCATGCTTAACAGGTAGGCATGACGTCGACTCTGCTCGCGCACCCCTTCGTCTGCACTGATCACAAGAATCGCTGCGTCCGCTCTGGACGCGCCCGTGATCATGTTCTTCAAAAATTCCTTATGGCCCGGCGCATCGATGATGGCGTATTCGCGCCGCGTCGTTCGAAAAGGGATTTCGGTGGTATCGATCGTGACGTTTTGCTTTTGCTCCTCTAGCAGCGCGTCGAGCAAAAACGCGAATTCAAATCCCATCCCCTCCGCGGCGCATGCTTTTTTTATCTCTTCGATCTTGCCTTCGGGTAAAGAACCCGTGTCATGCAAAATACGACCGATGAGTGTGGACTTTCCATGATCGACGTGGCCGACGAAAACCACGCGCAGCTTTGACGCAACGTCTGAGCGTCGAGTGTTTGCCTTGTCGCTCACAGGAATCCTTTCGCCCTCAACTTCTGCATCGCGTTGCGCTCATAATGGTCCTGCGCGCGGCCGGCTCGCTCAGTCGTTTTTGTTTCTTCCAGCTCGGCAATGATTTCGTCGATCGTCGAGGCAGTGCTCTCAATGGGATGCGTGATGGGACTGCAGCCTAACGACCGAAACCGTTTTCCGTTCCGAGCGAAATACATTTGTGGGATGGGAATGTTTTCCCGCTGGACGTAGCGCCAAACATCCACCTCGGTCCAATCGAGTAGGGGCTGGATGCGAACATGTTCACCTTTTGAGGCTGTCGTGACGAATTGGCTCCAGAATTCAGGCGGCTGATCCTTGTAATCCCATTCAAACTGCGCGTTGCGCGGCGAAAAATATCGCTCCTTCGCGCGGGTGGGATCTTCATCGCGTCGGATGCCGGTGATCAGTGCGTCCCATTTGTACTCCGCGAGCACTTGCTGCAGGGCTACTGTCTTTAACTCGTGCGTAACCGTTACCGGATCATGTGTCTCGTAACCAATTCCACGCGAGCGCGCTTCGGTGTTGATTTTAACAATCAGATTGAGCTTGTGATGTTTTGTTGCCCATTCACGAAATTCCAGCATCTCTGGAAACTCGTACGTCGTATCAATGTGCAGGACGGGAAAAGGAACACGCCCGAAGAAAGCCTTGCGCGCAAGCCAGACCAGAACGTTTGAGTCTTTACCCATCGACCAGGGCATGGCGATATTCTTAAACGCGTGATACGCCTCGCGGAAAATAAAGATGCTTTGGTTCTCGAGATCGTCGAGATGAGTGCGTGTAGTTTGTGTCATTTCTGTCAGGTCGGGGCGGTTCCTCTGAACCGCCCACGCTTCACGGGTGATGATAATCAGCGAGCGCGCGATTGAGGTCAATCGCCCCTACCTAAAAAAAACCTTTCGTGATTCGGCTTGCGCGTTACAAGCCACATTTTAACCTTTAGTTATGCCAGAGGAGCGTGCAATAGCCTACGATTCAAAGATCGAAGGGAACGTGATTTTTACCCGCTTCGATGCTGCGCTCAACTGGGTGCGCAAAAACTCGCTTTGGCCGATGCCGATGGGGCTGGCATGTTGCGCGATCGAGCTGATGGCCGCAGCGGCGTCGCGCTTTGATATCGCACGGTTCGGTGCCGAGGTGATGCGCTTTTCGCCGCGGCAATGCGACGTGATGATTGTGGCTGGGACTGTCACCTACAAAATGGCCCTGGCAGTAAAACGAATTTATGAGCAAATGCCGGAGCCGAAATGGGTGATCGCGATGGGCGCATGCGCGTCTACGGGAGGCATGTATCGTTCGTACGCCGTGTTGCAGGGAATCGACCAGCTTCTTCCGGTCGATGTTTATGTTTCTGGTTGTCCGCCGCGCCCGGAAGCGTTGCTTGCCGGCTTGATGAAGTTGCAGGAGAAAATTTCGTGGGAACATTCGTTCAGAAATCAGAAGCCGAAACTGACAGAAAAACTTGAAGAAGCGCTCGCATGATAGCGGAACATTGCCAGAGCTAGTCGCATGATCCTGTCTGAACTCATTGGCACGCTCGCGAGAGCCTTTGGATCGAAAATTCACAACAGGACTGAATTTCGCGGTGAAACGAGTTATATGATTGCCGCAAACGATCTCCGCGAGATATCAAAATTTTGCCGGGACGAACTTTCGTTCGATTACCTGATCGATGTCACAAGCATCGACAATTTCGGCGAACAGCCCCGCTTCGAAATTGTCTATCATCTTTACTCAATGGCACACGCAGTTCATCTGCGCCTAAAGCTAACTGTTCCAGAAGGCACCGACGCCGTGGATACCGTTTCCGATATTTGGCCGACCGCAAACTGGCACGAGAGGGAGATTTGCGACATGATGGGAATCAAATTCAACGGCCATCCCGATCTCCGTCGTATTTTAATGTGGGACGGCTATCCGTTTTTTCCGCTGCGAAAAGATTTTCCACTGGAGGGATTGCCCAGCGAAATGCCCGACGTCGCTTTCACGAAAGTTACACCCCTTGAGGGCGGCCCCTTCGTCACCGTTCCAAGCACGGCCACTTCCAAAGATCGGGAACCCCGGGCTCGCCCGCCGGAGTTGTAAGTTCAAACCTGCGCGCCCTACGCAGCAGAGACGGGGGGTGCGGTGTCGGGCTTCCGTGTAGCAACCATCACGTCCGGACGTAAAGCTTCGTCGCGTGGAATGATGGTCGTTGTTTTTTGGCCCGGCTTTGGATAGGCGATTCGGCTGTGGAGCATCATTAAGAGCGTGAATCGGAAGCGTTCGGCGATGATCTTAAGTTCCCCAAGAGTCAGATCGCAGTGATCCAATTGCCGGTCGCTAATTCGTTCTTCAATTATTTCGCTAACCAGTGTTTCGATTTTTTGCGGAGTCGGCTTTTCCAAACTGCGTGAGGCGCTTTCGACCGCATCGGCCAGGCTGACGATGGCGCTTTCTTTCGTCTGCGGCTTCGGCCCGCCGTAGCGAAAACTTTCTTCCTTCACCTCGGGAATATCGTCCTCGCGGAGCTTCATAATCTTTCCGCCTGCGCGCGCGTCCTCGTGTTGCTGAAGGGCGCGGTGATAAAAATAACGAACGAGCGACGTACCATGATGTTCCTGGATAATATCGATGATACGCTGGTTTAGCCGGTACTTGAGGGCGAGATCCACGCCTTCCTTGACATGCGCGATGATGATCAATGCACTCATGGTCGGCGCGAGGTCATCGTGTGGGTTACGTTCGAAGCTCATATTCTCGGTGAAGTATTCCGGCTTCACCAACTTGCCGACATCGTGAAAATAAGAGCAGACACGGCAAAGTGTCGCGTTCGCGCCGATCGCTTCGGCGGCTGATTCCGCGAGATTCGCCACGACTAAACTGTGATGGTAAGTCCCCGGCGCTTCGATGGTCATGCGGCGCAACAACGGATGATTCAAATCGGACGCTTCCAGCCAGGAAATGTCCGTTGTGATTTGAAAGAGGTTCTCAAGGACTGGGAGCGCGCCACCAACCAAAGTCGCAGTCAAAATTCCATTGCCGATAGCGAGGGCGCTTTGCACTCCGACCATCCCCCAGTCATTGGCTGTCGGATAAAACCAATTGATGGGGCCGATCAAACCAAACGTCAGGGATAACAACCAGATGGCCAGGCCGACGCTGAAGCCCGCTCGGACCAATTGACCGCGGCGTCGCACCTGCAATGTGAGGGACACCGCTGTGAATCCACTGATTAGACTTGTTATCAGCAGCGGCGCGTCAATGGGACCAAACAACATGCTACTCCAGAGACTTACAAAAAATGCGGAATAAAGCCCGTGATGGCGACCCAACAACACGCTCAGCACAAGCGGCGCGAAAGCATAGGGCATGATCAACCCCGCCATCTCCGGCTTCAAAAATCGATAATTGCCGCTGTTGCAAAGCACAAGCAGCAGTTTGGTAACGGCCAGTTGCACCAAAATGACGCCAAAAATGAGAAGAATGCGCGAGCTTCGCGAGAAGCTCTTGGGCTGATTGATCCACAGTTGAGTGATCGCGGTGGCCAGGACCAGCAACGCAATAATGAAATTCTTGGTCGGCTCCGGTTGCTGGCCGCTAAAGACAAGAAACGCCAGGCCACCTGCAAACACAGCAAAGATAACAACCTTGATGTAAGGCGAGTGTTCCAGATTGCGCTTTAGTTCGCTGCGCCCCCGGCGGCGCCGCATTTTTCGCGAGGCGAGGCCGCGTCTAATGAGTCTTCCGCGTTTGTAAAAATCAAACATTTCGTTTTTTACTCTACTTGCGTGGTGATGGTGCCGGCGATCGGTGCTGTTGGTAGGCGCCAATAATGGCGCGCACCAATTCATGTCGCACGACGTCGCGCTCGGTAAAATACACAGTAGCGATCCCGGGGACAGCCTTTAATGCCTGCAAGGCTTCCACGACCCCGGAGCGCTTATTCGCGGGCAAATCAATCTGTGTGACGTCGCCGGTAACCACGCATTTGGAATTCAAGCCGATTCGCGTCAGCAGCATAAACATCTGCTCCGTAGTTGTGTTTTGCGCTTCATCCAAAATGACAAAAGCATTGTTCAAGGTGCGCCCGCGCATGTACGCCAGCGGGGCCACTTCAATGACCTGCCGCGCAATGGCGCGTTCCATTTCCTCTGGTTCTAACATTTCACGCAAGGCATCGTAAAGCGGACGCAGATATGGCGTGATCTTTTGTTCGAGATCGCCCGGGAGAAAACCGAGTGCTTCACCAGCTTCCACTGCGGGTCGCGTCAAAATAATCCGCGCTACCTGCTCTTTTTTCAGCGCCGCGACTGCCATGGCGACGGCAAGGTAAGTTTTCCCCGTACCAGCCGGTCCAATTCCAAAAACGACGTCGTGCCTTTGAATTGCGTCGACATAAGCGCGCTGGTTTGCGCTTCGCGCAACAATCGGGGGCTTGCGCGACGAAGTAGTGATCTTGGTCGATACAACATCGCCCAGATTTTCATCCCGCTCTTCGGCCACCGCCTTGAGCGCATAATTAAACTCATGCTTTTGAATGTCCATGCCCTGCTGGCGTGCTTTCTCCAGTTGTTCGAATACGTGCTGCGCTTTATCGACGCGGTTCGAGTCTCCTTCCAGTTTCACCCAGCCTTCGCGGGTGGTGACTTTCACACCGAGTGAATCCTCAAGGTTTTTCAAGAGTTTAATGTCATTGGCATAGAGCGACTGCAAGGCGCGCGGGCTCTCAAACTGAAGGGTGCGAGTTTCAGTCATCGGCAATTCGGGGCATCGGCATGCTTGCCGATCGCGGATTGGCTACGAGCTAAGGCCACTGACCCTACTCTAACGGAAACCATACACCAGCGCCCAATGCGTGCGTTCCTCTGGCGATTCCTCGACACTGACGATGACAAAGTAACTGCCGGTGGTTTTTGGAACGACGTGCGCAGCCGCAAAATGGCCTTTCTCCCAACTGTCTGGTTCTTCAGCCAGCTTCCCATCGGAATCGTAAATATGAACGGACACCTTCGCCCGATCGACTTCGGTTCCCAGCCAGAACCAATATTCGTTTCCTTTGAATAATTGCTGCCGCACCGCTTTCTTTTCACCCGAAGCGAGGTCGCCGCCCCAGTAATCCTCACGCACCTGAAATCCCTGTTTTACGTATGGTTCTGCTGCCTGAAGAGCAAACGACTGTGCGTCATCCACCGAGGCACAAGCCGCACGCTGCATCACGATGACGGCCGCGAGCAGCAAGCTGCTGCGTAAAAGAACTTTCGCGAGACGGTTCATCGGAGTTTCCTAATCCCTGGTGACGATGCCGGCGCCAAGCCGCGTGGTGATATCGTTGACCTTCTTAACTGATTCGGCAGGAATGCGCGCGCTGCCGACATCAATGAGAGGCTTCACTTCGCCCAAGGCGTCTTGAATTTGGTGGATGATCGGAAGACTAAACTCAGGCATCGCCTTCAGTCTTGTTTGAAAGTAAGAGAGCAGATCGGGCTGGTGCAGAAGCTCCGCGCCGTCGGTGGAGTAATGTTGTTTCACCACGGAAGTCAATACTTCCGTCCCACGCAGCCACCCACCGAGACTGACGAGTTGCGATAATTTCTCGTCGTGCACTTCATTCATTGCCTGTTGCACGCTGTTTTGGGTGCGATCCAGTTCCTGCCGCACGTTTTCCCAGTTACGTTTATCTGCGGCCTCGATGATCGCCTTGGCATGTGGCGTGATCGATTTTCCGACGCCGATCCCTTTCGCCAATGCCAGAACGCGCTGGCCAATATCCTTGACTGTGGGCGCATCTTCCGCTTGCACCGCGATAAAACCGTCTGCGATCACCGTCCCCAACAAGAGAGCAATACGCGGGCGCTCAGTGAAATTTGGTCCCTTGTCGCTGCGGACGTGTTCCTTCCAATTGACCGCACCAAGCTTGTTCAGCGCCCCGAAAATTTCGTTCGGCAATGGCACCACAACATCTTCCACAGTCGTCGATAATTGGTTAATATTGATGTGCTGCGGAGCCTGCGCGCCATGCGCGCACAGGTTAAAGCCACAGACCGCAGCTATAATTAACTTCAAATGTCTAGTAAACAGCATCATTGGGAGCTTCGAATGTTGATTTCGGGTTCGGATTCAGGATTTAATGAAGCGAACCTTAAGCAAAACCGCTGCTTTACACAAATCCCTGCTCAAAACATTTTGAATCGCCTTAACCAAAACACTCCATCACCCCTGCGGCGCCCCAGCCTGCCTTCCCTATGGACCTGACCCGGCTAGAGCAGATCCTCGATCGTGCATCTTCCCGGCGGATCATGGTAATCGGTGATCTGATGCTCGATGAATTTGTCTGGGGAAAAGTCGGCCGCATCTCGCCTGAGGCGCCGGTTCCGGTTGTGGAGGTGACCGGTGAATCATTTTACCCCGGTGGCGCCGCCAACGTCGCCCGTAACTTGCGCGAGTTCGTGGATCGCGTCGCGATCATCGGTTTGCTGGGCAAGGATCGCAGCGGCGAGCAACTTCGGGAGTTACTGTCCGAACAAAAGATCGATACGTTGGATGCCGTTGCAGAGGCGACGTTTCAAACAATCGTTAAAACCCGCATCATTGCGCGCAATCAACAGGTTGTCCGTGTCGATCGCGAAAGGTTTGTAGGGCCATCAGCCTCCCAAATTGAAGAGGTCGTGGCCGGGGTCCGAAAGAATATTCCAGAGACTGACGCAATTATTTTCGAAGACTACGGCAAAGGCTTTTTATCGACCGACCTGGTTTTGCCGATCGCAGATGCTGCGCGCTCGGCCGGCAAGATCGTCGCTGCGGATCCCAATCCCCGTAACTTGGTCGAGTGGCGCGGCCTGACAGTAATCAAGCCCAATCGCACTGAAGCTTTTCTCGCTGCAGGTACCCCCAGCCGCGATTCGGATACCGATCCTTCCGAAGATATGGATCTGAAGCGCGCCGGTGAAATGCTGCTTGAAAAATGGGAAGCGGAAAATGTCCTCATCACCCTCGGTGAACAGGGCATGATGCTTTTCCAAAAGAAAGCCACGCCACACTACATCCCCGCCAAAGCGCAAGAAGTTTTCGATGTGTCGGGGGCGGGTGATACAGCGATCGCTCTTTTCACCCTCGGTCTCGCGTGCGGCGCGACTCCGACGGAAGCAGCGGAAATCGCCAACCACGCGAGCGCCGTCGTAGTCAGCAAGCTTGGAACAGCAACGGTGACGCGAGATGAATTGATGACCAGTTTTCGAGAGGATTCCAAAGGTGGCTGACGAATTGTTCGCCGCCGTCTTTATCGATCGCGACGGCACAATCATCGAAGATGCGGATTATTGTTCCCACCCAAGACAGGTGAAGGTTTTTCCTGGCGTTCCCGAAGCATTACGGCGTCTAAAATCAAAGGGATTCAAACTTATTGTTATTACCAACCAAAGCGGCATCGGTCGCGGCTTTTTCACCGTTGACGAATACCGCTCCGTTGAGTGGGAAGTCTCGCACCAACTGGGACATGGCTTGATCGACGCAACCTATTTTTGCCCCGACGTTCCTGGTCAACATTCTAGTCATCGCAAGCCATCGCCTGGAATGATTTTGCAAGCCCAGAAAGAACATCAAATTGATCTGACGCGTTCATTTTTTATCGGTGACAAGGAGATCGACGTCGAGTGCGGTCGCAATGCCGGACTACGGACAATTCGAGTTCAAACCGGATTTGACCGCGACATCAGTAGCAGCGCTGCGGATTGGACAGCAAAAGACCTGCCCGCCGCGGCAGAGATTATCTTGAACGCAGCCTCATGATACCGCGGTCATCCCGAGCAGAGCGAGGGACCTCACACTTGCGCTCAAGGCGAACAAGCAGGTGTTTGTGTGATCCAACATCGATTGTGAGGTCCCTCGCCGTCTTCGCGGCTCGGGATGACGGCGCCGCGAGATGGAAAGTGGAGTTCCGAACTGACAAATGAGTAAGGCGGTTGGAATTATTCCCGCCCGGTGGGGTTCTACGCGATTTCCTGGTAAACCACTGCATTTCATCGCTGGAAAGCCGCTTTTGAAACATGTTTGGGAACGCTGCTGCCGCGCTAAAAATCTGGATTTAGTTGTCGTTGCTACCGACGATATGCGCATTGCCTCCGCGGCGTTCGATTGGGGTGCCGAGGTCGCACTGACTTCGTCGAAACACGTCAGCGGCACGAATCGAGTCGCTGAAGTTGTGAGGAAAACAAAGCAATTCCTGTATGTAATCAATATCCAGGGCGACGAACCGCTGATCGAACCCCGTTTGATCGATAAGCTTGTCGAAAAACTGCGTTCCAATCGCAAAGTGGAAATCGTGACCGCTGCCCATCCATTCAAGAATCCGGCGCACGCTTTTTCTCCCCACCAAGTGAAAGTCGTTCTCGATCTTTCCGGCAACGCTCTTTATTTCTCTCGGGCTCCGATCCCAGCTCCACGGAATGCCGGCCTCCAAGCCGTCGTGTCTCGTCGTCAGCTGTACGGTGGTCGCTCCTTGTTCCTTCGCCACCAGGGGATTTACGGGTTCCGGCGCGAGACGCTGCTCCAATTTGTCAGGTGGAAACCAAGCCCACTGGAACGCACTGAATCGCTCGAGCAATTGCGCGCACTAGAAAATGGTGTAAAGGTTCATGTGCTCGTTACTGCTACAGGATCGCCTGGCATTGACACGCCAGAAGACGCAACGGCGCTGGAGCAAAAGCTTGCCCGCGCAA
>JBKPLX010000250.1:0-4691 GCA_046731855.1 Verrucomicrobiota bacterium | reverse complement strand
GGTTGTTTCCCCGACGAAGGGCGGATGACCGGTGAGCAGTTGGTAGAGGACTGCGCCGAGTCCGTACACGTCCGTTGCAGCTGTAAGCTGAGCGTTGTCACCCGCGGCCTGTTCTGGCGCCATGTAACTGGGCGTGCCCATCGCTTCCCGCGTGCGCGTTACGGTGCTTTCAGATTCCATTAATCGAGCCAGGCCAAATCGGTCAGATGCGGTTCACCTTGTTGGTCGAGCAGAATGTTCCCCGGCTTAATGTCGCGATGTAGGACGCCGTGCTTGTGTGCATAATCCACAGTCCTGGCTAATTTCGCGATAAGCTCCACGGCGCGCCGGATCGATATCGGCTCGCGCTCAACTACGTCGTCAAGCTGACCTCCTTCGACAAACTTCATACTGAAGTAGCAGAAGCCCTCGCGCTCGCCTACTTCGTGGATAGGTACGATGTATGGATGTTCCAGGCTTGCGGCCGCTTCCGCTTCGCGGCGAAAGCGTTTTACATGGGCTTTGCTCGCCCATTGACCAAGGCTAATTACTTTTAATGCGACGGTGCGATTCAGACTTTTCTGGTGCGCACGATAAACCACACCCTGACCGCCCCGGCCAATTTCCTCCACCAACTCGTAGTCGCCGAATTCGCTTAGAATTTGTGCGGATTTCAAGGAGCCGCAGTCATCGCCCGCGGCTACAAATTCTTCCACGAGCGGTCCAAGAGCAGTCTTAAAAAGACACAAACTGCAAAGCCCGTGTGGCGCGTCTGCGAAGAGCTTGCTACCGCATTTGTCGCAAACGCGCTGGACCCGTCTTCCTTTCGGCTGGGTTCGATCAAGCACCTCCATGGTACTACGTTAATTGTCCTAGCAGGTTACCCTTGCAACACATTGACGAAGTACCGTAACTCCTCTTCCACGTCGCCAGGCGCCGCCACTGTATGAGCGATTTCCTCGCGCAACAATAAGCGGTATCGATGACGCATGCGATAAAAGGCCTGTTTCACCGCGTTTTCGCTCATTCTCATTCCGTGCGCGACCTCCGCCTGCGACTGTCGGCTGGATTCGTCAGTCAGCATTTGTTTTAGCTGCTCAAACAACGATGCGCTGCCTGCGACGCGATATTCCTCTCCCAGCCGTCCGAGGACTTGCTCCAGTACAGTTAGAGCCCATCGGCGCTCATAAATCCGGTCGGCGCTTAATGTGTCTGCAGGCTCAAGATCGGCGCGCTCCCGCGCGAGTAATTCTTCCAACGGGACTAATGCCCGACCGTCGCCACGTTTGACCGTCAGTTCACGCCGCCTCGCCTTCGCCAGAAAATTTTTCAGCGATGTGAGCAGATACGAACGCAAACGTCCTTTTTCCCGGCGGACGACGTCTAGGTCTTTTCTTTCGAGCAACAGCGCGAAAAAACCTTGAGTGAGATCCTGCGCTTCCTCAGGACTATAGCCCTGCCGCCTCACGAAACCATACAGCGGCCACCAATAAGTGTGGCAAAGTTTCTCGAGCGCTTCCTCCGCCGCCGGCGATTCGCCCTGGGCAGTTAATACTATGCTCCAATGGGTCGTGGTGAACGCGACCACCCGGTCTTTCGTAGTTGCGTCAATTGTGCTCGTGGAGAGCCCCGTTATCGCTAAGTCGCTCGCTGCGATCAAGTAAAAAATCGCGCCAAACTCGCTTGCGCCGCGCGAGCCATCCTATCTCTTTGAACTCATTTTCCTCATTAATGGGATTGCTTCTTGTTAATTGTACTTTGGCGCCAGAGAAGCGACTATTTTTTCGAAGCGCGGGTCGCCGCGCAGTGGATCCCAATTGGGCTCCAGCTTCAATTGACCATAACTCACGGTGCTAGGGGGCTGGAGAGCGATAGCGAGTTGCTCGCAGGCGAGATCTTTGTCGCCGGCCCATGCCGCGATCATAGCCAGATATTTGATCATGAGCGGACCGTTAATTGCATCCTTTTCTACGGGAAGAAGCTCAACTGCGCGGCGACCTTCGCGCACTGCCTCCTCTTTGCGTCCAAGAGCGGCGTCGATCAAGCCAAGCACGCATAGCGGCGGGCCGTAGTTCGGTTCGTCTTGAACTGCTCTCTCTTGAAGGGTGCGCGCCGAGATGAATGCGGCGCGGGCTTTGTCTTCATCTCTCGTCAGACGAGCGAGAACGCCTTCGATCAGCGGACGATTTGCGTGAACTACATAATCAGTCAGCGGTGTTTCGCCAAATGAATTTAACGCATTGGTTGCTTCGACGACATTGCGCTCGGCCAGCGCACAGCTCAACCAGTCATTGGCGACATTCGGCAGCGCGCCCGGATTTGTAGCTCGAATGGAATTAATTGTTTGATGTAACGGCCGCGTATCGGCTTTCCAATGAAATTGAACCGCCGCCAGCGCTACTTTCGTATTGACATCATCAGGCTCGATGGCCAACGCCCGCTGCAGCACGGACATCTCATCAGTATAACGCCGGAGAAGCCCATAACTGAGGGCAATCTGCTGCAGCAGGTAAAAGTTCCGCGGATCGAGATCAATCGCGTGCTCAAGGTTGCGTGTGGATTCTTCCCAACGTCCCTGACGCCTCTGTATGTAACCCTGCACCGCAAATACCTGGAGATTGTTCGGTAAACTTCGGCCGGCCAGTTCCAATTGGGCCAGAGCGCC
This sequence comes from Verrucomicrobiota bacterium, assembly GCA_046731855.1. Classification (GTDB taxonomy): domain Bacteria; phylum Verrucomicrobiota; class Verrucomicrobiia; order Chthoniobacterales; family UBA10450; genus Udaeobacter. Next base: position 2,047 of record JBKPLX010000250.1, on the reverse strand, counting down.
ATCATAATCGAGGTATCCGAAATAAAGATTTTCCGCACGAGCCAAATGCGCTTCACCCGCATCGGGACGAAGGCGAACTGCCGCCTGAACTGCCTGTTCCATTGACGCCAACCGCTCCGGAGTATGGTCGACTCCAAGCAGGTACAACAGGCCGTGAGTGTGAGCGAGCTGGCAATACGCATGGAAAAACAATGGGTCATGCGCAACCGCCTGATTCAATAGATCGGCAGCCTGGAGCAACTTGGCTCGCGCAGCACTGCTAAAGCTTGTTAGCAGAAGGTTGTTGGCTCGAACATAAAGATCATAGGCAGCAAGGTCGCTGGTTGGTGGCTGTTGAATCGAAGCTTTCTCAGCAGCTGAAATCTTGGCGTGCAGTTCCTCTGCGACTTTTTGCGCAATCTCGCTCGGAATCGCGAATGCCGCTTTGAGGTCGCTTTCGTATTCGTCCGCCCATACGCCGACGTCGGTGCGGGTGTCCACTAACTGCGCGTTTACACGCACCTTGTCAGCAGAACGTCGAGCAGTTCCTTCAAGCACATGTGAAACACCAAGCGCGCGCCCAATCTGACGCAGATCCCGTTTACCGCGGTATCCCATGACGCTGGTGCGGCTGATTACTTTCAGATCAGCGATCTTCGCCAGCTTGGTCAAAATGTCGTCCTGCACGCCGTCGGCAAAGAACGCATCCTCTTTGTCATCGCTTAAATTTTCAAAGGGCAGCACGGCGATTCCTGCGGGAATCCTACGATCCGATTCGCGCTCCCAGGTCATCACGCCCAGACCTGCCGCAAGAATTACCGACAAAGTGATCAGGGCGGCAATCATCGGATTTCGTTGCACCCATTTTCGAGCATGTGTGAAGAATCCACTGCGTTTTGCACGGATTGGTTCGTGCCATAGCCAACGTTCAAGGTCTTCGGCCAGCTCAAGCGCCGATGAGTAGCGGTAGCGCGGATTTTTCTCCAGACACTTCAGGCAAACAGCGGAAAGGTCGCGGTCTATTTTCCGGTTCCACAGACGCGGTTGCCGCGGCTCCGAATCCAGCAGCAAGTGGATCGTTTCGTAGGTTGTCGCCCCGGCAAAAGGTGGATGGCCAGTGAGCAGTTCGTAGAGAACCGCGCCCAGGCCATAGACATCTGTCGCCTTGCAGACAGCCGCGTTGTTACCTACCGCCTGTTCCGGCGCCATGTAGCTGGGTGTCCCCATCACCTCCAGTGAGCCCGTCACTGTACTTCCATGTTCGACTAAGCGGGCCAGACCAAAATCGGTCAGATGTGGTTCGCCACTTGCGTCCAGCAGAATGTTTCCCGGCTTGATGTCTCGGTGCAGAATGCCGTGTTCATGTGCGTAATGCACAGTGCGCGCGACTTTCGCGATGAGCTCGGCCGCCCACCGGACCGATATCGAACCGCGAATGACTACTTCGTCGAGACAATCTCCTTCGACAAACCTCATGCTGAAGTAGTACGTGCCGTCGCGTTCACCGACTTCGTACACTGGCACGATCCCCGGGTGATTTAGTTTCGCTGCTGCTTCTGCTTCCCGGCGAAGGCGTTTCAAGTGCGCGCTAGTCGTTAACTGACCGATGCCAATTATCTTTACCGCGACCGTGCGGTTAAGACTCTTTTGCCAGGCGCGAAATACTACTCCTTGACCACCGCGACCGATCTCCTCCAGCAATTCGTAATCGCCGAACTCTCTGGGCGTCTCCGCTTGGGGCGGTTCTTGCTCACCGTGCGACTCGGAATTCGCATCCACGCTGCGATAGAGTAAAAAAGCGCCCCAATCTTAAGCCTTTGTGGCGGTGGCGTCCAATGCATGTCATTCCGGGCCGGAGAGGACAACGCGATCGATTTCACGGAATTGCAAATTTTGCCGTTTACGAACTAATGTTCGAGCGTTTCAATTACGCCGTGACCGGAAAGAAAATTTTTGGAACAGATGGGGTACGCGGTGTGGCGAACGTCGAACCCGTCACCGCGGAGACCGCGCTCAAGTTGGGGCGCGCGGCCGCGTATGTTTTCACACAGCTAAATCCTCGCAAGAC
>JBKPLX010000249.1:0-4356 GCA_046731855.1 Verrucomicrobiota bacterium | reverse complement strand
GGCAGCTTCGATATCACCCATCACCTCGTTATGCTCTTCCTCAAGCCGGTCGAACAAGGTTTGGATGTACGATTCCTAGCCGGAATCCATCGCGGATGCCTGCGCGTCCAGGCAGGAGTAAAAACCGACATTCACACCGTTGAGGATCTAAAAGGAAAACGAATCGGTGTGCCGGGAATGGGCACGCCTCCCTTCGTTTTCGCGAATCGTGTATTCGGGGTACACGGGATTGATGCCGGCAAAGACATCACCTGGAAAGTTTATCCAGCGGGCGAGCTCGGTTTGGCCATCGACAAAGGCGAAATCGATGCCGTAGCAGATTCGGAACCAATCGGAAGCTTGTTGATCGCCGAGGGGAAGGTGAGAAACATTGCCGACCAGATAATGGATGCGCCTTACAAAGACGAATATTGCTGCGAGGTCATCGCCAACGGCAAATGGGTGGACGCCAATCCCGACACTGCGGCCAGAGCTACGCGTGCCTTGTTGAAAGGCGCGAAATGGGTCGAGACCAATCCCAAGGCGGCGGCAATAATGGCAGTAGAGAAAAAATATCTCGCGTCGACGCCCGAATTGAACACTGTCGCTCTCGCACGTTTGCGCTACATACCAAGCGTGCAACTCGCCGAAGAGTCGCTTTACACGGCGGCTCGGGAAATGAAAGTCGCCAAGATGCTTTCTCCAGAGACCGACACGGAGGCGCTCGCCAAAAAGGCATTCATGCATCTTCCCGGCGTGACCGACGAGTGGGTCAAGAACCTCGAGGTGGAAAAAATTGCCGGGGCCCAGGTCTCACCGGATGACGACATCCGGCTGATCGCGTCATTGATTCAGAGAGAGAGCGGAGGTTCGTGCTGCCAAAGAAAGATGTTTGATCAGCCAGATCAGGATGCACAGAATCTCGCCGACCCTGACGCGCCGTGCCTTCAGAAAAATACGGTAGCTGAGCGGAAGTGAATGTGTGTGTAGCGTCAAAGCCGTAGCATTCAGCGCAAGCCTCGGGTATTCCTCAAGGCTAGTTTGACAAAGCGCCTTTGGCGTTAACTGGATACAAGTGAGCCAGGCCACGCCGCAAACCCACCTAACAATGGCGCGAACACCGTCGGATAACGGCGGGAATCGGCTTAAGAACGAATCGACAATGCCGTGGCCGATGCAGCTGGCCGTTCCAATCGCAGCTGTAGTTACATTTGGAATTCATTTGCTGTTTGCGAAAAACGGGCCGGTTCTCGAGACACGCTCTTACTTCTTGCTGTTTTGGGAAATCCTGGCCGTCTCAATTGGTCTCGCCGTCGTCCAACACTTTTGGGCGGCATTGCGCCAATGGATGCGGCATATGTGGCCGATTTTTACGGCCGCAATCCTGTTACTTGGTCTTTGGGATGTGATTACATTCGGTTTCCATTTGCTTCCACTGCCGTACTTTCCCGGACCCGCAGCGGTATTACGCAGTTTGATTACCGACCGCGCGCTTTTGCTCGATAGTACCTGGCACTCGCTCGCTCTACTCTTGAGCGGCTACACGCTTGGAGTGATCGTCGGACTTGTTACTGGAGTCTGCATCGGATGGTCGAGTTCGGTGCGGTATTGGGGAATGCCACTGCTCAAGGTTGTTGGCCCCATTCCGGCGACAGCGTGGATCCCCCTCGCAATGGTCGTGTCTCCATCAGCGATTGTATCCTCAGCGGGATTGGTTGCGCTGGCAGTGTGGTTTCCGGTCACAATGTTGACTGCGTCTGGAATTTCCAACACTCGCGCATCCTACCTTGACGTCGCTCGAACGCTCGGCGCTAGGCCCAGCTATCTCATTTTTCGCGTCGCTATTCCCGCAGCCGTTCCAAATATTTTCATCGGCTTATTCATGGGCCTCGGTGCCTCTTTTCTGACTCTTGTCGTTGCTGAATCTGTCGGGGTTAAATCCGGTCTCGGCTGGTACGTCAGTTGGGCGCAAGGCTGGGCTGAATACGGCAAAGTTTTCGCCGCGCTGATCATTATGGCAGGCTTCTTCTCAACCCTAATGACGCTTTTGTTCAAGATCCGCGACCGTCTGCTCGTCTGGCAAAAAGGAATTATCAAATGGTAGCGTTAGCTGAGACCGAATCATCCTCGCTCCGCGTTCAGCAGGTCAGCAAAAGCTTTCCGTCGCCCGACGACCCGCTCACGGGTCGACAGGCTCTAAGTAATATCTCGCTTTCGATAGCGCCGGGAGAACTGGTTTCGCTTGTTGGCCCGAGTGGCTGCGGCAAATCGACGCTGCTTCGACTGATTGCCGGCCTGGATACTCCCGACTCCGGCGAACTTTTGATTGGTTCAGACCCAATCAGTGAGCCGAGTGCGGAGCGTGGTCTTGTCTTCCAGGATCCAAATCTTTTCCCATGGCTTACTGTTCGCCGCAATATCGAGGCAGGTCTCCTTGCGCGTCGGGTATTGCGCGAAAAACGAAATGAAGTGAGCGAGTTCATCCGCCTCGTCGGACTCGAGGCATTTGCCGATGCTTATCCACATCATCTTTCCGGCGGTATGGCTCAGCGCGTCGCTCTCGCCCGCGCACTCATCAATCACCCCAGAGTTCTCCTGCTCGATGAACCGCTCGGCGCGCTCGATGCTTTCACGCGTATGCGCATGCAGGACGAAGTGCTGCGGCTGTGGGAAAATCGCCGCACCACGATGCTTCTCGTCACCCATGATATCGATGAAGCCATTTACATGAGCGATCGAATCATGATCATGACTCAACGTCCTGGCCGAATCGATCGCGAGATTGACATTAACCTTATGCGCCCGCGCGATCGTACCACCGAGTCATTCCTCCGCCTGCGCAGCGAAATCCTAGGGCATCTGCATCTCGCCGGGAAAGCTACCGATGTTTCGGAGTAGCGCGTCGGCGAACAGCGGCTAATCATCCGCAATCTGAAATCTCCTACGCCACCAAGATGAGCCGGCAGTCGGATTCGAACCGACGACCTGCTGATTACAAATCAGCTGCTCTAAACCAACTGAGCTATGCCGGCGTTCGCTATACGAAAGCTGTTTTCAGCGAGTTGATCAAGAGTTCGTCATGACCCATTTCGGGCACCGCGCTGCAAAAGGGACCAAAATTCACGGTCTTTTTCTACGGCCCGAGCAATGGTTTAGGACCCCCGGAGGGGCGGGGTCCTCCTTCAATGCCATCAAACGTCTAAACTAGTAACGGTCCTCGGAAATTTTTCGGCAAAAGACGACCCTTGCCGTAGACGACGAGTCGCAAAGCCACCGCGGGATGTTATGGCGAAGTCGGGCGAACGCGCAGAGTCGGACGCGGCCCCGGAGGCCGAGTAGCCCCAGCCACCCTGTAGAAAAACGTGCACGTGAATTCTTGCACCGGCCCCTGGCCGCAGTCGAAACCGCCAGCAGGAATAAGCATCGTGTTTTGCCCACCAACTACAGGCGAGCTGGAAGGTTATGGTGAGGTCACCATTGCTGATGATATCGCTGTCCGCCGGGGTCCCATTAACCGTGAAATCGCTCGCCTGGACGGTGGCTGGGTCTGCAGGATCAGTGAGATTGACTGTGAACTCCGTTGGCGCAGTGCCCACAGCAGGACGTCCACAGGTGGTACTGGTTACAGTACCACCGGGAGGAGGTGTAGGGCCGTCATATAGTTCAGCGCTTGCTAAAAAGGTCAAACCAGTTCCGCCTGCCGCGGCCAACGCCATCCCGTTGAACAACAGGGTTGCCGTATGCTGCTCACGCGCGGTGTTAAGGTTACCCGTAGCCGTGCAGGTCCCGGTCGCCGGGTTGTAGAGTTCTGCGCTGCCGGAAGCAAGGCCGCCGCTGCATTGCGGCCCGCAGATCATCCGTCCTAAAGGTGTGCATACTGGCGAGAAACTGGCGTCAGTAAAGCGATTTCTGAGACAATTCCCGGCGCGGGAATCGGTATCTGTTATGCCAGCGCGCTACGCTTTGCCGTGCGATTGGTGCTCTTGGGAGCGAAAACGACATCGCAGGATTCGAACTGCCGATTCGATGGGGTGGATTTTAGAACCGCGGATTGCTACTTTCCAGCGTAGGGAACTCGTATTTCAACCGAAAGCGCATTTCGCCTGCTGGTCGCATGCGCGACCAGATTCCTTCAAAGATTCCCTGCTTTTTCTCCAGCTCGTGCACCCGAAAGGGAGCTTGATCAGCCTGCGCAAAGCGTAGACGGCGGTCATCACCTTCCTAGTGCCGGACTTTTAATTGCGCAGCCTTCGCCGTGATCCACTTCGCGTACCAATCAAGACAGCGCTTGTAGCGGTCGATGAGGTAGCTCGGTTTCTTGAGGCTGTGGAATTGGCCGGGATAGATTACGAGTTCGGTGGGAACATTGAGGCTGCG
>JBKPLX010000248.1:0-5379 GCA_046731855.1 Verrucomicrobiota bacterium | reverse complement strand
GCGACGACGGAACGGTCAGCGTTCTCTACCATAAGGGTCAATATCTTTACCTTGTGATCTTTGCCAACAACCGGAGCGTTTCGGAAAGCTATTCTCATATGAAGGGCACAGATCTGTCTGAAAAAGAGATCGCAAAATTTCTGAAACTAAATGCCGCGGGCGGGACGTGGATTCCGGTCAGCACATCGAAAGAACGACGCTTCAAAAGAAGTGACAACCGAGCTGAGGCGACGTACGGAACCGCGAGCGGACGTCGCGCACTGACGGTCCGAGAGCTTGGCGGCAAAGACACGGAGCGCGATCAGTGATTCGCCTGCGCAAGACTCGGGTGAAAAAGGATCGCCTCCGCTTTGACCAACGTGTTAGCCTCTGAGGCTTAACCAAACAAGCCATGTTACACATCATTGGGTACATTATTGTCGGCTTCATAGTTGGGCTGATCGCACGCGCCATTATGCCGGGGGTACAACATCTCGGTTTCATAATGACAACGCTGCTGGGCATCGTGGGCTCCATCGTCGGTGGATTGATTGCCCGCCTGTTTTCCAAACCGGAACCAGGCGCCGCGTTTCATCCAGCGGGATTCATCCTGTCGATTATCGGCGCGATCATTGTGCTATTTATTTGGGGAAAATTGGCACCGGCCTAACGAAAGCGACGACGTTTGTTCCCGGTCGCAGCGCTACGGCGCGACCGCCGCGCTTAGCAAGCCAGAGCAAAGCCGACGAACAGAATCAAGGTACGGTTCGCAGTGAAGTCTTCCGCAGCATGAATGCGGCGACAATGCCTAAACAGAGAAAGCCGACAATCTGGATCAGCATGTAGCTGCCGATATAGACCTTGGGAAAGCCGTACCAATTCCAGTACGAAACGTTAGTCGCAATCGCGGCCAGGATCCCGGCTACTAAAACGAAGCCGACTCGGCCAGCGAAACCTTCGATGCGCGTCTGTGCAAGCAGAAACACCACGAGCATCGCTTCGAGTAATTGGGTGGCGAATTCGATTCCGAGCGCCTTGCCAAAAGAGAACGGACGGCCCGGTGCATGATACATAAGAATACCAGAAGGATTTGCCGCGATTTTTTCGTCCATGTGTTTCATCGCTTCACTCTTTTCCTGTCGGCTTGCGTTCTTGCCGACGCCCATTCCAGGAAAAATGTAAAGACCGGTCTGGTCCCCAACGTTGCTTTGCATCGTACTGAGGACAGCTGATTCATTTGGAATTTCGGCGACGCCAGCCTCGCCCAGAGGCAACGCCATGTGCGCGATTGCGGTCCAGATGAACATGGCGATCGCGCCGAGAATACCTGCGAGAAGAAACTTCATAAGCGAATGATGAAGGGACAGGGAGCAATTTAGAAGGAAGAATTGGCGCAACCTTGCGCGAGAGTCATAGCAAAAACATTACAAAATTTTAATGTAAAAAGTCTTGACCTGGCTGTCGTCGTTACAACAAGCTAAGTGTCCTTGTGCCGGGAAGTTACTCCAACCTCCAACCCGACTAACCGGAACTTCAACCCTAAGAAAATATGAAAACTCCACGTTGGTTCATTGGTAGTCGTTTTGTCTCGCATCTGCGCATGGCAGGTGTTGTAACCCTGATGTCCGCAGCGACCGCCATGGCGTTCGTTGCGATGAAACCGTCCGGCCCGTTATGGGTGAAATCAGACAGCAAAGACGTAATCAACAAATTCAGACAGGACCGCGCTAGGTTGTTTAGAAACAAAATGGCCCTGCCTGGCCCTGAACGGGAAGGCGGGCCGACGGCGGCTGCTGAAGAAGAATACGCGAAGCGAGCGTACCCCGCGGCATATGTCCCATTCGAATTGACGCGCAACGCGCATGTCGCTTGGTCCGATGCCACAGCGAGAGCTCTCGCGAGAGTAACGCAACCGCTCGGACAGTGGACGCTCGTTGGCCCAAGCTCGGCAAATGATCCCGACGTTTTAACCTTCAGTGGGGCTCCTTATACAACGTCTGGTCGAGTTACTGGTCTTGCTCTGGCACCAAACTGCAGCCAGGATCACTGTACGCTTTATCTCGCGGCAGCTGGAGGAGGTGTTTGGAGAACGAACCGAGCCCTCGATACCAGTCCTTCCCAGAGCTGGCATTTCATCTCGGGCAGTTTCGCCACCAATGCAATAGGTACCTTAGTCATTGACCCGACTGATCCCACAGGCAACACGCTCTACGCTGGAACGGGCGAGTCTCACGCTTCGGCCGATTCGGAAGCTGGTTTCGGAATCTACAAAACGACCGATGGCGGCGACACATGGACCCATCTTGCCGCGCATACTGATGTCCCGGCCGGCACGGGCGTTAACTGCGACGCGATATTTGGGACGGGAGGCTTCCGAACAGCTCCTGCATACAGCGGGCCGGCTTTCGATGGACGCGCAATCTCATCGATCATTATCGATAGTAACAACCCGAGTGTCATTTACGTCGGCTCCACTCGTGCCGTGCGCGGAGTTAGCTCCGTCTTGAGCGGCGGCGTGGTCACACTTGCTCCAGGGCTGCCGCCTTATGGGCTTTGGAAATCCACAGATGGCGGAGCAACGTTCACGTTGTTGAACTACAAGGATGTTTGCCTCAATCCAGTTCTTCCCGGGGACGCCGGAATTATCCAATCCAGTTTTGGTTCCACGCGGGGTGTGAATCGCGTAGAGTTTGATCCAAGCACATCGAGCACAGTCTACGCGGCCGCATTCCCACAAAACAACGCCGTTCCGGTCAACACCAAAGGAGGCGTCTGGCGTTCTAGAAACGGCGGCGCGCATTGGACGCAGATCAAGAGCGCACTCAATCCTGCATTCAACACCGATCGCGCTGAGTTTGCCGTTACCAAACTGGCCAATGGCAACACACGGATGTACGTGGGGGTGGGTAACTCCAGCGATGTGGATCCAAACCGAGCGCGGTTTTACCGCAGCGATGATGTTGCGACTGGCTCGCCCACATTTACGGATCTAACCACCAATCAAAACATTGGCTACTGCGGCCAGGGTGGCCCGCCCTTTACGGGTGGGCAGTGCTGGTACGATAACGTGGTTTATTCGCCGCCAGGAAGGCCCGGTATAGTGTACCTCGGTGGCGCATTCTCGTACGCCACATACGGCTTTAGTACTAATGGCCGCGCGTTTCTGCGCTCATCGGACGCTGGAGCATCGTTCACCGATATGACGTGGGACGCGACTACAAATCCCACTCCCCCGGGCAGCTGTTGTCAGCCGAATTCGATAGCACCGAATGGTATGCATCCCGACAGTCACGCGATTGCAGCAGTCCCAGGCAGCAACATCACCTTCTTCGGCAGCGACGGCGGGATTGTGCGCTCAAGCGCCGGTTTTCGCGATATCTCGTCGCAGTGCACTACTGAGCGCGGACTAAGCGGCACCGATCTGGCACTCTGCCAGCAGTTACTCTCCGCCGTTCCAACGCAGCTCTTTACAACCTACAATGACGGGCTCTCAACACTGCAATTTCAAAGCGTTTCGGTTAATCCATCGAACGCGGACAACCTGATGGGCGGTACGCAAGATAACGGTACATTCGAAAAACGACCCAATTCGACAACCGCGTGGCCGCAGAAAATTTACGGTGACGGCGGTCAGTCCGGTTTTAATGTCGGCAACACAGCGCTTCGCTTCAACACATTTACGGGGAACTTCCACGACGTAAACTTCCGGAACGGCGATCCATTGAAATGGGTCATCGCGAGCGGTCCCATCGTAGCCAGCGGCGAAAGCGCACAATTTTACCCTCCCATTATTCCCGATCCTGTCAGCGCAGGCACAATTTTCCAGGGTTCCCAAAGCGTATGGCGAACTCGGGATTGGGCCGGCAACCGGGCATTCCTTGAAGCCAACTGCCCTGAGTTTACCACCTCTGGCGCGGACCCGAACTGCGGTGATTTCGTAAAGATCGGCCCCGCTGGCGCAACAGATCTGACGGCAAGCGCCGCAGATTACCGCGGAACGACGCGGGCAGGCGGAAACGTGGCCGCCCTCGCGCGCGCCAGTTCTGACACCACAACTTTGTGGACGGCGACGACAACAGGCCGAGTGTTTATCTCCAAGAACGCTGACGCGGGTGCTCATTTGGTCACCTATACGAGACTCGATTCGCTCGCCGCGAATAGCCCTGGCCGCTTTATCAGCGGTATCGCTGTCGATCCCGGTGACCCGAATCATGCCTGGATCGTCTATTCAAGTTATAGCGCGATCACGCCGGCAACGCCAGGCCACGTGTTTTCTGTCACGTATGACCAGGGTGCAGGCACGGCGACGTGGGCGAATCTCGATGGATCGGGAGGACCAGGGTTCCCGGATTTCCCCGCCACCGGCGTCGCGTTTGATTCTGGCAGAGGTGATCTCTATGTCTCCAATGATTGGGGTGTTTTGAGATTGCCGAACGGCTCGACTGATTGGGAGGTTGCGAGCACTGGCCTTCCGATGGTCGAGGTCGCAGGCCTTACAATCGTGCCTGGTGCGCGAAAGCTCTATGCAGCTACGCATGGACGCAGCGCCTGGGTGCTAAATTTGCCGTAAGTCGGGTTTAAGGTCGGTTCGCAACTTGGGCGGGATGGTGAAAAGCCATCCCGCCCGTTTTTTGAACTGGCAGATTTTCGCTTGCGCGAAGCACGCGTTTTCGCCTCCGCGCAGCCTTACCATGCAAGCACCTCGTCGCGAAACCCGATCGTTGCCGAGAGTTTCCGAATCGGATTGTCCGCGCGGAAATGAATATTGGTATTGGCATTGCTCAGTCCAATTCGTGTGGCATTCGATAGCGGAAATAATTTCGGAGAACGAGCACCTGCCGATTCCATGCGTTATAGCTGCGCTTCTAATTTTGAAATTGGAGTAAAACGGGCTTGACCGGATTAATGATACTTTCGTAACCTCGACACTCTTCAATTCATTAATCTGAACTTCAACCCTGTTGCCACGTCAAATCATGAAAACTACGCGTCTGTTTAGTCGAAATCGATCCTTCTCATTTGTGCGCGTCGCAAGCGCCTGTACGCTCCTCACTGCGGCCGCCGCAATAGCCGTCTTCGCTGCGAAACCCAGCTCTCAGGATGCCGACAGTGACGGTCCGGCGAATGGCGTCTACATCGTCCAGATGAAAGTTGCCCCAGCCGCTGCGTATAGGGGCGACATCTCTGGCTACAATGCCACAGCCCCGAGGCAGGGCCAGAAGATCGATCCGCTCGCGCCGGATACAGTGCGTTATGTCGGTTATCTCAAGGGAAAGCACGACGAAGCTCTTCGCAAGGTCGGGGGCGGGGCGAAGATTCACGATTATGCAATTAGCTTCAATGGTTTTGCCGCGAAGCTGACGGCCAAACAAGCCCTGTCTCTTATACACATCTCCGAGC
>JBKPLX010000247.1:0-11956 GCA_046731855.1 Verrucomicrobiota bacterium | reverse complement strand
GATGTTGATGGCGATGGCATTCTCGACCTGATCGTCGGCGCCGGTAAAGATCACGCCCCCGAAGTCGTCGCCTATGCCGGCGCGTCCATACGCGGCAAAGGCACCTTCGGGACCGAGCTTGCGCGATTTCAGCCGTTCGATCCCGCTGCGCGTGGCGGTGTCAGCGTGGCGGCTGCATGCATCGACGGGACAACGGCCGACAATGTGATTGTGGGATCCGGTGCGGGCATCCCAAGTGAAGTTAAGGTGTATCAAATCCCGCTGGCGGCAGCGTCGAGCGCCGGGCCGGCGCTCTTTGCCGCGTTCAAACCCTATGGTGACGATCGGTCCGGCGTAACCATTGCCGCGGGCTTTGTAGACTTTTCGACCGGTCGCGAAAGCATCGTCACTGCGCCCGGCACTGGTGTCGAGGCGAAGATCAAGGTATTCGCCTTTCCTCTGTTGAAGCCCATCGCCAAAGCTGATCGCGCGAGCGCGCAGCCGACTGACCAGCCTGTGAATACTTCGTCTTTCGTTCCGTTCGGCGACAGTTATCGGGGCGGCGTTTCTCTGGCAACCGGTTGGCTCGCCGGGAAACTTGGTGGTGCTCAGCGGATCATAGTCAGTCAGCTCGCTGATCGCGGTTCAGTAAAGATTTTTTCAAGCGGCTGCGCACTGAACGGAGGCCCTTCGATGTACCTGCACAACCCGCTGCACCACGATCACGGTGCCCAGTTCCGCGAGATCGCGAGCTTCGAGCCTTTTGGTGGATCTGGCGGCACACGAGTGGCTACGACCAGTACAACAACCGGCGCCAATCTGCTCGTCAGTGGTGTCGGGCCTGAAGCCACGGACGCGAGCGTGGCCAAATACGATCTCGCCAGACCCAACGCTCAGTCGACGACACTTCAAGCCGTGCGGCTCGGAGAAGTGTGGTCTGGGAAAGCGTCTTCACTGCCGATCCTCGGTGGCGACTAACGAACCTCGAATTTGCATTATGCGCTTGCCTGCCTTGACTGTTTGGAGCGGGTGCGTTTTTGCACTTGCATCTTCGTCTTTATCCAGCGGCGCTGCGGCTGCACCGACAGCGTGCGGACCGGAAATGAAAGCGATCTGCGGCATGATCGAGGCGTTCCCGGTAAGAGAAGCTCATCCGCACGGCATCGTCTATAACTCGGAGGGTCCGCTCGAGGGGTTGTGGTTCGACAATGCGACGACCGACGACACGTCGAGCGTCGTCGAGTTCGATACTCGCACCGGCACTGAAAGAAGCCACCTAACGCCGACACACGGTTCGCAACCCGGCTCAATCAACATCGCTGCAGATCACTCGATCTGGTTCACCGAAAGCGTGGCGAACAAGCTCGCAGTGGTTACGCACGAGCGCACGATCAAAGAGTACCCGGTACCGACGCCGGACGCGTATCCGCTCGACATCACGCGCGGCCCCGACGGGGCGATGTGGTTCGTCGAGTCCAAAGCGGGCAAGATCGGGCGCATCGCGCCAGATGGAAAGATCCAAGAGTTTCGCACGGGCGATAGCGCGAGCCGTCCCACCGCGCTGATCGCCGGACCCGATAAAGCGATCTGGTTTACCGAGGTGGGAACGAACCGGATCGGGCGCCTGACGACGACCGGCAGCGTCAGTCATTTTAGCGCCGGCGCCGGCCAAATGACCGGCGATATCACCACCGCCGTCGACGATTCGTTCTGGTTCGGCAAAAAGAACGCGGTTACGCGCATGACGGCGAGCGGGGCGCTCACCGATCACGAGCTGCCGAACGCCATCGATACAGGGTCGATCTTTGGGAGCCGGAACGGCGGCGTGTTTATCGGCGTAATGCATAAAGACGGTACCGGTTCGGTCACGGCCATTTCGGCGGACGGCAAACTCACTGAGTTCGATCTGCCGCAGAAACACTTGATGCCGATCGAATTCGCGCAGACGGCCGACGGCTCGTTCTGGATGACGGTGCAGAGTTTCGACGCGAGCGCCTCGCCGTCGCAGCTCTTCAACCTGCCGTTGCCCGCCGTGACTGATCTGCCGCGGACCACCATTGTTACCGGCGGCGGTCCGGACTGGATGGCAACCGGCGCCGGAGCGTTGTGGATCGCGAACATCAGCCTAAAGGAAATCGAGCGCATCGATGCCGCGACCAACGCAATCACGGCGCGCATCAAAGTCGGCGGCGTTCCGTGTTCGGGTGCGGCGTTCGGCTTCTCGAGCCTGTGGATTCCGCTGTGCGCGAACGACAAGGGTACGTCGCTCGTGCGCATCGACGCGGCAACCAACCGCGTCGTAGCGACGCTGCCGATTGCGCCGGCGAACTCGGAGGGCGGCATTACGGCCAGCCGCGACAGCTTGTGGATGGCGACCGGAGACACCGAGCTGTCGCGGATCGATCCGTCGAGCGGCAGGGTGCGCCAGCGCGTGACCGTGGCGGCGGGCTCGCAGAATCCCACCTACGCGGACGGTCTCGTGTGGATCACGAGCAAAGCGTCGAACGTCCTGACAGCGGTCGATGCGAGCGGCGGACGGGTCGTAGCGAAAGTTCCCGTTCCGGGCGGTCCACACTTCGTGACGACCGGCGGCGGCGCCGTGTGGATGATCGGTCAGGAGGACGGCGTCGTAACGCGCGTCGATCCGCGTACGAAGCGCATCGGGGCACGCATCTACGCCAACATCCCCGGCTTCGGCGGCGACGTGACGTACGGCGCCGGATACGTGTGGACGACGCTAGTCGGCGTTCCGTTGACGAAGATCGATGCAAGCACAAACCGCATCGTCGCGCAGTGGTACGGCCGCGGCGGCGACGCGATTCACTTCAACTACGGCACGATCTGGCTCGCCGACTACAACCACCATCTCGTCTGGCGGATCAAACCGTAGCGGGCAGTTTACGGGCCGAAGTCCTTCGACGATCTTCACAAAGCGGGTCTGCTCCAACGTGCCTGAGAGTTGAATATGCCCTACGCCATCGGTGGAATTTGTTGAAACAAACTGTTCAATGGAGTGACCGCGATGGCGTGTTCTATGGCCACATAGGCCACGCGTCAGGCGCGAACTCAGAACATTTAGGCCAAGAGGCCGGCTTCTTAATCGCCGGTTTTATTCTTTGCTACAACGCTCCGCTGAAAAGCGACGCGATGATTATGCTTGGAAACGGTCGAGCCTGCTGCTCTCTCGCGGACACGACCCGCATACACGCTGTTTTCCACGTAAAGCTCCCAATCGGAGACAACCGGATTGAAGTAGAGGTGTCCCAGATGCCGCCAACATTCCAGCATAATCCCTTGCTTGAATGGCTGGCCCTTGGCGGTCACAACGATGCAGTTGTTCTCGCGCCACGTGTTTGGATCATGTTCGCCCCAGCGCACTTCAAGGGTCTTAAGTCGCAATGCATCGAGGGCGATGAGCAGATCCTCCGACCACTGATAGCAGTAACCACGTTTCCTCAGGCCATGATAAATCAGGAAGTTATTGAAGATCGGCGTGCCAAACATGCGATACTCCCGTCTGAGCTTGGTCACGGTGGCGAACGCGCAGTTTGCCAGCAGTTTTGCTTCGTCACGATTCACTCTTGGCGAAAGTGACGCTAGCTCGGCGGCCAGTTTCTCGGCCTTGGCAACATCACTTTTTTGCACTTGGAATGAAAAGGGCTGCTGTTGTGGGTCCCCTAGAGCCGGGCTGGGCCATGCCTCAAAAATTACGAGTACAGCAGCAAAGTAAGTCAGCGACCGAATTTGCGATTTCATAGCGCGCACCGCGAATAGCCTTGCTTTACGATCTTCATGAAAAGTGAATTCAACAAAATCACAAACTCTGTTCGTCGAAAACTTAGCATCTGTGTGTATCGTATTGAAGCAGTACTAAACCGCTCTGGTGCCGCCAATGTGAACAGAAGCAAGAGAAGATTTGCCTGCTCCTGATTTCAGCGTAATTCTGGAAACTTTTATATGCCCGACCGCGCCTATGTTCATCCGATCGACCCTGAGTTAATTCCCGGCGCGCGCAATGCGATCAATGTCTGTCTTCGATTGAAACCCGAGGAGCGGATTACTATTATCACAGACACCGCGACGCGCGAGATCGCGGCGGCGCTCCAAACGGAAGTGGAGCGGGTCGGTTCGGATTACAGTTTGTTTGTGCTGGAGCATAATGCGCGACGCCCGTTGAAATTCATGCCAAAGATCATTCTCGACGATCTGGCCCGCTCGCAGGTGTCGATCTTCGCAGCTCAAACGCAGCCAGGAGAGCTGCCTGCGCGGACGCAAATGACCAGTGTCGTGAACAATCACAAAATCCGGCACGGTCATATGGTAAACATAAATCGACAAATCATGCTCGAAGGTATGCGGGCTGACTTTGTGAAAGTTGACGACCTGAGTGAGCGCTTGGTCGAGCGTGCCCGCAAAGCTGAACGGATTATCTGCAAAACGCCGCACGGTACCGAGTTTGAGGCGGAGCTTTCCGCGAAATTGAGATGGCTTAAAACCAGCGGAATCATCAGGAAAGACAAATGGGGCAACTTGCCTGGCGGCGAAATTTTCACCGCGCCGTTCAATACCAACGGGGTCTTCGTTGTTGATGGCGTGGTTGGCGATTATCTCTGCGAACGCTTCGGCGATCTCGAATCCAACCCGCTCACCATCGAAGTAGAAAATAATCGGATCCGCTCTTTGAAATCAGAGAACAAGGAGTTGCGCGATGAATTTCGCGCCTACACCAGCACTGACGAAAATAGCAACCGCGTGGGCGAATTTGCCATCGGCACCAATACCGCTTGTACGCACGTCATTGGACACATTTTGCAGGATGAAAAAATTCCCGGCGTTCACATCGCTTTTGGTCACCCGTACGCCGAGCACACCGGCGCAAACTGGGTGTCCAAGACACACATCGACTGCGTGGGCCGGGATTTCGACATCTGGTTCGATGGGGAACAGGTAATGCGGGACGGAAAGTTCCTGGTCTGATTTTGCTGTAACCTTATCGTCGCTGCTCGCCTGTCATTAAGCAATCGGTATTCGTCGTTCATGGGTATGGAGCCGGACTTACGCGCGCGTTTTAACGCTGATTTCACACCAGATAAATACGCGGCACTTGTGCGCTGCGTAAATGAAACCGAGAAATGGCCGGCAGATTTTCGGATTTCCGAAACCCCGGTCTTCATGACTCGAGCGTTTACGGACGATGTAACGCGTGCCGCAAATGTAATCGTCGATGCTACACGCACACCGGAGTTTGTGAAGCAAGCAGCGTCCGCTGTTCCGAAAGCATTAGAAGTTCCAAACGAATCGGCGCACCCAAATTTTCTCGTTGTCGACTTCGCGATTTGTGACGAGGGAAACCGGCTCGTCCCGCGGTTGATTGAATTGCAAGCCTTCCCGAGCTTGTTCGGGTTTCAGTTATTGTTGCTTGGTTGCATCCGCAAGGCGTATCCAATCATCCCGCGCAATTGGACCTCTTCGTTCGGCGGGATCAAAGACGATGCGTATCTTGAACTTTTACGACGCACTATCATCGCCGATTCGGCTCCGGAAAATGTCGTTCTACTGGAGATCGAGCCGGAAAAACAGAAAACGCGGATCGATTTCGCCGCCACGGAAACCCTTCTTGGCATTCGCCCGGTTTGCGTTACGAAAATCAAGAAACGTGGCCGCCAGCTGTTTTATGACCGAGACGGACGTGAAGCGCGCATCGAGCGCATTTACAATCGAGTAATTTTCGATGAGCTAGTTCGCCGACCCGATCTAAATCTGCCGTTCCGGTTTCAAGATGATCTCGGCGTCACGTGGGTAGGCCATCCGAACTGGTATTTTCGGATCAGTAAGCATTCATTGCCGTTTCTAAGGACCGAGCATACCTCGCCAACTTTCTTTGCTGACGAATTTTCGACGAGTGAAAAGATCGACAATTACGTCTTGAAACCGCTCTATTCCTTTGCCGGTCACGGCGTGGACATGGAGCCAACACGCGAAAAACTCGCTGCCCTGGAAAGTCCACACGAATGGATTTTGCAGAAGAAAGTCGACTACGCCGCATTTGTGTCCACGGTCGATGGACAAAAATCGAAAGCCGAAATTCGGATGATGTTTGTTTGGCCTGACAACGAGCGCGATCCGACTCTGGTGAACAACCTTGTGCGAATGAGTCAGGGGAAAATGATGGGTGTCGATTTCAACGTTGAGAAAACCTGGGTCGGCGCCAGCATCGCCCTCCACGAGGGATGACCACCAGTGAACACGATCGAAGGTTAAGAGATTACGTTCCGCTTTTCGCTTTCAATGTCATTTAGGGCCTGGAAGCGCATTCTCTCCGCCGTTTATTTCGGTTCGGGCACTTCCGCTCCACTCTTTACGTCCACGTTGTGATATACCGCGATCTTCCATTCGCCGCCGTCCTTCACTAGCACCTGTAACAGCCGCGTCCGCAATCGCCCTTCCGCATCAGCGCTCGTGCCGGGAAGGAGCTTCTGGAAGCCGCTGACCGTTTGCAGTGACTCCACGATTGCGACATTCGGACGAACGAATTTAAGCGAAACAATATCCGACTGTTTTGGTGCTTCCACGATACGCTCCGTGGAAAATCTGCTCATGTCTCTTGCGGAACGCTTCGCGCCCTTGGAAGAACATCCCAAGAAGATTCGTAAACGTTCCATCTTCGGCGAAATGCCGCGAATAAGCATCGGCGTCCCCCTTGCTCCAGGCAGCGACTTCCTCCTTGAGAATATCTCGAATCGCAGCCTCGTCGGCGCCATCTTGCGCCCCAGAAATCGTACCCACCAGCATGGTCGCGAGAATCATCGCAATTTTAATGGTCGCCTTTTAGAGATTTCCGAGTGCGATAGCAACAATTCCGATGCAGGGAAGTGATGATCGACGTCAGCATCGACGAAACTTGAGCATCGTGTTTGTACGAACACAGTGCACGATTCTTGGAAACCGTAACTCCGAACGACGGCTTCCCTACGGCTGCTTTTCCATCATCTGTCGCACTTCAGAGGACGTGCGGACGGGCACCACTTCGAAGTCCATCAAGTCTTTCCAATTGTCGGTCCAGGTCCGGAAGAGCGACTCGTTCTCCGCCCGCATCAGTTGCCAGCAGGTTTTCATATTGACATCAATCCAACTCGAAACGTATTCCAGTCCCTCGGGCATCATTCTGCCTTTTTCGCGTAGCCGCTGATAGATCGCAGGCACATCTTTGAAGCGTTCAATAACCATGTACAGCATAGGTTCTAGCGCTCGATTTAGACCGGTTCAGTAGAAACAGTTGCCTCGCCGGCACCCTGCTCAAATGCTTGCTCCACTGCCCGCCAAGGGAGCATCGCGCACTTCACTCGCTGCGGAAAGTTCCGTACTCCTTTCATTACGCGGAGATCACCCAGAGTTTTAGGCGCTTCGTTTTCGTCATCTGTCACCAAGCCATGGAACGCGCGGAGCATTTCCATCACTTCAGATCGACTTTTTCCTTTGAGTTTCATCGTCATCAATGACGCCGACGCCTGGCTGATGGCGCATCCGCGTCCGGTGAACTTAATGTCTTCCAGCCCGCCGCCGCCATCGAATTTGACTGCCAGATGAATTTCATCGCCGCACGCCGGATTATCGCCGTGCACGCGAACCGCGGCATCGGGCAGCTCTCCGAAATTTCGCGGCCGGCGCGAATGGTCGAGGATGACATCCTGGTATAGCTCTTCGATTTCCATGCACCTGCCTGTTTAGCGTTTTAGATCCCCAGCCTCGCTACTCTGTCTGTCATGTTGAGCAAAGCGAAACATCTCTGGTTGGCCTTGTCGCGCTGGCCACCGGATGATCAGAGATTCTTCGCTACGCTCAGAATGACAGGAAAGCGTATGCATCACGAAAAGAAACGCGCAGCCTTGTGCAAAATTTCGATCATTCGATCGATTTCCTCGATCGTATTGTAGAAATAGAAACTAGCGCGCGTTGTCCCCGGCACACCGAACCGTCGCATCAACGGCTGGTTGCAATGATGCCCGCCGCGTAACGCCAGTCCATATTGGTCAGCGAACGTGGTGAGATCGTGAGGATGCGCCGCATCCATCACGAATCCAACCAGGGCGCCGCGCTCCTCGACTGGTCCAAAAACACGTGTCCCCGGTAATTCGTTCACGCGATCGAATGCATACCGCGCCAGTTGCGAGTCGTGTTCGAAAATGGCTGCGCGTCCGATGCGATCAAGGTAATCGATCGCCGCGGCCAGACCGATTGCGCCGGCAATATTTGGCGTGCCGGCTTCGAACCGATGTGGTGCTTTCTTAAACGTGCTCGTCTCCAAAGCGACGCTCACGATCATTTCGCCGCCGCCGTGCCAGGGTGGTATCGAATCGAGAATCTCTTTCC
The DNA here is from genome assembly GCA_046731855.1 of Verrucomicrobiota bacterium. Classification (GTDB taxonomy): domain Bacteria; phylum Verrucomicrobiota; class Verrucomicrobiia; order Chthoniobacterales; family UBA10450; genus Udaeobacter. Next base: position 3,607 of record JBKPLX010000247.1, on the reverse strand, counting down.
GCGCGTACAACACTCCAATCCCAGTGGGGCCACACATTTTGTGTCCGGAGAAGGCCACGAAATCGCAGCCCAGTTCGCGCACATCGATCGACAGATGTCCGACACTCTGCGCCGCGTCCACAAGCGTAAGTGCGCCGACGGCGCGCGCTTTCTCGCACAACTCGGCCACTGGATTGATTGTGCCCAGCGAGTTGGAGATATGGGTAAACCCAAAGAGTTTTACCTCCGACGTGAGTAACGCAGGCAGCTGCTCGAGATCCAAAGTGCCATCATCGAGAACCGGCACAAAGCGCAGGCGCGCTTTTGTTCGTTCCGCTAACAACTGCCACGGCACAAGATTGCTGTGGTGCTCCATCTCCGTCAGGAGGATTACGTCTCCTTCGCGAATAAATTTTCCACCCCATGCGTGGGCCACAAGATTGATGCTTTCCGTGGTTCCGCGTGTGAAGATAATTTCATTCGCGTGGGGCGCGCCGATGTATTCTGCAACACGCTGGCGCGCATTCTCGTAAGCTTCTGTCGCGCGCGAGCTCAGAGTGTGCAGCCCACGGTGAACATTTGCATTCACATGCTCGTAAAAATGCCGAAGCGCCTCAATCACCGCCCGCGGTTTCTGGGAGGTGGCCGCGCTATCGAAATAGATCAGAGGATGGCCATGGGCCTGTTCGCGCAGAATCGGGAAATCTTCGCGAAGGGCCTTCCAATCCACAGTGCTGGCGGAAGCTTTGTGCACACCATAATCTGCCCCACGGGACGCAACACGCTACTTGTATTCGAGAACGTAAACTTACAAAGCAAAGCAGATAACGCCGCTGTAACTTGTAACAGGTCAACGGCTCTTAAGTTGCTTTGAGCTCCTTGTTCACTTCGCCAAAGGCGTTCACGGCGAATTCCAAATCCTCGCGAGAATGCGCTGCGGAGACCTGGGTGCGGACACGCGCCGTGCCATGCGGCACAACGGGATAAAAGAAGCCGATGACGTAAATGCCTTTTTCAAGCATTCGAGCAGCGAACTTTTGTGACTTGGCCGCGTCGCCAATCATGATCGGGACAATAGGATGAACCCCCGGCTTGATGGTTAAGCCACGCTCCGTCAACGCGGCGCGGAAATATTTTGTGTTCTCTTCAAGCTTGTCCCGTAGTTCAGTCGACGCGCTGAGTAATTCGAGTGCCTTTAGCGACGCGGCAACCACTGGCGGCGCGATCGTGTTGGAAAACAAATACGGGCGCGAGCGTTGCCGCAAAAGGTCGACGATCCCCTTGCGCCCACTGGTGAAACCGCCGCTCGCACCGCCGAGTGCTTTGCCCAGTGTGCCGGTGATGACATCGATCTTGCCCATTACACCGCGATATTCGTGTGTGCCCCGTCCTGTCTTACCGAGAAACCCGGTTGCGTGCGCGTCGTCGATCATCGTGAGCGCGTTGTATTTTTCCGCGAGCTCAACAATGGACTTGAGGTCAGCGATGGTTCCGTCCATTGAGAAACAACCGTCCGTGGCGATTAATCGAAAGCGCGCATCGTTTGCAGCGCGAAGTTGCGCCTCGAGATCGGCCATATCGTTATGCTTGTAACGAAAGCGCTGCGCCTTGCAGAGCCGGATGCCATCGATGATGCTGGCATGATTCAATTCATCGCTGATCACGGCGTCTTTGTCAGTGAGCAGCGTCTCAAACAGCCCGCCGTTTGCATCGAAACAGGATGGATAAAGAATCGTATCTTCGGTTCCGAGAAATTTGGTAAGCGCTGCTTCGAGTTCCTTGTGAATATCCTGGGTACCGCAAATAAACCGGACACTCGCCATCCCAAACCCATGGGTCTCCAGCGCCTCTTTGGCCGCAGCGATCAGCGCCGGATGATCGGCAAGCCCGAGATAATTGTTCGCACACATGTTGAGCACGCGTTTGCCGCCCGTGATCGCAATGTGCGCGTCCTGCGGACTGGTGATGACACGCTCGGTTTTGAAAAGACCTTGCGATTTAATTTCTTCGAGAGTTTGAGCCACCTGATTTTCGAATTCGGAGACCATAGATACCTGCAGAGATTACACAGATTTGGTAGGGGAAGAAGAGAACAAAGCATGCAAAATACATCGCCGGAGAAGGAGCCCTCTACGAAGCGAGCTGGACGGGAAGCCCGAAGGGCGAGCGACCGGGAATTCGTGAGTCATTTACGCGGATTTGAACGGGCCGACAAAATCGAATCTTTAAAGAAGTTGGAGCTGTAGCCACAACGGAGCGTCGCCTGTCGGCAGTAAACGCCCCGACACAGGGAGGCGGCTACAATTAACGTAAAAAATCGCTTGCGGTGCCTGTGAATAACTGTTAATAAGTGCGCCGGTGGTTCGCCTTGACCTACGCTGACCGTCGTAACCTTGCCTGGGCCATTCTCGCGGCGTTTATCGCCATCATTCTGCTCAGCGGCTGCGGAACAAGCCGGCATGCACTGCCGGCCTATGAACCGCCACTGGCAAAAACCGATTTTCAACATGTGCGCACGACCGCGTACACACACACCGAGTCAGACCATCGCGAATATGGGAATCACAATGCTCTAGGCGGAGAGTTGCAAGCGGCGGGCCCGCCCATCCATCGGGCCGAAGTAACCCGGCGCGCAATTCCTATTGGTGATGCGCCACGCGCCGTGTCCGTGGACGACACCGGTTCGTATTCGCCACAGCTGCAACCATTCTCGATGGAAGAAAGGCGAACGGTCACGCGCACAACGAAACGCGGGACGAAAACGACCCGGACCGTGAAGCGCGCTGTTGTAGTAGCCAAGCCGCGTGTCGGCAGCGCTGCGGCTGACTGGTCGCGCTGGCCTGCGGGCACGGCATTCCGGCTGGTTTCCACGGGACAACTTTATCGAGTTGATGATTACGGCTGGGCTCTGGCTGGCCGCAACACGATTGATTTATACATGCCGAATCAACGTGAAATGAATTCCTGGGGCGCTCGCCAGGAAACTATCCAGATTCTGCAATGGGGCGATCCACAGGAAAGTCTGCAGTTCCTGCGTAGGCACCAGGATTACAAGCACATCAAGCGAATGGTGCTTGAGCTGGAAGGGCGCCATGAACAAGCGGCCGCGTTGCGATAGGCGCGGCTAGAGCTGAGCAGCGTCGTCAGGAACTTTGTGAGATTCTTCGCCTTCGCTCAGGATGACAATTCGCCCCAATTGAGCACAATCTTGCCGGAGTTGCCTGATTTCATTAGCTCGATGGCTTCCCTGAATTCCGTGTACGGGAAGCGGTGCGTGATCACAGGCGAGATGTCGAGGCCAGACTGAATCATGGCCGTCATTTTGTACCACGTTTCATACATTTCCCGGCCGTAAATCCCTTTAATAGTCAGCTGATTGAAAACCACCAGGTTCCAATCAATCGCGGCGCTGCTGGGCATAATGCCAAGGAGCGCGATTTTGCCGCCGTGAAACATGTTCGGCAAAATATCTGAGAACGCTTTGGGATTGCCGGACATTTCCAGCGCAATATCGAATCCTTCTTTCATGCCGAGCTTGTTCATCGCCTCAGAGAGTTTTTCGGTGCGTACATCCAATGCAATATCGGCGCCCATTTTTCTGGCGAGATCGAGACGATACGGATTCACA
>JBKPLX010000246.1:0-23217 GCA_046731855.1 Verrucomicrobiota bacterium | reverse complement strand
CGGCAGGGGCGAACGTTACAGCAACATAGGCGTAACTAGACAGGGAGGCGCAACCGATTTTGCATCTAAGGTTACGGCAGTGACGGCCTTTCCACAGGGAGACGACGACGATTACGGCTTCGACTTATGATAGAAAGGCCGGGCAATCGGGCTAACTAACCCAACGCCGCGCAGACCGTTCGACCCCGCAAGCGCGGCGTAGCCAGCGATCAACGTGCACATCGATATTGGGAAAGGCCGGGTGTTATTTTACCACCGCGGCCCACGGATTTCTTGTTCCCTCGCGCGGGCGCGTGGAACTGTCGCAGTACAACTCGCCTATCATGAAGGGCCGCGTTATGCACGAGACGCAACGAACGCGCCTCATACTCCGCAGCGGCGCGGTGAATATAGCTAACGCCGTTGGAGCCACCTGGGCGGACTACGACAACGACGGCTTTTTGGATCTGTATGTTGTAAATTCTACGGCTAAAGCCAACCGACTGTTTCATAACAATGGCGATGGCACGTTTACTAACGTCGCTTCTACAGTGGGGGTAGAAGCGAAGGAAGGCGGCGCGGGAAGTGATGCCTCCTTTATTGATTACAACAACGATGGATTCCTGGATCTTTTTGTCTGCAACGGAGCAAGTAATAAAACCGGGCCTTACCTTCTCTTTCGGAATAATGGCAACGGCAACAACTGGCTTAAAGTAGTGCTCCGAGGACAACAGAGCAATCGAGGCGGCATTGGCGCTAAACTTACGCTAACTGCCGGAGGTGAAACACAATTCAGAGAATACACCGGACAGCAGCATTACATGGGGCAGAACCATACTCCAGTCCATTTCGGGTTAGGTCGGGCAACTAGCGTAAATACCCTCACCATCCAGTGGCCAAGCGGGACGGTAGATACTCTCCACTCGGTGATTTCCAACTCCACCACTAAAGTAGTTGAGGGCAGCAGTCCTTGAGCTCGCAAAACACGTCGACTCACTGTTTGCGACACTTCCACGCGCGCGGGCGTTTTGTGTCGCTCATGTTCGCTAATAGTCAAAGGTGTGTGGATGGTTCCGAGGTAATAACAACGGATTACAAATCAGCCGCTCGAAACCAACTGAGCTATGCTGGCGTTCCGAATACGAAAGCTGTTTTCAGCGAGTTAATCAACAGTTCGCATGGCCATCTCGCGCCGCGCTGCAAGATCCGCCGAAGCTCGTGTAGGGCCGTGTTCAGAAAGAAAGCAACGTCTTGACGCGAACACTCAGCGGGCTGCTGTAGCGCGCGCTTTCGTGAAAGCGCGCACGGAGCGTTCGATCTGTTTTGGCGTCGTCGCCCAATCGCAAACACTGATTCGGATGACCGCTCTTCCATGCCACGTTGAGCCGCCACACCAGCATTCACCCGAACTCTGGATGTTCTGCAGCGTCGCTCTCGTGAGTGCGTCGTCATCACATGAGACGAGCACCTGGTTAAAAACAACATCGTTGTGGATCTGAAACCCTTGCTGAGATAGAAGCCGGGCAAAGCTTCGCGCGTTTTCGCAAAGCTGTTCGATCAAACGTCGCACTCCTTCCCGGCCTAAGGTCTTGAGAACGGCCCAGAGTTCTATCACACGCGCCCGGGCGGACATCGACGGCCGAAAATTCATGCTGTCACGGTGTTCGCTCCACTGAAAATAGGAAGCCGAAGCCTTGAAGGCGCTCATTAATGCTTCGCGATACCGGCAAAGAATGATACCGCTGTCGTAGGGAACATTGAGGGTCTTGTGTGCGTCGAGTGACCAGGAGTCCGCCATTTCGATGCCGTCGCAAGTTTCGCGCATCGATTGCAAGACGCGCGCCCAAAGGCCGAATGCGCCGTCGACATGAACCCACGAACCCGAAGTGTGCGCGTGTTCGCAAAGTGCGCCGATGGGATCGATCGCCCCGGAATTTACGTTCCCAGCTTGGGTGACGACTAACGCCGCTTCGTCCAATTTTGGCATTTGATCAGCTCGCATACGCCCCTCATCGTCCACTGGAACAAGCTCGACGTTTTCAGATCCGAGACCGAGCATCGAAATCGACTTGTGGACCGCTGCGTGCGCATCGGCGCTGGCGACGACACGAATCTTCGGCGCACCGTAAAGACCCCTACGGGCAACGTCCCAGCCGCGTCGACGAAGCAATTCGTTGCGACCGGCACACAGGCCTGAAAAATTGGCAATCGTTGTTCCGGATACAAAACCGGCTGCAGTTTCTTCGGGAAAACCAAGCAGCGAGACGATCCAACGTTCGCAGATTTCTTCGAGGCGCGAATTGATCGGTGACATGACGTAATGCGCAGTGTTTTGGTCCCAGACATCGGCCATCCACCTGGCGGCGAGCCCGACTGGAAGAATTCCGCCGTTCACGAAACCGAAGTATCGGCCGCCTGTTTGAGTGACGGCACCAGGCGCGCCGGTCTCCTGTAGCTGATCAAGAACCAGGAATGGGTCGCTCGGATTTTCGGGGAGCGGTTCGACGAGGGCATGCATCGCTCGTAGGGATTGTTCGCGGGGAAAAACCGGACGTTCTTCAAGACTGTCGATATACTGCCCGGCAAACTGCCGCGCCTTGTCGAGCAACGCTGGAAGCTTTTCACGATCTGCGACTCGACTCACGGACGTTTGCTCGTTTGCCATCATGTCATCGAAAATAGGCTGACCGGGCTGAGATACAATTCCACGCGCGCCCAAGGGAGACCGGCTGAGCTTTTTACGGTCCTCTCTACGACGCAACTGTTGGTCCAAGGCTCCCCCAGGGGCAGCTTGGAGAATTCTAGAGGTAGTGAGCCCAATCGGGCGCGAGCGACACTTCCACGCGCGTGCGAGGGCTCGATTGTTTCACGGTGCTTTCTACGGTCGGCACAACTTTCAGTGCAAAACAGCGCAAGCCGATGCAAGAGAAACCGCAACAAATCGGCCGTGTCTTGCCTCGTTACAGATCACTGTGCGAAACAGTGAAAAACTACGCAAAAAACCTCTCCTTCAATTAGAAATCCGTTGCTCTATCCGGCTGAGCTACGGGCGCAGCAATCAGACATATACCGCGTTTCGCGGCGAATAAAAGCTACCCGAGCCTGGGGGATTCTTGCTTCTCTTTCGATGATCAGGTGCAAGCCACAAGTGTTCGCCTTTTCCGGTTCGTGCGAGTGCTTGTTATAAAAGCCATGATCGAGCATGTGCTCTTCATGACTAGAGCTTGGTAAGACTGGCTGATTCATGTTTGTTTTCTCTTATTTGATCACAGCGCGAACAAACGGCGATTGAAGCTCTGCAAGAATGGCGCGGTGTGACACTCAAGTCGCAGTATTGACCATTACGGAACAAGATTGACCAATGATCCGTACCTTGATAAACGCTGGTGCGCAGACCCCCACGTTTGCGCGCCATGGCGAAAGAGACTTCATCGGCCGATTCTTCGCTCCCATTGCACGAAGTATTGGAAGCTGAGTTTGTCGCTCTTCATGGAGAACTCCCGTCAGACTATCCAAGCTCGACCGAATCGAACGCGCGTCTGAAGAGGTTGTGGGACGCCATTCACGGACTAAAGGAGAAACGCGCAGCGCTGTGCATCTCGGGCGGCGGCATCCGGAGCGCCACCTTTGGATTGGGGATTTTGCAAGGCTTGGCGCGCTGTGGGTTGCTCGAGAAATTCCATTACCTGTCCACGGTTTCTGGCGGGGGATATATTGGCAGCTGGCTGAGCGCGTGGATTAAGAATGATCCAGACGGCATTCGCGGTGTGGTCGAGAAACTGAAGCGGCGGCCTGATTCAACCCTAAAGCCCGAACCGCCGCCGATCCGCCATTTAAGGGAATTCAGCAATTACCTTGCGCCGCGAACCGGGCTGACGTCGGTAGATTTTTGGACGCTGATTACGACGTTCGTTCGCAACATGTTCTTGAACTGGCTGGTGCTGATCTCGTGGCTGGCAGCCGCAATGATGATCCCCAGATTATATCTCGCGGCAATCAACCTGCAGCCGAACTGGCCCGCCTGGAGTGCCGACATGGATTTCGCGAAGTACGCGCAGCTGGCCGATCAGGTAAGGCACGATTGGGACATTTGGCTCAACATCCTCCTCGCACTCGGAGGCGCGTTGATCGCTGTAGCGATGGCCTACGCAATCATCGACGTTCCTTCCACCGGCAATGCGCGATTACCACAACGCCGCTTCTTGGAATTTCGGCAAGTCCCGCTAATGCTCGCATCTCTCGTCCTGGCTGAATGGTGGGCTTTAGTCCGCAACGTTCATGGTAGCGAGCCGTTTGAAGCCGGGGAGTGGCGGTCCAGGTTCGTTATTTTTTTCGTGGCGTGTTATTTGGTCGGCGGCGTCTTTGCGACGGTTATTCTTGCATTTCATGAGCAAAAGAGAGAACGGCGCATCTTCAATTCGCTTTGGCGATTGGGTATCATTGCGCTAGCAGCGGCATTCGCAGGATTTTGCCTCGGGACGATCGCAACGCGAATGTTTTTAGAACCTCCCATTCAATTTACGTTGACCCGGGATCTCGAGGCAACGCCCATCCCATGGAGTAAGCAGAAAATAAAGATCCCACAAGGCACCCAGGGCGCCATTACGCAAATCGAGAGAAGATATACCATCGAAACACCCGAGAAGAAGGGGCGCATCAGTGAAAACGATCTCGGTCCTTTGGAACTGAAACCAGACCAACAGCTTCCGATTCAATACACGTTGAAGCACGATTGCGAGGCCCTTCCAACTCCTTGGCCAACCCCTTGGAACAGAGAGAAAACGAAATTCGCAGCGGGTACTCAGGTTGAAATTACGGAAATTCGCAAAATGTACACCATTGAAACTCCTCAAGGTTCGGCGCGCATAACGGACAATGAAATTGGTGGATTGCAGCTTAAAACAAATCAGAAGCTTCCCGACCGGTTCCCGCTGCCGGCGCCGGCGAGTAATGCGGTCAAATACGTGTGCTTCGCGCCCGCGCTGATCCTGGCGGTGTTGCTGTTAGTTAATTTCCTGTTTACCGGACTAACGAGCTGGGTCACCGAGGATGAAGATCGCGAATGGTGGGGGCGATCAGCGGCTTGGATCCTCATCACGATTTTCGGATGGATTGTGATCAACGTAATCGTTCTATGGGGTGCACAGTTGATTTCTGCAACGCCAAATCGGCTGGGTGTTTTTCTCGGGGACGTAAAGGCGACGCCACAGGCAAAAGGTCTTCTTGGCGCTTTTGGAGGAGTAACCGGCCTCGTCAGTGCCTTGCTGGCCATCCGATCCAAGGTGAGTAGTAAATTTGGCGAGAAAGCCGGTTTTCAATGGCTTCTGCTTGTCGTGGCGGTCGTCTTCTTTGTGCTCCTGGCGATCATCATTTCATGGGCGCTGGTATTGATTGGTTCTCAGCCTTGGGCACAACACGCTACTGCCTGGCTTTTGGGCGGAACGCCGGAGCAAATTATCGACCCAAATTCCTGGCGCATTCAGCTCTTCGTTGTCGTCTTCCTCACGTGCGTCATGCTGCTTTTCGGAATCGTGATTGGTTTTTTCATCAATGCGAACAAGTTCTCTCTCCACGCGACCTATCGGAACCGGCTGATCCGCGCGTACCTGGCCGCGTCGCGCACAACCAGAAGACCGAATCTGTTTACGGGGTTTGACCCCGACGACAACATCAAGCTCGGCGACTTGTCTTCCGACAAACCTCTTCACGTCCTTAACGGCGCGCTTAATGTCGTCAGGGGCCAGCAACTGGCGTGGCAGGAACGGAAGGCTGAATCCTTTACGATGAGCCGATTACACTGCGGTTCTTTCAAGGTTGGCTACCGACCATCCCCCAAATATGGCGAAGCGATTACCCTCGGAACAGCAATGGCTATCTCAGGCGCGGCGGCGAATCCGAATATGGGCTATCATTCTTCGCCGGTGCTGGGTCTTTTAATGACGCTATTTAATGTGCGTCTCGGCTGGTGGCTGGGCAACCCCGGATCGCCCGGCGCTAACACCTGGCAACGAAAGGGACCACGATATTCCGTGGGGCCACTGTTCTCTGAAGCGATCGGAAATACGACCGATCATTACAAATATGTGAACCTCTCTGACGGCGGCCATTTCGAGAACCTTGGAGTGTACGAAATGGTGCTGCGTCGCTGTCATTTCATCGTGGTGAGCGATGGTGGTGAGGACCCTGAATGCGCCTATGCCGATCTCGGTGAAGCAGTGCGCAAAATCCGGATCGATTTTGGAATCCCGATCGATTTTGGCACAATGACCATCTATCCTCGCAGCGCAATCGACACCCTTAAAACTCCCGGCCATAACTGCGCCGTGGGGCGCATTCGTTACTCGGTAGTAGACGGTCCCGACGCTCCGGATGGAATTATCGTTTACATCAAGCCGGCCTGTTACGGCGACGAACCGCGCGATATCTACGAATACTTCAAGACCAATCCGACGTTCCCGCACGAGAGCACGAGCGATCAGTTCTTCTCCGAGTCGCAATTCGAGAGTTATCGGATGCTTGGTGCGTACACCATGGAAAAGTTTTGCACAGATTGCGATGGCGATTTTCGCTGTTTCGTTCGAGACATTCTAAAACGCCACCTCCAGATGGAAGCGCCCGATTGGCTCCCAGCATTGCTTGAGGAAACGAAAAAACAAGATCGCGTAAGCGCCTGATCGGCACAGGCGGGAACATACACCTATGCTGGCGTCGCCAATTCGTGGTAAAATAAAGGGATGGCCCGCATTTTCGCCCTGCCGGTCACGCTTCTCGCTCTGGCGATGGCGGTGTGGGCGGCGGACCAATCCGCGGGCAACAAATCCGAGGAACCCGATTCATTCGACGTCGAGCCGCCAATATTAAAGCAAGACCTCTCGGATGAGCCATTGCCGAACGGCGATATGGCACGTTTAGAAAAGCAATTGGCACGCGCAAAACAAAATGCCGCAGGCGCAGAACGTCTCTATAAAATCGGTGTGCTGGCAAGAGTGGAAGTGGAGCAGCGAATGTTGAAGGTCCTCCGGTGTGATTCGGACCTGGCAAATGCACGTGTCGCTCGCGCCAAAGAAGAATTTGCCGAAAAGGAATCTCAACTCGCGACTGGCGAAATTACCAGAGACGAACTGGAGTCAATGAAAACAGCGCTGGCGCAACTAACCGAAGCCGCGCAAGTCGCAACGGCGAAACGAGAGCGCGCCGAGCTCGAGGCCGCGGAAGCAAATTTACGCCGCCAGCAAAAACTTCTTAAGCTCGGTATCGGACAAAAATCCGACGTCACTCACGCCGAAGAAAAACTCGCCGAACTCAAAGCGCAGAATAACCGATGAAGATCGAATCGGTGAATTAGTGCATCCGCCGTTTCGCCCTTTCTTCGTTTCAGAGATCAATATCCCGCTGCCATTCCGTCTTTGCGCGATTCGCTTGCACCGACATAGACGCGCTTCCCATCATGCATTTCGACTCTGATCGCCTGGTAACCGCCGTAACCGCCGACATCGAAACGCATATCGTGTCCTTTCTTGTACAATTCACGCACAGTCTCATACGGAATGCCGCTCTCGACTTCAACGTAACCGCCTTCCTTAGTCATTTTTTCTCCGGTCGGTTCGTTATCTCCTTCATGCTGCCAGCGCGAAGCGTCTCCGGCTTCCTGCACGTTTAGACCGAAATCGATCTGGTTCGTCAGCACCTGCACGTGACCTTGCGGTTGCATCCCGCCGCCCATCACGCCGAATGCTTCCCACGGCTTACCATCCTTCATGACAAAACCAGGAATGATGGTGTGAAACGGACGTTTACCCGGCGCGTAAACGTTCGCGTGATTTGGATCCATCGAAAAAAGTTCGCCGCGATCCTGAAACATGAACCCGAGTCCGGGCACCACGATGCCGCTGCCCATTCCGCGATAATTGCTTTGAATGAGCGAGACCATGTTACCTTCCTCATCGGCTGTACACATATAAATCGTATCGCCGTCATCGATGGCCGAACTGGAGCCGGGCCGCTTTCGGGCCGAAGTATCGGCAGAGCGGCGCGGGGGCGCGCCGACTCCATCTTCCGGATTGCCCGCCTCGACCTTCTTCGCCGCGTGATTTGGGTCGATTAACTTGCGACGTTCGACTGCATATTCTTTTGAAAGCAAACCGGTAAGCGGAATCTTCGCGAATGCTGGATCAGCATAAAACTTCGCCCGATCCGCCCAGGCGATTTTCTTCGCTTCGATCATGGTATGCAGCGTCTCGGGTGAATTGCGTCGCATGGCGCGCAGATCGAATCCTTCGAGGATGTTCAACATCTGCAGGGCCGCGATCCCCTGGCCGTTCGGTGGAAGCTCAAAAACATCGTAGCCACGATAATTGATCGAAACAGGCTCGACCCAGGTCGATGTATGCTTCTCGAAATCGGCTTTCCGCAAAAAACCGCCATTCGCTCGCATAAACTCGTCGATCTTGGCCGCGATCTCGCCCTTATAAAAAGCGTCGCGGCCTTTTTCGCCAATCAGTCGCAAGCTTTTCGCGAGAGCTGGGTTTTTGAAAATATCGCCCTTTGCCGGGGTTCGTCCTTTGCCGTCGAGTGTGTAGGTCTCAAGAAAAGCGCCAGGCAATCCCTTGTATACTTCCGGGCCAAAGCCCCAGTAAAAAGCAATTAATTCCGTAACCGGAAAACCCTCTTCGGCATACCGAATGGCAGGAGCAAGATCATCACTCAATTTCAGTTTGCCGAATCTTTTGTTCAGCTCCGCCCAGGCATCCACTGCTCCCGGCACGCTAATCGGCAACATGCCTCTTGGTGGAATGGTTTCACGATGCAGTTTTGCCAACTCGGCTTTCATCTGGTCATAGCTCAAACCAAGCGGTGAACGGCCGCTGCCGTTGATTCCGTAAAGTTTGTTTTCTTTCGCGCTATAAACGATTGCAAACAGATCGCCGCCGATTCCGTTGGAGACAGGCTCCATCAAACCGAGCGTGGCATTTGCAGCGATTGCCGCGTCCACGGCGCTACCACCTCGTTTCAAGATATCTATGCCGACCTCGGTGGCCGCGGGCACGCTCGTGCAGACCATTCCATGCCGTGCCAGCACTTCCGATCGCGTGGCGAAATTCTTTCCCGTAATGCGATCGATCTGAGCGTTAAGCCGCAGACCGACAATTAACAAAGCGAACAACCCAAAACTGACCTTAAACCAGCGCACCAGCCACATTAATGCCTTCTATTCTAAAAGAGTGCACTTGAATTTTACTCTGCTGATTATATTTGATTGCCTGTCCGCAATGCTACGCACAACATTGCAGGCGGGCTCACCAACAAATGAAGATTTCGTCCGCCGACAAAAAAGCGATCAGCCTCATTCTTATCTGCCTGGGATTTCTGTTCTTTCTGATCGGCATCGCTGCTCACTTTAAGGCGGGTTTTCAATCGCGCGCTGAGATTACGACGACAGGCTTCGTCGCAGCGGCGATTTTCGCGGGACTGGGTGTCCTGGTGTTTCTATTTTCGTTTTCGAAAAAACGGAGTTGAAGTGAGATTGCAGACTCCGGACCGCGCGGATTGCACATTTAGCGCGGCGGGGCCCACGCCCTAAAAAAAGTGGCGGCGATCCTCCCCAGATCGCCGCCTTTCCCCACCGCTCTGAACAACGAACTTATTCCTGCATCGCGTCGTGAAGCTCCTTGTGGGCGTTCATCATGTCCTGATGCGCCTTCTGGATGGCATCCAGCTTCTTCTGCTGATCAGCCGTTAGTAACGGCCGAACCTGCGACAGCGAGCTCTCGATGACTCCCTTTGCTTTTTGCATCGCCTCCTGATGAATGGCGGCAAGTTGCGGTTTGGCCGCATCGAGAATCGGCTGAACCTTTGTCTGTTGATCAGAAGTCAGGTCCAACTGCCTGGTTAACCCCCGAAGGCCAAATGCATGTCCGTGACAACCACCGCCAGCACCGGGTTGTGCTTGCACTAGTGCAAAACCCCCGAGCGCAATCGCGCCGGCCGTTACAAACGTTAATATGTTTCTTTTCATGGTTTGTTTCATTTTGTCTCCGCGAAATATTCTTTCGCTTCTTCACGTAATGACCGGCAGGCACTCTGGCCGGTTACAATTTTTTCTTTCCGGTCCCTCGTTGTCTCTTGTGTCATTAAAAGGATTGTAACCAAAGCGTCCCGGTAGCGGTCATTGCTACTGGTGTGGATGCGCTCTCGATTACATGGATGATACTGACGCAAGTGCGCTTGTTCATGCTGCGCTCCAGCATGATGACGAGGCGGCTCGCGCATTGGTGCGACAGCTCTATCCGCTCGTCGCCAAAATTGTCCGCTCTCATCGCCCGCATCGAACGGATGAAGAGGACCTTTGCCAAATGATTTTCATCAAAGTATTCCAGAAGTTATCGCAATTTTCCGGCAAGGTCCCGCTGAAGCACTGGGTCTCACGCATCGCAGTCAACACTTGTCTGAACCAGATTCAGTGGGAGAAAATACGGCCCGAGCTTCGTCACGCTGATCTAAGCGTGGAAGAGCAAGCCGTGATTGAAAACCTGACAACGTCCGCTGACGAGTTGGCTCCGGACCGGAGTTTTGCGTCACGTCAATTAGTTGAACATCTTCTGGCTGCGCTCAAACCGGTCGAGCGCCTGGCTATTGATCTGCTATACTTGCAAGGACGTTCGGTGGAGGAGATCCGCAAACTCACCGGCTGGAGCGCGGCGCTTATTAAAGTACGGGCGTTTCGAGCGCGACAAAAAATGAAAGAATACCTCGCCAGGATTTCGGCAAAGGAAGGAGCATGAAGGATCACGAAGTCGATCGGTTGTTGCGATCAGCTGCGAAGACGGGCGACGAGGCTCCGGCTGAAATGCCGTTTGGATTCGATACTCGCGTAATCGCGCTTTGGCGTGCCTTGGATGCGAAGCCAAATGGCATTGCATCACTGCTCCGTCGCGTTGCGCTCTTGTCGGCCGCAGTGATTGCTATTTCGACGTTGGCGGCTGTTCGCGAGCTTAAACAGAGCCAAGACCAATACAACGACTTCACGAACGAGGTTGCCATCGCGGACACGGCCATTCAGGATGAGTTTTCACAATGAACGGCGCGTTGAAGCGGAAACTTGTTGCCGGATTCATTCTTGTATTCGTCGCTGGCGGAATCGCTGGTGCTGCCCTCGGCGGCTGGTATACGCGGCATCTTTTCTTTGAGAGCCACCGTCCGGGACAGATGGGCGACAGGATGAAGGAGCGGCTTCGCAAGGAGCTCCGCTTAACTCCAGAACAAATCGCGAAGGTCTCGCCTATTATCGATAAGACAACTACGGAGCTCCGGGAGATACGGCGCGACACCCGCGGGCGCGTCCATGGGATCATGGCGGAAGCGCACAAGGAGATCGCGGTGAATCTTACCGACGAACAACGCCAAAAACTTCAGCAAATCGAAGAGCGCCACCGGCGGTGGCGCCATCATCGCGGCCCGCGCGAATCCGCTCCCGAATCACCAACGCCGGCGACGCCGTAGAACAGGCGAGGCCGCGCGCTAGAAGCGCACTCCGTGCTCGAAGAAAATTCGTTCGCGCTCGACGTCTGCACCGCGATTGATGAACAGATCGCGTAGTTCCGGCGTATAGTAATCACCATTGTAGAGTGGATTCAGCCCAAAGAAAATTTTTCCGCCTGGCGAGAGGTGCTGCCGCAAATCTCCGAGGAAAAAATCCCACTCCGCTGTTCCCCAGCGTTCCTTCGACGGATGATAAAGATAGAAGTTGGTCGAAAACGCGGTGATCCAATCGAATTTTTGACCAAGATCAGGCAATGGCTCAAACGCGTTGATCCTCCAAACCACGCGTGGAACTCGGAAAAGGTCGAGCAGTTCGGTAAAAAGAGCGACGTGCTCTATGTCCAAGCCCAGAACGGAATGGCCAAGGTTCCTGGCGACGAACAAGAAAAATCCTCCGCCGCAACCGAGATCGAGCACGCGTTTGGGCTCTGAACGATGGAGTTTCAAATCCTGCACGCGTTCCCGATTTAATCTCAACCACGGCTCGATGTTCGCGTATTTGGCGTATCCGGCAGAGGAATTCGCATAACGCTGCTGAATCTCTCGGGCGCGTGCTTCATCGATCTTCGCCAGCATCGGTCCAAGCGGAACGCGAAAGATCGAGCGTTGCGCTCTGCGCCAGCCGCGCCGGTAGGTCAGCGGTTTGGTAAATTTGAGAATTTTCCGGGAAAATTTCACTGTGACGCGGACAATCCTGCCTGCCAGGATTCGTGAAGCAAGTCACGCCTCTATGATTTCGCGAAGAAGCCGGGGACCGCGATAAACGAATCCGGTGTAAAGCTGAAGAAGATGAGCGCCTGCATTGAATTTTTCGCGGGCGGATTCTGCATCGCAGATTCCACCGGAAGCAATCACTGGAGTTTTGGAATTTGCAGCGATGCTGCGCACCAGCGCAGTCGATTTTTCCCGCAGCGGTGCGCCGCTCAAACCACCTTCCTCATCAAGTCCCGGCGGCACGGAGGAATGATTGAGCGTGGTGTTTGTCGCAATGATCCCTGCGACTCCGTTTTCTTCGCAAGCCGCAAGGACTGCCTCCAATTCGACCAACGATAGGTCAGGTGAAATCTTCACAACGAGCGGCTTAGCGACCGGCGCCGGCTCACTGCCAATTGCGTGCAGCAATCGTGACAGCGCCGCCGGTTCCTGCAGTTCCCTTAGGCCAGGCGTATTGGGCGAGCTCACATTTAACGTGATGTAATCTGCAAAATCGCGAAGCAATCGAAACGAGTAGAGGTAATCGTCTGTTGCGCGTTCAAGCGGCGTCGTCCTCGATTTGCCAATATTGATTCCGACCGGAACCCCAGGCCACCGCCCGCTCTCCCGCAGCCCGTGCAACCGTTTCGCGATGGCATCGGCGCCGTCATTGTTAAATCCGAGACGATTAATCAGCGCTTGCTGCTCAGGAAGTCGAAAGACGCGCGGCTTGGGATTTCCTGGTTGAGCCATGGCGGTCACGGTTCCGATTTCGATGAAACCAAACCCAAGCGCCGCCCAGACAGGCAGGGCGACGCCGTTTTTGTCCAGCCCGGCGGCGAGGCCAATTGGATTCGGAAAGGTCAAGCCAAACAACGTTTTTGGTTTCGACGGCGGCGCGAACCGTTTCAACACACGGAGCGCAGGATCAAAACGCGAAGCCCTGCAAAGCGATGCGATTGTGAAATGATGCGCAGTCTCAGCATCGAGCGAAAACAGCAGCGGCCTAACGAGTCGTTCGTAGAGATCTTTCATGTCAACTGCCGTTTCAGTCGAAAGGTTAAAAAAGTTACGAAGGGATTAGTGATTTAACCTTTTTAACGATGTAACGGTTCAACGTCAGTTTCATTTCCCGATGCAAAACTGGCTGAACACCGAGTCGAGAATCTGTTCCACGTCGACAACACCAATTACCTCCCCGACCGCGCGTAGTGCGTCATCAAGATGAATCGCAGCGTATTCCGACGACAAGCCCTCGGCTTGTGTTGTCGTGGCCCGATCGCATGATTCCAGAGCGCGACGCAGACAATCGCGATGGCGCGTATTAATCGCAACGGTGCTCTCAGGTTTTAGATTTTGTTTCGTGATTCGGGCCAGAATTTCCTTTTGCAATTCCGGGAGACCTTCCCCTGTGAGACACGAAATTCGCAATGCGCCGAAATCTTTCCAGTCACTGTTCTCTGGCAGATCGCTCTTGTTTAGAACGACAATTTCGTTGGAGTCGCGGCTGCGTTCCTGGAAATGTGGAGGTTTCGAGCTACTGCGATCTGCGATGTGGAGTCGCAGATCGGCCAGCTGCAGCGATTTCTCCGTGCGGACGATGCCCTCACGCTCCAGTTCGCTGGTGGATGTTCTTAAACCGGCCGTATCAAGCAAGCGGACGGGCAGGCCGCCCAGATTGACGGTTTCTTCGATGGTGTCGCGTGTCGTGCCATGCGTATCGCTCACAATCACGCGATCGTAGCCCAGGAGTCGATTGAGCAAGCTCGATTTCCCAGCATTTGTTGCTCCGTAGATTACGACGCGTACGCCTTCACGCAGAATGCGTCCTTGATCAGCAGTGGCGAGCAAGGTTGTTATTTCTTCGCGAATGGAACCGAGTCGCGCGCGCAGTGTTTCGCCTTCGTCCGGCGTGATGCCGTCCTCAGGAAAATCGATTGACGCATTGATGTGCGCGAGCAGTTCCACCAGCTCATCGCGAATTTTCCTGATTTGTTCTCCAAGCCTTCCTTCGAGTTGCTCGGTGGCCGAGCGCAGAGCGAGGTCGGTCTTCGCGCGGATCAGATCGATTACCGCCTCGGCTTGAGTGAGGTCCATTTTGCCGTTAAGAAAGGCGCGCTCGGTGAACTCGCCCGGACGTGCCGCGCGGGCACCAGCACGCAAGCACGCTTCAAGGACCTTTGCAGAAACCAGCGTTCCCCCGTGACAACTGATCTCGATCAAATCCTCTCCTGTGTAACTGGCTGGCGCGCGGTGGACGGAAAGCACTACTTGATCGATCAATCGGCCTTTTGAGCCAAAAATCTCGCCAAAATGCTGGACGCGCGGTTCAAATTGGGATGGCGTCTCTTTGCCATGGAATATTTTGTCAGCTACCCCGACCGCATTCGCCCCTGAGACGCGCACAAGCGCAATCGCCCCTTCCCCGGGCGGTGTGGAGACGGCAGCGATGGTGTCGAGAACAATCATGATCCTAGCGAATTGTAGGACAACAGACTCGGTTGCCAAATTATGCGAACAACATCGCGTGGCTCGTGCTTAAAGTCGGCGGACCAATGCCTCTTTTCGACCTAACTTCCTTGGGCTACTGGCCGCGCATCACTGCTTTCAGTGCCGCCACGCATTTCTTGTTCTCCTCCATTGTGCCAACCGAAATGCGGACCCATTCGGGCAGATTGTACCCTTCGAGCGGGCGCACGATGACACCTTGCCTCAGAAGTTTCTCGAAAACGGCATGCCCGTCGCCAACATTAGCCATCACGAAATTCGCCGTCCCTGGTACGAAGGGAATTTTCATTTTGGAGAATTGTTCGTGGAGGTAAGCGCGACCTTCATCGATCACCCGCTTGGTATCGCCGAGATGCTCGTCGTCCTCGAGCGCTGCGAGTGCGCCGACTTGGGCGATGCTGTTCACATTAAATGGCTGCCTCGTTTTGTGGAGCACCTGGACCAGTTCAGCCGGCCCAACGGCATAGCCGATACGCAAGCCGGCCAGTCCATGAATCTTCGAAAACGTGCGCAGGACAACAATGTTCCTTCCTTCACGAACGAATTGCAGCGTATCAGGGGGATGATCGAGGAATTCGAAATAAGCTTCATCGAAAACAACGATCATATTTTCAGAGATGCGCGACATGAAGTGGTCGATCTTGCGCTGCGAAAGCAAGGTCCCGGTTGGATTATTGGGGTTGGGGACGAAAATGAGCCGGGTTTTCGGTGTAATCGCGGCCAGTATTCCGTCCACGTCCTGCTGATAATCCGGGCTGGGCACTTCGATCGTGCGCGCGCCAAACGAGGTCGCGATTAATTTGTAGACAACAAACGCGTACTGCGACGTGACCACGTCATCGCCGGGCTTAAGAAACGCATGACCAAGAAACTCGAGTACTTCATTTGAACCGTTGCCCAGAATCACGTTCTCCGGGCTGAGGCCGAGTTTGGCTGCCACTGCGTTACACAGGCAAAATCCGCCGCCGTCCGGATAAAGGTGACCTTTTTCCAATGCCTCACGCATTGCCTCCATTGCTTTGGGAGAGGGGCCCAGCGGATTCTCGTTCGAAGCCAGCTTGATGATGGCTTCTGGATCGAGACCAAGTTCGCGAGCCGTTTCCTCGATCGGCTTTCCCGGCTGATAAACCGTGACCTCGCGCAGTTGCGGGTTCGCCAGCTCCCAGATCGAAATCATGCGCAGGAGACTAAATGGAAGTAGTGTAAGTTTCCAATGAGCTGATTTGCCTCTTCTTATTCTTGCTCTTACTCATAGTCGTGCTCATGCTCTTTCTCCGAGCCTGTTTCTGAAGGAGTAACAACCCTCGGGTCGAAAACGCACGATGACGGATAACGAAATCATCTATCTCGATAACAACGCTACCACGCCGCTTGATCCTGCGGTGATCGAGGAAATGCTGCCGTTTTTGACCAAGTATTATGGCAACCCTTCGAGCGGATACGGCTTCGCCGCCATGGCGAGGAAAGCCATTGACCTTGCGCGCGAACGGTTGGCGGCGTTGCTTGGGTGTGAGCCGACGGAGATTGTTTTCACCAGCGGCGGCACAGAATCCAATAATGCCGTAATCAATTCGGCGCTGCAGTTCCAGGTTAGTGGTAAAACGGCCACAGCAGCGATTCGCGGTGGCGAACATTTGATCACGAGTTCGGTGGAACACAGCGCTGTGCTGCGTCCCTGTCAGGATCTCGTAAAGAGAGGATACAATGTCACGTTTCTCCGCGTCGACGAACATGGCAATCTCGATCCTGGCGAATTAGAGGCTGCGATTCGCCCCGAAACGACGCTTGTTTCGATCATGTGGGCAAACAACGAGACCGGCGTGTTATTTCCTATCGAGAAAGTGGCTCAAATCTGTCGCGAGAAAGGCGTGCTGTTTCATACAGACGCTGTACAAGCGACCGGGAAAATCCCGATGCGTCTGCGTGATACGCCGATCAATTTTCTTTCCCTTTCCGCACACAAATTTCATGGCCCGAAAGGCGTCGGCGCACTTTATATCAGCCGGCGAACCCGCTTCAGCGCGCTAATTGCGGGCGGAGGCCAGGAAAATGGGCGCCGCGGCGGAACGGAAAATGTCGCGTCGATTGTCGGTCTCGGAAAAGCGGCGGAGCTCGCGCTCAAATATCTCGCAGAAGGCAATTGCAACATTCGTTCGATGCGCGATCGATTTGAAGAATCGATACTCGAAACAGTTGACGGCGCATCAGTGAATGGCGCCGGCGCGCCCCGAATCCCAAACACGTCCAGTTTATCATTTGAAGGCATCGAATCTTCAGCGGCACTTCTCTTACTGGATCGACAGCAAATTTCTTGCTCGGCGGGCTCCGCCTGTAGGACTGGCTCGCAGGAAGCTTCGCACGTGTTAAGAGCAATGAATCCCGGCAGCGATGGCGCGCGGCGGAGTCTGCGTTTTTCTTTTGGCAGGTTCAACACCGGCACGCAAATCGATCGCGCTCTCGAAGTCATTCCAAAGGTGATCGGGAAACTGCGTCAAAGCACTGCGCCGAGGCCTGTAGCGACAGCTCTGTGAGCGGTTCACCTTTGGTGCAGCCGAAGTTGACAAATCGATAGCGGCGACCCGGGACGGTGACAATGTAGTTGTGGGAGCCCGGCGTTTACCGAAGACCTGTCGAAGTTTCGAGATCGCTTGCGCCAGGTTGTTTTGCTCAACAATCGAATCGGGCCACCGCCTCCGTTCCTTGCCCAGGACGGCATCGTGGTGCTCGACCATGTAGAGCAACGTTTCGAACACTCTCGGTGTGAGTGGAACCGGTGTCCCATCCAGTCGGCGTAAGAGCTGCCTCGCTGTGTCGATCTGAAACCGCCGAAGTCATAGATGTGAATGGAACTCGTCTGCATCGCGGTTTCAGAACAATTCAGAAAAATTCAGCGGCAGCCTAAAGACTTTCATAAGCGGGCCCGGCATTTTTCACTACGCGCAGGGCTCGTTCCAGATCCGACCCGCGCATAACGAAAGACTGACAAACGGTAAATTAAAAACCACGAGGAAGGACAAGAAATGAAAGAGCTCCCTGAAGAAAACGCAATGAAACGCATGAGCATACTGATCGTCGCCGTAGTGTTCGCATGGTTCGGAGTTTGTGACACGCCGAACGTTTTCGCGGTTGTTCCCGCGCCAGACGGCGGCTATGACGGAGGCAACACGGCAGAAGGACAGAACGCCCTTCTTGGTCTCACCACTGGCACTTTCAACACGGCCATTGGTTTATTTTCACTCCTGAGCGTGACTGACGCCAACTTCAATACAGGCGTTGGCGCAGGCACGCTACTTGGGAACACGGCAGAGGAAAACACGGCTACTGGTGCAGGGGCGCTTTTGAGCAATAGCACGGGCAGCGCCAACACGGCGACGGGAGCGTTTGCACTTTTTAGCAACACCACCGGCGAGGCCAACACGGCCATCGGTGATAGCGCATTACTTGGCAACACTACTGGCGGATCCAATACCGCCACCGGTGCCCTAGCACTCTTTAACAATACTACCGGCACCGATAACACGGCCATCGGTGATAACGCGCTCGCTAGCAACACCATTGGCAGCCTAAACACGGCCGATGGTGTTGCAGCATTAGTTTCCAATACGACTGGCGGTTCCAACACGGCGATTGGAGTTAGTGCACTCGCGGCTAACACCACGGGCAATGAGAATACGGCCGCTGGTGTTGCAGCACTAGTTAGCAATACTACCGGTGACTTCAACACGGCCACTGGACTAAGCGAACTCCATGATAACACGCTCGGCAGCTCTAACACTGCCATCGGTGATCATGCGCTCTTTGCCAATACCGAAGGTGTCGGCAACACTGCCGTAGGCGCTAGCGCGCTTTCGAGCATCAGTACCGGCAGCTCCAACACCGCATTGGGTGAGAATGCAGGACACAACCTTTTCAAAAGCGATAGTAACAATATCGATATCGGCTTTGATGTTCAGGGCGTGGCAGGTGAAAGCAACACCATCCGGATCGGTAATCCGGATATCATCACCACCGTGATTCGGGGGATTAGCGGGCAGACAATCCCAAGCGGCGTCGCAGTGCTTGTAGCTGCAAACGGTCAGTTGGGAACCGCGACTTCCTCAAAGCGCTTCAAAGAAGAGATCAAACCCATGGACAAAGCCAGCGAAGCGCTCTTTTCACTTAAGCCGGTCACTTTTCGTTACAAGAAGGAGATCGATCCTGCCGGTACATCGCAGTTTGGACTCGTAGCGGAAGATGTTGGGAACCTAAACCCTGATCTCGTGGTCCGCGATGAAAAGGGCGAGGTCAACAGCGTGCGCTACGATCAGGTAAACGCGATGTTGCTCAACGAGTTTCTCAAGGAACACTGGGCATTCCTCGAAGAACAACGGAAAGTGCAGGAACTGGAGAAGGGAATGGCCGCTCTCACTGTGATGGTCAAAGAGCAGGCCAAGCAAACCCAGGACGTGAGTGCGCAAATCAAAATGAGCAAAGCAGGGACGCAGGCACAACTGGCGTTCCTGCCTGCCGCAGCCTTACCCAAAGACGAGAGCCGACCGTAAGCTATTGTTGAATCCGTCGCTTACGTCCGATCGAGATCAGCGACCCCGGCTACAGCTAAACCTTGCGCGTTTCGTGATCCGGGCAAAGGAGCGCATTCCACTTTCGTACAGCGGACTGAACGCCCGCTCCTAGCTCTGCTACCGGTTCGACAATTTCCTTGCAACGCAATATTGTGGGAAACTTTCTCGATCGTGATGGAAACCCCGCGTGATCCCACCGCTTCGCGTTACGAACACGCGGCGAAAGGTCTGCGCCGGAGCGACCTCGATCGCGATCCAATCAAACAATTTGGAAACTGGTTCACGGCAGCGATTGAGGCCGGTATTCGCGATGTCAATGCAATGAGCCTGGCCACAGCTGGAGCTAGAGGCAGACCATCAGTGCGCATTGTGCTGCTGAAAGGCTTCGACCAAGATGGGTTCGTCTTTTTCACCAATTACGAGAGCGAAAAAGGCAAGCAGCTCGATGCCAATCCGTACGCAGCGCTGGCATTTTACTGGATCGAACTTGACCGACAAATTCGCATTAACGGGAAAGCTGAAAAAACTTCGCGCGATGAATCGCAAACCTATTTTCATTCCCGTCCAGTCGGGAGCCAGCTGAGCGCCTGGGCGTCGCGTCAGAGCCAGGTGGTTGATGGACGCCGCGTGCTGGATGCGCGCATGGCAGAGATGACCGAGCGCTTCGGTGACAAGCGCATTCCGTTGCCACCGCATTGGGGTGGGTATCGAGTGAAACCGGATATGATCGAATTCTGGCAGGGCAGACCGAACCGATTGCACGATCGTTTTCGTTACACCCGCCGGTCCGATGCTACTTGGGTGATCGATCGGCTGGCGCCGTAACAATGAACAATCCTGATGGCCGAATTGAGATTATCCAGGGCGATATCGCGAAACTCGATGTCGATGCGATTGTAAACGCTGCGAACACGACGCTCCTTGGTGGCGGAGGAGTCGATGGCGCAATTCACCGGGTCGCTGGGCCTGAACTGCTTGCTGAGTGCCGGACTCTCGGCGGTTGTCGACCCGGCGAAGCAAAAATTACTCGCGGATATCATCTCCCCGCGCGCTTTGTCATTCACACAGTCGGTCCGGTTTGGAGAGGAGGAAAACAGCATGAGTCCGAGACCCTGGCGAACTGTTACCGGAATTCCTTGCAACTCGCGGTCGAAAATGGAATCAAGACAATTGCATTCCCTGCGATCAGTTGTGGTGCATATGGCTATCCGGTTCCTGACGCAGCTCAGATCGCTTTGAAAGCCGCTCGAGATTTTCTCGCGACCGAGGACAGCATCGACAAAGTGATTTTTGTCGTTTGGGGCGAGGATATTTATGACGCGTATCGCCAATTATTATAACCGCCGACTTCTTGGCGGCGCGACACACGCGTTGCGTGGAGATCAGCGCCGCATTTCAAAGAGCGAAACAGAAGTAGAGAGACGCAATCAGGCCGCCGGATACGATTGCATTTGTGTATGATGAATCCGAACGAAAACAATCTTACAAGGGACGAACCGCTACCGACGCCGGTTCAGCCGGGCGGGCAACAAATTGGCTCGGGTGGGCGTGAGCAGTTTCGTCAAGCAACCAGCAAATTTTCCACGGCCGTGAGCCAGACGTGGGATGAGACAAAGGAGAAAGCCAGCCGTGCGCGGGAGCGCACTGAATATTTCGTACGCGAAAATCCGGTGCCAACTATCCTTGGCGCGCTGGGACTCGGGATCGCGATAGGCTTGGCGATCCGCTTTGCGTCGACTAGCGAGCGAAAAACAGAAATCGAGGTAAAATCGCCACTGGGAGATTTCAACTGGAGTGTTCTTTCGCTGCCATTTCTCTGGCCGTTGTTCAAATCAGCGAAACAGAAATATGAACAATCGGCGGATGCGATGAAAGATGGCGTGAAACGATTGAAAAAGATCGACGTGGACCGCTACGCAAAGCCAATCCGCAAACGCTGGAAAGCCTGGACGCGTTGAGCCTCTTGGCAGAGCGGGCCGAATTGTTCAACCAAGCTCGAGAAAGCTGTTGATGAGATCGGACACTGGCTGGGGATACTGGGCCATGAAAGCGTGGCCTCCGCCATTAAATTGAGCGAGCCAAGCCCCAGGAATAGCGTTAACCAGCCTCAACGCATTGGATGGCGGAACCACAATGTCGGCCGTGCCAGCGGCAATTAGCACGGGCGCATTTATCTCCCGCAGTTGGTTCCCGATGCCAGTTCTGTGCCACGCCTCAATCGCCGCGGCCTGACGATTAATGAGATCGGGAGATAACTGCGCACGCGCTGCTGCTACGACATCGCCGAATTCGCGATAAACGGATTCGGCAATGTCACTTGGAAAAAGTAATGACAGTAAGCGACGCCCCTGCTCATGAGGCGTTCCCGACATATCGATGAGTTGTGACCACACTTCAGCTGAGGCGCGATCTGCGTCGGCTCCTCCGGGAGCCGTCGATAATAAAATGATTTTGTTAATATGTTCAGGGTGCTGCAAGGCGAACGTCTGGGCAATGAAACCACCCATCGACCATCCGAGGATGGTCACCCGCTCGACGCCGAGCGTTTCGACTACTCGCTGCACGTCATCGGCGAGTTGAGCTATGTCAAATGGCCGTCCGTTGTCCGTGGAGTGACCGATTCCGCGATTGTCAAAGAGGATGAGCTCGTTGAAAGAGGCAAGTCTGTCGATAAAAGAAGGATCCCAATCCGCACTTGTCGCCGCGAAGCCGTTCAGGACCACGAGCGGCCGGCCATTCCCAATTCGACGATAAGCGATTTGTGCCCCATCAACCTGGAGTAGCTCGAACGACTCATTGGGCATTGGCGACGTTAGGAAGTCGCACGACGAGGGTCAAGGTGGCCGTAGCAAGTGTGAGGTGAGAAATCCCGCCAAGACTTTGAAAGCGTTCGCCAGTTGAAGCAGGGCATCAACTCGCGGAAAGTGTCGATCTTCGCATGGCAACCTCGAATTCATCTGAGCGGCCCGCCTGGCAGCACAATCCGATCTTCGAATTTTTCGCATCCCTTAAGCTCGCGGTCGTTCTGCTTGCTGTGATCATCGTCGCTGCAATAGTCGGCACGCTCTATGAATCGAGCTTCGATGCGAAGGTTGCGCGCGCCTATGTTTACGGGGCGCCCTGGTTTAATCTCTGGCTCGTTTTGCTGGGGGCAAATCTTGCCTGTTCCGCTCTCTCTCGTTGGCCGTGGCGCAAACATCATCTCGCGTTTCTCATCACGCATCTCGGTATCATCACACTGCTGATCGGATCGCTTATCGGTAGAATTTGGGGAATCGAAGGAACAATCACGCTTTTCAAAGGCGAACCACCAACGAATCGGCTTTTGGTCGACGAACGTCAGCTGCGCGTTCACGACGTGGATGGAATCGTAAAGGGCTATCCGGCGGAGTTTTTGCATCATCCGCCGACGCCACAGCATCCACGCGACCTTGGCCTGCTCGCGAGCGGTGCACATTTGAGGATTATTGATTACGCCCCAACGATCGAAGCAAAGCTCAACCCAAAGCCACTGAATGACGGCGGAGCGCCGGCGCTGCATTTCGCCATTGCGACCGCGATGATGAATCAGCATCTCGATGGCTGGCTGCTGGCCGACGATCCGCAGAACGGAAATTTCTCCATGGGTCTGGCCAACATCGAACTTAAACGCGGCACCGCCCCAGACCTAGGTAGGGACGATTCTTCGAATCGCCCGCCCTCGAGTTCGAGCACGAGCATGAGTCAGAGCAAGAGTGAAGAGACAGCCCTTGAGGAATCAATATTCGCCTTTAGCAAAGCACCTGAGGAGCAGATTGGTCGTGTTCGCAAGGGTGGGAGTACCGGCGCGAAAGTGCGCCTGGAACGACCTGAGAACGGCAACAAAGGACGCGTTCTCATTTCATTGGGTGAAAAAGAAGCGAGTTTCGATGTTGCAGAAAATCTCGGTCGTGAGGTC
>JBKPLX010000245.1:0-8215 GCA_046731855.1 Verrucomicrobiota bacterium | reverse complement strand
AGAATGATTTTCAGAATTCCGGCGAAACCTTCCTTCGGCATCATCCCAAGCTCCTCCATCTTCGGCGGATTCATGATCGATTGAACCAGCGCCAGCAAGATTTCGATCATCAGCTTGCCTGGAACATCCTTGCGCACCATTCCCGCCCGTTGCCCCTCGATAAAAAATTTCCCGAAGTAGCGCTGGATTAGCGCCGCGCGACGGCGTTCGACAACTTTGAAAACCTCCGGCGCTTTCTGGCGCATGTCGCGCACGAACGGCGGCTTGATCTCATCCAATTCCCGTTGCGTACCGGCCAATAAAGCCTGCAAGGTCGCCGGGAAATCGTGCGGACGCGCGCGCGTAATTTCCTTCAGCGTCGCTTGGACGCTTGCGAATTTATCGGCCAGCACGGCCTCGAGCAGATCGAACTTGCCCGGAAAATGCGCGTAAAGCGTTTTCTTGCTAATGCCCAGCTCCTCCGCCAGGTCATCCATGGTCACATTACGAAACCCATGACTGAAAAAGTGGACCCGCGCGGCATCAACGATCCGCTGGCGGTTGGCATCGCGCTTTCGGCTGCGCGGCGGCGGTTTTCGTGCCGGTTTCATATCCATTAGTGCCTAGCACAATATGGAAACTAATCCAGTATATTTAGTTTCCGGGGTCCGCTGCGGGTAATTTTGATTCAGTTCTGACCCCAGCTGCACTAACTGGAAAATCCTTAGCTCCGTTGAAGGGCCGCCATTTGTGTCATGTCGAGCGAAGTCGAGACATCTCCCACTTTTAAGCCAGAGATTCCTCGACTTCGCTCGGAATGACAGAACGTTGTCGACAGAGCCATGTTAAGTCAGTAACACACTACGATGGCCGGTTACGCAGGAACACCACTACCACAAAAGTTGGGGATCAAACCGGGCCTGACCCTCATCACAATCAACGCGCCGACAAATTATCGTCGATTGCTCGGTACAATTTCCGAGGACTTAACTTTTTCCGATCGCCTGAAGGTGGGTTCGAGTTTTGTCCACGTTTTCATCACGAAGCGCAGCGAACTGGCCAAAAGATTGTCTGTCTTGCGCCAGAAAATCGTGGACACCGGAACGGTTTGGGTTTCCTGGCCAAAAAGATCAGCCGGCATACCTACCGATGTGACAGAAAACGTGGTTCGCGCTGTGGCGCTGCCGCTCGGATTCGTCGATGTAAAGGTTTGCGCGATTGATGAAACCTGGTCAGGGCTGAAATTGATGGTCCGAAGAGAGAACCGAAAATGAAAACGCGTTGTTTTGATCACATTGATTTGCGAGTGAAAAACATGGAGGTAGCGAAGAAGTTTTACGGACAATTTTTACCGCAGCTCGGATTTGTTCGCGAACGGCACGAACCGTCGCCGAGTCCGGAATCCGGCGGAGATTTCCATACGTTCTATTCTGCTGGCGCCGACAAGCCGTCCGAGTTCTTCGGGTTTACCGAGGACAAAAATCATCTCGCAAACGGAACACGCATCGCATTCTGGGCCGATACGCGAGACGAAGTCGATCAGATTGCAGAACTGGTGCGGCAGGCCGGCGGGAAAAACCTGGAAGGTCCGGAAACCTGTGGAGATTACGGCCCGGGGTATTATGCGTTCTTCTTCGAGGACCCCGACGGAAACAAGTTGGAAATCTGCTGCCGAGAAAGTCCGATTATTGCAGCTTAGGAAGACAACTCGGCAGCTGATCGCGTGCGGGCCGTTTGTTGTTTGAAATGCAAAAGCTCAATCGACAGTCCGATAAACAGCAGCAACGTGGCGAAAAATGTATTCCCGTACAGCTGTGCGCCCCGTGGGAACGGGACGCCGAGAGCAAGCAACGCCAGGGCCGGCAATACCCACCACAATACAGCCGAGCTTTTTCCGACGAGAACTCGCTGTGTTATCACCGCAAATGGCAGCATCAGCCACGAATAAAAGTATCCAAACGAAAGTGGTGTGACCATCAGGATAAGTAAAAGAAGAAGACCGAACTCGATCGCATCACTCTCCGGCGTTCGCATGCCGCGCCCAGGCATCGCTACGATAAACGCGATGCCGAGCGCCAGCGCCGCGCTGACGATGATCGCATTGACGACTGGAAACTTGAGATCGGCGAAATCTACGTAAACCGGTGTGTGCCGCGCGGAAGCAGCATCAGCATCAACATGGCGAAGCAACCGATTCGTTACGCCCACAAGAGATTGATTTTTCCACGTATAGCTACGCATTGGGCGCTGCCCAACGGTGACTTCGCTGTACTTCAACATTCCTGCGCCCCACTGCTCGAGATCGCGCCATGCTCGTTCGAATCCTCGGAAAGGCGCCGCCAAAATAAGAAGCAGAAATACGAGCACCGCGACAAGACTGGCCGCTGCCCTCCAATAGCGCCGGTAAACCAGATAAATGATGGCAAGTACCGGAAATGCTTTGATTCCAGCAGCAACAGCAATAAGGCAACCGGCCAGAGTTTCGCGCTTCGCCTGCAACGCAACGAAAGCGCCGAGCATCAGGCTAAGCAAAACAAGGTTGGGCTGACCAAGATGATAGCTCGACCAGATATAAACGATCACCAGCAAACTCGGAATGAGATATAGCCATGGGCTTGGTATGCCTTCGTCGCCTGCGGCCAGAACGGCGCTCAGCTTCGCGCTGCAAAACCAGGCCGCGGAGTTGATCGCGACCAGAAGAAAAATCACTCCTCCCTGCCCAAGCAAACTCGCACCCGCCAGAAAGAGCGCGCACGGTGGCGGATACATGAAATCGTACTTCCCGGCGCGAAAGAAATAGATTTCGTCGCCGGCAAGCACGTGCTTGCCAGTGGCGTACCACAGTTCGTAATCAAAGATGCCGTGGCCACGGAAGTAACGCAGGATCGGAAGCACGGAGAAAACTGTGGCCGCTGCCACAAACGCCCAAAGTGACACGCGAAATCCGAGCGAGTTATTGAATCGACGCTTGATGGTTGACCACAATGCCATCGCTGGTGAGTCCTCACCTCTGTCATGTTGAGCCCTTCGACGTCGCTCAGGACAGGCTTTGCGAAACATCTCTGATTATTTCGGGTGGTTCGGCTTCAACAAGCACCGAGATTCTTCGCTTCGCTCAGAATGACAGGTAAGGCGCTCCTGGTTCTGCTCTCGCTTGGCCGAGTGTCTGGCAGAATCATTTTGGCGAGGCGATCGGCGGACGCGCCTTGTGCCAGTCTGTGCTCTGCTCGTAAGCATGCGCGATCTGGAAAATGCGCGCTTCATCCAGCGGCTTCCCTAACAGCTGCAACCCGATTGGCAGCCGATGCCCGTCCACTTCGGCAAAACCGCATGGCAGACTGATCCCGCAGATCCCAGCCAGGTTCGCAGCAATGGTGAAGATGTCGGCAAGATACATTTGTAACGGGTCTGCGGTGCGTTCACCTAACTTGAACGCCGGCACAGGAGACGTGGGCGAAATCAGCGCATCAATGTTTTCGAAGGCCTTCGCAAAATCCTGCCGGATCAGCTCGCGAACTTTCTGGGCACGCAAATAATAGGCGTCGTAATAGCCAGAGCTCAAAACGTAGGTGCCGAGGACAACCCGCCGTTTCACTTCCGGCCCGAAGCCCTCTTCGCGAGTGCGCCCATAAAGATCGAGTATGTCTTTGGGATTTTCCGCTCGATATCCATACCGGACCCCATCGAAGCGAGCGAGATTGGCTGAAGCTTCAGCCGTTGCCAGGATGTAATAGACCGCAACCGCGTAATCCGTATGCGGCAGAGAGACCTCGACAATCTCTGCCCCTAACGAATTCATCTGCTCCACCGCGGCGTTAATCGCGGCTTTCACCTGTGAATCAATCCCTTCGGTCATGTATTCCTTCGGCAAGCCCAAGCGAACCCCGCGCAAATCGTTTCCGAGCTTTGCGACATAGTCGGGCACCGGCTCATTGAGAGAGGTGCTGTCTTGCGGATCGTGACCCGCGATTGCACTCATGATGAGCGCGGAGTCGCAAACAGTTTTCGTCAGCGGCCCGATTTGATCGAGTGACGACGCAAACGCGACAAGACCAAATCGCGAAACCCGGCCATAGGTTGGTTTGAAGCCGACGACGCCCGAAAGAGCAGCCGGTTGCCGGATTGAGCCGCCCGTATCGCTGCCTAACGCACCAAAGGCTACATCCGCGGCAACAGCTGCCGCCGAACCGCCACTGGATCCGCCTGGTACGCGCGACAAATCCCACGGATTTCGAGTCAATTTTATGGCGGAGTTCTCCGTGGATGAACCCATGGCAAACTCGTCCAGGTTGGTTTTGCCGAATGGGATTGCACCCGCGGCGCGCAATTTTTGAATCACCGTGGCATCGTAGGTGGCCCGATAACCATTCAAAATCTTCGACCCGCAGGTACACGGCTGCCCCATAACATTGATGATGTCTTTGATTGCGAGCGGCACACCACCCAATGGAAGATCGATATTCGCTTTCTCCGCCTCCCTGGCGGCTGCATCCATGTCGAGAGAGAGATAAGCGCCGATTTTTCCATCGACTGCTTCGATGCGGGATTGCAGAGCATCAATGACTTCGCGCGCCGAAACTTCCCGTCGACGCAACAACGATTGCAGATCGGCGATGCTCAACGCCGGCAGATCCTTCTCCGTCATTCTACAACTTTAGGAACTATGAAAAGATCGTTCGCCTTTCGAGGCGCATTGCTCAGCGCTTGCTCTGCCGTAAACCAGTCGCTCGCCGCGTCCTCACGGAAAACATTAAAAATGGGAAGCGCGTGCGCAGCTGCTTCGACGTGACGCACATCCGCCTGGCGAAGTTTTTCAACGTACTTAAGCACACCATCCAGTTGCTTCTGAAAAGCGCTTGCTTCCTCTTCGGTGAGATTGATCCGTGCCAGTCTGGCGACGTACCCAACGTCGAGCTCGGAAGTCCCGGCCATAATTGTCGCTTAAGAATGCAGGTTGCTGATCAGCCAGATAACTGCGACGGCCAACGCCACCACAAGAAGGAGAAAAATGATCTGGCCTTCCCGTCGCTCTTTGCGCAACGAACGAGGACGCCGGGAACTTCTGCTTTCGCCCATGGAACCTCTGTCTTGCGCCGCGACCGAGACCCGGAATCGTTTATCCGCTCGATTATCTTTTGGTCCTTGCTCCGCTCTGTTTTTCTCGATCGCGGGCACCTTCGCAACAAGCCGCTCGAGTTTTTCGAGCCTCTCGCGTAGTTCCGCTTCTTGTCGGGAAATTTCCTCCTGTCTGCGGCGAAGCGCAGGGCTGGACTTGGGCGAACGACGAAACATCGCCATCACTTGCTCGCCAACCAAACGAAGAGAGCAAGGGCAATGGCGCCAAAGATAATCAGCGGCAAAGTGAGTGCGACGCCAATCTGGAACCAGTGAGAAAATGAACGTCCGTCATGGCTCTCGTAAGCATCGGTCCCGACGTCTGGCAGTGATGCATCGCCTTCATTTCCACCGGCCGCCTGCAACCGGCTGCGTTGCTCGTTGTACACCGTGCGCGCCTCGTCCACTGTGCTCAAAGCCCGGCTCAGCTCTTTGTGTAGGTCGGAGGGATTCCAGCTTTTGGGATCGATCGCTTCAATTAATTCCAAATGTTGACCGAAACTCTCCCGGGCTGCGCGGATCTGCTCGAGCCGGCTTTGCGCGTTGTAGGCCTCGCGTTCAAGCACAACGAGTGAGCGCGTCAGTTTATCCGCCATTTCTGCGCGACCGTGCTCCAATTCGTCCTGGCGACGACTTAATTCCTCCAGCTCGCGTTTTTGTTTTTCGATCTGCTCCTGCTGGCGTTTGAGCTGGAGCAGTTGCTCCTGCGCCTTCTGCACCTGTGAATCCAGATGCTCGGGAGAATTTGCTTCGTCCTCGCTCAGTTCGAGCATTTGTTCAACCGGTCGAATTTTTTCTGCCATGACAAATCAGGACTCGCGTCCGGCTCGCTGAGCGCCATATTAAACGCGTCACTTCAGAATTCCAGATATTTTCATTAAGCACGCGCGAAAAATTTCTGGTTCACATTTGTTCGCTGCCAACAGCGTTGTCATCCCGAACGAAGTGAGGGACCTCGCCTACGAAGTTAACGGCACCTGGAGTTGTCAGCGTAATCGATCATCCTGTGGGAAGTCCCTTGCTGCGCTCGGGATGACATATGAGCGTGCTACCGCCCCGGCATCATTTCCAGAAGGAAACCTTTGAAATATTCCGTTTCGGGAATCGTTGGCAGGACAGGATGATCAGGCGCTTGGTCGAACCGGCGCAAGCGTCGCGCGGAACGCCGGGCATCGACAAGCGCATCGGAAACTGCTTGCGAAAATGCGGCGTCACTTACGTGATGCGAGCATGAAAAAGTCGCCAGCAGACCTTCTTTCGAGAGAAGCTTGAACGCGCGCATGTGCAGTTCCCGATAACCACGCAACGCATCGCGTAATCCGCTCCTGGTTTTAGTAAAGGACGGCGGATCGAGAACGATCAAATCATACTGCGTCCCGGATTTTTCGGCAGCGCGCAGGAATTGAAAGACATCCTGCTCGATCCATCGCACTTTCAAATCGTTCCGCGCTGCATTTCGTTTCCCAGTTGCGACATTCTCTGAATTTTCCTCAACGCCGGTCACGTCCGATGCGCCGGCACGCGCACAGGTCAATGCAAATGCCCCCTGGTTTGTGAAACAGTCCAGCACGCGCCGATCGCGCGCGAATCCGGCAACAATCCCATAGTTGTGTTTTTGATCGAGGTAGAAACCGGTTTTTTGTCCGCGCAGGAGATCGAGCTCGAAGTTTACGCCTTCGATTCCGATCTCGATTCGCGAGGGCGCGTCTCCGCGCAAAACGTTCGTGCGCAACTCCAAACCTTCCGCCTTGCGGACCGGCGCGTCATTTCGCTCGATGATTGCGGCCTTTCCAAAAAGATCGATAACCGCATCGGCGATTAAATCCCTTCGCATGTCCATCGCCAGCGTGAGCGTCTGGATCACAAAACAGTCGCCGTATCTGTCGATGATTAACCCGGGCAGTCCGTCGCTTTCGCTCCAAACAACGCGGCAAAAGCCTGGATCGACATTTCGTCGTGTTCGGTATTCTGCTGCTTGCGTGACTCGGCGTTTGAAGAAATCCAGATCCAAGTCCTGTTTCCGGCGCGAGAAGCGGCGCGCCACAATTTGCGACTTGGAATTGTAAATCGCGCTACCGATTAAATGATCCTTACCGTCCTTGAGCGAGATGACATCGCCGTCCGCCGGTTTCCCAAAGACCTTCAAGACTTCGCTTGAAAACACCCAATCGTGTCCGTGCAAAATTCGCGCCCGCGGTTTGACAACGATTCCGGCCATGAGTTGAAGTGAAGTGGGAGCAGTGAATAGTGAGAAGTAGTTATACTGGCAACTTTCTCACCTTAACGTCTCACTAATCACTACGACACATGCAAACTCTACCTCAAACTTCAATCGAGCTTCCTGGAATCAAGAAACTGCGCAGCGGCAAGGTGCGCGAAGTCTTTGATCTGGGCGATACACTGCTCTTTGTCGTCACCGATCGCATCTCGGCTTTTGACGTGATCCTGCCCGACCCAATTCCCCACAAGGGCGCGGTTCTCAACCAAATTTCGGAGTTTTGGTTTAAGCATTTCGGTAACATCAAGAATCACCTCGTGACGGCAAATTTCGAAGAGTTCCCGAAGGAGTTGCAACCGTTCCGCGAGCAGCTCTCCGGCCGGTCGATGATCGTAAAGAAAACAAAGCCGCTCGCGGTGGAATGCGTCGTGCGCGGTTATCTCGCTGGCTCTGGCTGGAAAGAATATCAGGAATCGCACAGTGTTTGCGGAATCGAACTACCGGCCAGGCTAAAGCTGGCTTCAGAATTGCCGTTGCCGATTTTTACGCCGGCTACAAAAGCGGAACAAGGTCATGACGAGAACATCAACATGAAACGATGTGCTCAGATTCTCGGCGACGAAATCGCCAATCGCGTGAAAACGCTCAGTCTCGAAATCTATTCGCGCGGCCGCGAGTATGCGGCGCAGAAAGGAATCATCGTCGCGGACACGAAATTCGAGTTTGGCACCATCGATGGAGAATTGCTTTTGATTGACGAGTGTCTGACGCCTGACTCGTCACGGTTCTGGCCGAAGGATGAATACGCGGTCGGCAAAAGCCCGCCCAGCTTCGATAAACAGTTCGTACGCGATTATCTGGAGACGCTTGATTGGGACAATACTCCCCCTGCCCCGTCTCTGC
>JBKPLX010000244.1:0-11513 GCA_046731855.1 Verrucomicrobiota bacterium | reverse complement strand
CAGGAAAAGCAAACCGCCATCAATCAAGCATGGGCCGTGTATAACGATGCTGTGCCAAACGCGCGCGGCCAGGCGAAGGAGCGCGAGAAACAGGCCGAAGCATACGCGTTTCGTCGCGTGAATGAAGCAAAGGGCGAAGCGCAAAAATTTTCATTGTTGTTGGCCGAGTACCAGAAAGCGCCGGAGGTGACGCGAAGGCGCCTCTATCTGGAAGCGATGCAAGCGATACTGCCCAATCTGCAGAGGAAAATCATCGTCGACGATAGCTTGAAAAACATTCTCCAGACATTGCCGCTACTGCCGGCCGATCAACCCAAAGTGTCTCAATGAACGTGATCGATGTCACTCCACGACCCGGGGTTGTGTCGAGCATTGTGCGGTTTTTGCAGAGCCGGTTAATGTCGATCCTGGGGATTCTTTTCATTTTGACCGCCCTCAAATGGGGAACGCTGCTGTTCGTTGTCCCTCAGTACGAAACTGTGATCATCACGCGTTTCGGTAAGATTGTTCGTACCGTCACAAGTCCCGGACTGAAGATCAAGGTACCGGTCATCGATAAAGTGCACCGATTCGATAAGCGTATCCTCGCCTGGGACGGGCCACCGACCGAATGCCCGACCAAAGACAAGCTCTACATCATTGTCGATTGTTTTGCCCGGTGGCGCATCAGCGATCCGTTCCTCTACTACAACAGACTGAATGACGAGCGCAGCGCACTCTCGCGCCTGGATGATATTCTGGGCAGCGAAACGCGAACCGCTGTCGCTGCGCACGATCTGGTAGAAATCATCCGGGTAACCAAAGGACGAAAACCGTTGCGTGATGAGGAACTGGAAAAAAGCGGTACTGTGCTTCCCAGCACGATTCCGGAAATCGAGCTCGGTCGCGGCGAGATCGAAAAACAAATCACCGAGCGCACTCGCCAGAAGATTTCCGACTTCGGTATTGAGCTGCTCGACGAACGGTTCAAACGCAGCAAGTACAATCCCGCCGTTGCGGAGAAAATTATTGAGCGCATGTCGAGCGAACGACACCAGATTGCTGCCCGATTTCGCTCCGAAGGACGCGGTGAGGCCGCGAATATCAGCGGCCAAAAAGAAAGCGACATCGCCTCAATCAGTTCCACCGCAACGAAGAATGCCCTTGAAACTGAAGGGAAAGCTGACGCTGAGGCGGCTTCCATCTATGCCGCCGCATTCAGTCCTCCTGACGCGCAAGAACTTTATACGTTTCTTCGGAGCCTCGATGTAATGCGCGCCGCATTTGAAAAGGACACTACCGCTGTTATCTCGACCAACAGTGATCTGGGCCGGATGCTCAAGTCGATGGCTGAAGTAGTGACTCCGCCAAAAACCGCGCATTAAACATTTTCGGACGAAGTTCTTTGGAGCCCCATGGATGCGCGTGTTCTGGGGAGCGGTTATCCTGATCGGTGAGAATCTGGACGATTGGTCATTCGACGCGAACGATTGACGAATTCATTTCGTTGCTTCAGGCGAATCAGATCAGGTTGCTTGCAGATGTGAGAAGCTTGCCGGGATCGGAGCGCTATCCTCAATTCAATAAGGAGACGCTAGCAGGCGCGCTAGGCAAAGCTGGAATCCTCTACAAACATTTTCCAGAGCTCGGCGGCCGAAGAAAACCAAGCAAGGATTCCCTCAATACAGCCTGGCGCAATGCGTCATTTCGCGGTTACGCCGATTACATGGAGACAGAAGAGTTCCACAAAGGTCTTAAGCGCCTTCTCGATCTTGCGGTCGACGCCGGACCTGCTGCCGTCATGTGCGCAGAAGCGGTCTGGTGGCGTTGTCATCGGTCTCTGATTTCCGACTATCTTAAAGCGCACGGTGTCGAGGTGGTGCACATCCTCGATACAAATAAAACTCAGCCCCATCCATATACTTCGGCAGCGCGAATTGTGAATGGGAAACTAAGTTACGCGGTAGAATCGCTTCTGTAGGACGTCTCACCGAGGATCGGTTACACGCCCGAGAAAAAGACAGACGCCGCTGGGCACATGCTGAATTGCATAGATAAACGGCCGATCGACCTTCACCTCGATTGGCGGCGGGGGAGGCGGTCTCAGAGCTGTCCCTGCCATCATCGCCACGGCGGTGGCTGCGGCTGCCTCCGTTCCTTTTTCATCCACGGCGATAAAGGTTTTATGAAAGATTTGCGAGATATAGAGGTACTCCTTCGGTGTTCGTGGCGCCATCTTGTCAAAATTTGCGCTGCCCTGTGGCTTATCGAATGCCGTCTTCATCCCGAGCGCTTCAAACTTTTCTGCCAGGGCCATGGTGGGCGGTTCGAGTTTGAACTTCGGCAAATGAAGATCGACTTCGCGCGTCTGAAGCTTTGCGCATCCAGCCAATATGTCGCCTGAGAGTTTTGATTCGAGCGCGTGCAGACCGTTTAACACATTGGGAAGAAGAACGAGGAATTGGAGATCGTTACCGGCGTAGGGAAGGCTGACCGCCGTAAATCCTTCGCGCTTTGCATAACCGAAATGTTCGCTCTTTTTGCGCATCGTCGGGACATTTATAGGTGCGCTCCCGCCACGAACGAAGAACGGCTCAGGTTGCGTTGCATTCTCAGAGAAATCGCTGGCCCATGGCGCTTTTAAATAAAGTGCATTTGCAAGAACGAGCCGGGTCGTTTCATCAAGCGCGCCTCCGGGAATTAGATCGCGAATCCGGTCGTGTGTTTGGTCTGCCACCCATTTGTTAATGTGCTGGGTCGCGGCTGAAGCATTGGCGACGAAGTCGAGTGGCTCAAATGCCGCGCCGAAATTTTGCTTCACCAGCGATAGGAAAGCCGGCCGAAACGTGTAGCCGCTTTGCGCAAAGAGTTTGTTCGCGATGCTCAGGGTAATCGGCTCGCTTGGCCCGCCAAATTCCTTGGATTTCTTTACCAGTGCGGCCGTCTTCACGCTCATTGCTTCCAGCGACTTTTGAAGCGAAGCGAATGAGGAGGCCGTCGCGGTCGCGTCATTTGGAAAATGGAGCACACGCGCCATCTCGGTGCGCGTGTCCCCATCCGCGCCGGCAAACGTCATCGCGAGAGCGTTTTCAATCGAATAGGGAGAAATGCAAAGGTTGTCGTTACCTGTGGCGAGTTGGCGGTGAAGATCGACAGCGAGCTCGTTCGTTGCCTTTGCCGCCAGGTCGACATTTGTTGCGGCGTGCGCCATTGCAGCCAGCAAAGCGCCGAATAGCTGCAAGATCAAAAGGCGTTTCATGCAAGCCATGAAACACTGAAATGGCGAAGCCTGCGACGCTATTTTGGCGCCTTGTCTCAGTGGTGAAGGCTTGTCCCAGGATTATGCCGGGTTCCACCCGTTGAAGAGAGCGCGTTCCGTGTGACAATTTCCCCATGGATGAAGCAAAGATCCCGACTCGCGCTGATATCTCCGACTCTGACAAGTGGGACCTGAAGCATGTTTTTGCCGATGTCGGCAAATGGCAGGATGACTTTGCCTGGCTGCAGCAGACATACCCGAAGCTTCAGGAGTGGAAGGGCAGAGTAGGGGAGTCTGTGAAGACGCTGGCAGCAGTGCTCGAGTTCGAAAAGGCGCTCGATTTGAAGATCGAGCGCATTTATCACTACGCGTCATTGCAACTGGCGGAGGATAACACCAACAACGAATACCTTACACGGATTGGACAGGTTCAGAACCTGCTCACAAAGATCGGCGAAATGGCCGCGTTTGTTGTTCCCGAAATTCTCGCGATTGATGACGAAACGTTTGCCAAATTCGTTGCCGATCCGGCGCTCGCTGAGTGGCGAATCAAGTTGCACAAGATTCGCCGAATGAAACCGCATGTGCTCTCGGTGCCTGAGGAACGTCTTCTCGCGCTAGGGAGCGTCGCATTAAGCGGTTACGATGACACTTTTTCACAATTGACCGATGTGGACATGAAGTTCGGCGTCCTTGTCGACGCGACGGGTCGCCAGAAACCGCTTACCCAAAGCTCGTTCAGCTCATTCCTGGTCAAGCGTGATCATGACCTGCGCAAGCGCGCGTTCCATCAATTCTATGCAGAATTTCGCGACCATCAGTACACCCTTGCCGCGTCACTTGCTTATTCCGTCAAGACAGATGTCTTCCACGCGCGAGCGAGACATTACTCGTCCGCTCTCGAGGCTGCACTGTTCCCAGACGATGTGCCGATTGCGGTTTATGACGGGTTGATTCAATCGGTTCGCGCAAATTTGAAACCGCTCTTTCGCTATTTCGATTTGCGTCGCCGTGCGCTTGGGTTGCGGGAACTGCATCATTACGACACGTATGTACCGCTCGTGCCGGAAATTGAGACGCGGTTCACGTTTGATCAGGCGACCGAAATGGTCTTGGACGCGCTAGAACCACTGGGAAAGGAGTATGTAGATATTCTCGCCGAAGGGCTGCGCACTGGTCGCTGGTGTGATCGATACGAAACGAAGGGCAAACGCAGCGGCGCTTTTTCATCCGGAAGCTACCAGGCGCCTCCCTACATTCTGATGAATTATAAGGAGGACGTTTTCTCCGATGTCTACACACTTGCGCACGAAGCCGGTCACTCTATGCACAGCTGGTTCGCGCAAAATTCGCAGCGGTTTCAGGATTACGAATATCCGATTTTCCTGGCCGAGGTTGCATCGACGTTTAACGAAGAGCTCCTCACCGATTATCTGCTCAAAACGACGAGCGATCCAAAGATGCGCGCCTACGTTATCAACAGGCAAATCGACGATTTACGTGGTACGCTTTTTCGGCAGACCATGTTCGCTGAGTTTGAGAAAAACATCCACGCTATCGAAGACAGCGGCGACGCACTGACACTCGAGGTTTTCAAGTCGCAATATCACAGTCTTCTCGAAACGTATTTTGCCGAAAACTTCATGCTCGATCCTGAGCTGGATTTGGAATGCCTGCGTATTCCGCATTTCTACCATGCATTTTACGTTTACAAATACGCGACAGGGATTTCCGCTGCGGTTGCGCTTTCACAGCGCGTGCTTGCCGGCGAATCCGGAAGTGTGGAGGCATACCTCAATTTCTTGCGTTCCGGCGGATCGAAATTTCCACTCGAGACGTTGAGATCGGCAGGGGTGGATATGACTACGTCTGCGCCGATCGAGAGCACGTTGCGTTTGTTTGAACGGCGGCTGGACGAATTGGAAGGGCTGTTGCTGTAGTGCATGGAGCGGCGTTCTCCGGTCTCGCCACTGCAAGCGCGTATTGGAATAGCTTTTTTGAGAGCAGCTAGACGATTGCAGCTGCTCACATCATTCGAACCAATAATCCAACCATCCCTCGGACCCTTTTCCAAAGTCACCTTCAAAACCGCCCTCGCCGCGTAGCCCGAAAAGACCATCTGTCCCCGATCCAGGAACGACAAACCATGTCGCCTTGATCTTGCCGTTCTCGACGATTTCTGAGCCTTGAAGCACGAAGGTGCCCTGGCGTCCGCCCAGTTTTCCGCGGAATCTTTGCACGCTGACGAGGCTGGCAGATTTGTCGTCGCGCAGGACCTGTAAAGCCCGAACCGGTGATTCACCATCGATATCTCCGGTGAACGTTTCGCTTAAACGGATCTCCATTAACGTCGGGTTCGCGGTTTGGTCGTAGGGCTTGGCTTCAGAACTGTGAACGGTAATCTTAGCTTTCGCTCGAGCGCGCGTACGCGGCTCCGTCTGAGATTGTGCCGGATTCATATTTGTCTCCTTTCCTGGCTGAGCGCTCGCTGCTAGCCACGTGCTGAGACAGAAGATCGTCAGTAATGCGATAGGCCGGACGCTCATAGTGTTTCTCCCTCCTATTTTGATTATCGAATCTATCGGGCATTGCGTTTGCCTTGGCGTTTTCATAGAATGCAGCCGGCGGGCGCCGAGCGACATAGACGGGAAGCCCATCAGGGTGAGCGAGCT
Source organism: Verrucomicrobiota bacterium (assembly GCA_046731855.1). Lineage (GTDB taxonomy): Bacteria > Verrucomicrobiota > Verrucomicrobiia > Chthoniobacterales > UBA10450 > Udaeobacter. The sequence goes on along the minus strand of JBKPLX010000244.1, from coordinate 5,603 downwards.
GGCGCGAGCGAATCAAACGCTCCTACAACTTCCAACATGCAACTCGATCCGGAACGACTTCGCGAGCGATTGAGACCCTTGTTCCGCGAAAACTTTGAAAGGTTTGGCGAGTTAGGCGCGGCGGTTTCCATCTGGCAGGATGGAAAACCAGTTGTCGATCTTTACGGCGGATTTTGCGATGCTCGCCACGAAAAGCCGTGGGAAGCTGACACGCTCGTCCTGGTGTGGTCGGCTACTAAGGGCATTGGCAGCGCATGTGTCCTCCATGTTTTGCAGGAGCACAGGATTAGCATCGACAGGCGCGTCGCGGAGTTTTGGCCCGAGTTCGCGCAAGCTGGCAAAGAAAAAATAACCTTGTCACAGTTGCTTTCGCATCAAGCCGGGCTTTGCGCTTTGGATGCGCGTGTTGATATACTGGATTACAGCGCCGTGATCAGCGCGCTCGAAGCGCAAAAGCCATTGTGGCCGCCGGGGACTGCACATGGCTATCACGCACGGACATTTGGATTCTTACTCGATGAACTCGTGCGTCGGATCGCTGGGAAAACGCTGTCGCAGTATTGGTGCGAAGTTTTTGCGCAGCCGCTCGGTCTCAATCTTTGGATCGGTTTGCCCGAAGAAGAGAATCTACGTGTGGCGACCGTTTATGCTGCAAAAACCCCGAAAGCTTTCGGGGCGGAGCCGAAAAGCCGCCAGTCCGGCTCGGACTTTTATGTTGATCTGGTCACGCCCGGTACATTGGCACGCAAAACATTCTCCTCGCCGTACGGATTGAAGTCGGTTAGCGAAATGAATAATCCTGCTATTCGTGCGCAGCCGATTGTTTCGTTCGGCGGTATTGGCAGCGCATCAGCACTGGCGAAGTTCTATTCCGTGCTTGCGAATAATGGCAAACTCGATGGGCAAGCCTTCTTCGCAGAAGAAACAATCACGTGGATGACCACGATGCTGACAGATGGGATGGACCGCGTTTTTCAAATACCGACAGCGTTTTCAGCTGGTTTCATGAAAGATCCACAAAACACGGCGCGAAGACTGTTCGGCGCATCTCGAAACGCATTCGGGCATCCGGGCGCCGGTGGCAGTCACGCCTTTGCCGATCCCGAAAACAGGATCTCATTCGCTTATGCGATGAATCAGATGGAGCAATCGCTTCTGCCAAACGAAAAATCGTTGCGCATTGTAGATGCCATTTATCGTGCGTTTGATACCTGACCTGCAGTGGCAGATGTGTCGCCTGTAAATCTAACGCCAATATAGGATTGCTTTCCGCGCTATTTTTTAATTAGATCGTGGCGTGCCTGCGGATGATCAGGTTACTCCACTGACCGAGATCGGAGAAAAAGCTTTTCACGGCCCGGCGGCGTTTACCACGACGCACTGGAGCCTAGTGTTGGAGGCACAGGGTGGATCGCCAGCGGCAGAGGAGGCGCTTGAAAAACTTTGCCGCACCTATTGGCGACCAATTTACGGCTTTGTGCGGCGGCAGGCTAGTAGGACTGAAGATGCGCAGGATCTTACTCAGGGTTTCTTTGCCCTATTCCTGGAGCGCAAAGATCTGAACGCTGTCCGCAAGGAAAAGGGACGGCTTCGTTCTTACCTGCTTACGTCGGTCAAAAATTTTCTGGCCGACGAGTCGCGCCACGCGATGGCAGTCAAGCGTGGCAAAGGACAGCGCTTAATTCCCTTGGATGAGATTCGCGAGCGGGAGCGCGTGGATGTTGAACGAAGCGACACCTTGACAGCCGACCAAATCTACGAACGTCGTTGGGCATTTACGCTTCTGGAGCAAGTGATGGTGCGGCTGCGGGATGAGTATCGTTGTGCCGGTAATCTGCGGTTCTTTGATGAGATGAAAAAGATGCTCACGGACGAGCCGGAACGACCTTCGCAAGCCCAGGTCGCAAGCGAGTTCGATATGACGGAGAACGCGGTGAAACAAGCCTTTTACCGATTTCGTCAGCGGTACCAAGCCCTATTGCGAGAGGAGATAGCCCACACGGTCGCCGTGCCGACCGATATCGAAGATGAGTTGCGCTATCTCATTGCTGTGGTTCGGGCGTAACCTCTGTCAGAATTTTACGCAGAAAAAGAGGGGGGAGTGTGCGGGACGACTCTCCAATCAATGATTAACGCACTCAGACTTTGTCCAAAGTGCGGCTGGGAAATTCCAGCTGACGCACCGGAAGGAGGTTGCCCAGGGTGCCTTCTCGAGAGTGGCCTTCGCTTGTTGGATGAGGAAGCTGTAGCCGGAGCCGGGAACCCCCGTCAGGCGGGCACACAAGCGCGTGCGGTTATCAGAAGCGAGCGTTTGGTGGAGATGTTGGGAGAACTGGGCGACTACGAATTACTAGAGGAAGTTGGTCGCGGCGGTCAGGGCGTGGTATTTCGCGCTCGGCAAAAGCGTCTCAATCGCATAGTTGCATTAAAAGTCATTAGTCTGGGTCAATGCGCGAGCGAAGCGCACCTCAAGCGTTTTCGCCGCGAAGCTGAAGCTGCCGCCAGTCTGGATCATCCGGGCATCGTTCCCATCCACGAGGTGGGCGAGCGCGATAGGTCATGCTATTTCAGCATGCAGTTTATCGAAGGCGGCCAGCTTGACGAAGTAGTCAGGTCCACTCCAATGTCGATTCGCCAGGCGGCGGAACTGATTGCGAAAGTGGCGCGCACCGTTCATTACGCGCATGAACACGGAATTCTCCACCGGGACATCAAACCGGGAAACATCCTGCTCGATAAAAGTGGTGAACCACACCTCACTGACTTCGGGTTAGCCCGCTTGCTAGATACACAAAGCAACGTCACCCGGACGATCGACGTCCTTGGCACACCGAGCTACATGGCTCCGGAACAAGCTGCCGGCGAAAGCACAAGACTCAGTAAAGCGATCGATGTCTATGGACTGGGCGCTGTGCTTTACCAACTGCTCACGGGCCATCCGCCTTTTGCTGGAGGAACAACTTACGAGACGATCCGACTGCTGCGGGACACTGAGCCGCGGCAACCGCGCTTGTTAAATCCGAAAGTAGATCGCGAACTATCGACAATCTGTCTGAAGTGTCTCGAGAAAGATCCCAAGCGCCGCTATTCTTCCGCTCTCTCGCTTGCCGAAGACCTCGAACACTGGCTAAAGCACGAACCGATCCAGGCGAAGCGAAGTGGATTTTTCACACACACCCACAAATGGATGCGGCGGAAACCAGCTATTGCTGCCTTGATTGCAGCGTTGGCTGCTTTGGCGACGGCCATGGGTTGGAGAGCTTGGAAAAGTGAGTTGTTTCGCCCTGCGTCCGAAAAGAGCATCGCAGTGCTTCCCTTTGAGAATCTAAGTCGCGATCCGGAGAACGCCTATTTCGCGTATGGGGTGCAGGACGAAATTCTAACTAACCTGGCTCGGATCGCCGATCTGAAGGTGATTAGCCGCACCTCGGCGATGCAATATCAAAGCGGAGTCGCCCGCAACCTGCACAAGATCGCCCAGCAACTTGGGGTGGCCAATGTGGTGGAAGGAAGTGTGCAACGCGCTGGCAACCGCGTACGCGTCAATGCGCAATTGATCGATGCCCGTACCGACCGGCACCTATGGGCAGAGACTTATGACCGCGACCTTGCGGACGTGTTCGCCATTCAAAGTAACATCGCAAAGGCGATTGCCGACGAACTTCAGGCGAAACTCTCGCCAAATGAAGTGAGCGCAATCGAACGTCCGCCGACCAGCGACATCGCCGCATTCAATCTCTACGCTCACGCCAGAAATGTTCTGGCCATCAGGAACGCCAGAAAGGATTTGCTCGAGGCGGCCGACTTACTGACCCAGGCTGTCACGCAGGATCCGTCATTCTTCCAAGCGTATTGTCAACTCGCTCATACTCATGACCGCATTTACTTCCTCGGTTACGACCATACCCCAGCGCGTCTAGCAATGGCAGAAGCCGCCATTCAGAGCGCGTTTCGTCTTCGCCCGGACGCCGGTGAAGCACACCTCGCGCGTGCGCAAAACCTCTATCGAGGCCACTTGGAGTATGACGCCGCTTTGGCTGAGTTGGATGTTGCAGCCAAGACCCTGCCTAATGATACCGCGGTTTTTGAGCTAAAAGGTTACATCCAGCGTCGCCAAGGCAAACAAGAAGAGGCAGTGCGGAGTCTAGAACGCGCCATCGAGCTCGATCCGCGCAACACTTTTACGTTGCAGCAGATTGGGCTCAGCTACCATCATCTCCGACGTTATGCCGAAGAAAAATCGGTATTGGACCGCGCGTTGGCTGTCGAGACGAACGATGTCGATACGAAAGTCGCCCGTGCATTCGTGGACTTCCACTGGAAAGCCGATACCCGCCAGTTGCATCAAACGCTCGATTCAATTCGCGCCGCAAATCCTGCCGCCACGCAAAGTATCGCCGATGGTTTGCTGATTTGCGCCTTGGCGGAGCGCGACCCGGTTGCCGCAAAAAATGCGGCAATCGCAGCCGGTTCAAACCCTCCCTTTACCGATGAAGCCGTGAATTTCAGTCGGCCATTCGTAGAAGGTGTTATCGCCCACATGACGAAGGATGAAAACATAGCGCGGTTGGCTTTCACCGCTGCGCGCGCAGAGCAGGAGAAGACCATCCAGGCTCAACCAAATTACGGTCCGCCCTTATGCGTGCTGGGTTTGATCGACGCCGCACTCGGACAAAAAGAAGAAGCACTTCGCGAAGTCCGGCAAGCGGTCGCGCTTCTTCCTGTGGAAAAGGATGCAATCAATGGTGTCGTGATGATCAAATATTTAGCCATGACGGCCGCTTGGATTGGCGACAACGATCTGGCCTGCGAACAACTGGCAGTTGCCATCCGTCCTCCGAGCCGGCTCACCTATGGCCAACTGAAACTGCTTCCCTTTTGGGATCCGTTGCGAGGCGATCCGCGCTTTGAAAAGATTGTTGCCTCCCTCGCGCCGAAGGGAAACTAGCGAGGCAATGGTACCAATGAACACCAATTTGCTGTGCGCATGATTTCTGCATTCTCGTTGGTGCGAATTCGCGTCTGGGACCAATTGCTCAGTGATCCCGCTTTCCAAAAGCTCTGCGAGGAAAAGCAGCCATGATCAGTGTAACAAGAGTTTGTACAAAGTGCGGCGCCGAAATCCCGGCCGACGCGCCACAGGGAGGCTGCCCAGGATGCCTTCTTGAGAGTGGCCTTCGCTTACTGGATGAGGAAGCTGTAGCCGGAGCCGATGACCCCGGTCAAGTGGGTAAACTAGCGCGTGCGGCTATTAGAAACGAACGGCTCGCGGAGATGCTGGGAGAACTGGGCGACTACGAATTACTAGAGGAAGTTGGTCGCGGCGGTCAGGGCGTGGTATTTCGGGCACGGCAAAAGAGTCTCAATCGCACAGTTGCCTTAAAAGTCATTAGCCTTGGTCAACGGGCGAGCAAAGAGCACTTGAGTCGTTTTCGCCGGGAAGCCGAAGCTGCCGCCAGCCTTGATCACCCGAGGATCGTTCCTATCCACGAAGTGGGCGAGCGCGATGGCTTTTGCTACTTCAGTATGAGGTTTGTCAAAGGCGGCCAGCTTGACGAAGTAGTCAGGGGCGCACCGATGTCGATCCGGCAGGCGGCCGAATT
>JBKPLX010000243.1:0-8742 GCA_046731855.1 Verrucomicrobiota bacterium | reverse complement strand
AGCATGGAAAACTATTATGCGGGGTTCGGCGAAACCTGGGAACGTCTGGCGTTAATCAAGGCGCGCGGAATCGGCGGCAGCCGCGAGCTAGCTTACGAATTCCTGCGGCAACATCAGCCGTTTATTTATCCCAGGAGTGTGTCGCCCGATTTACTGGATGAAATTGCCGGTATCAAGCGGCGCATCGAACGCGACATCGTCGGCGCGGACAAGCTCGAACGCGACGTAAAACTTGGACGCGGCGGCATCCGCGAGATCGAATTTATCGTGCAGACGTTGCAGCTTATCCACGGAGCGCGCCATCCGTTCCTGCAGGAATCAAGCATGCTCAAGGCGCTGCGAGCGCTTCGTCAATTGGACCTTCTTCCACGCGAGGACGTGCTGACTTGCGACAATACTTACCGGTTCCTCCGCCGTGTAGAGCATCGTTTGCAGATAGAGAGCGAACAGCAAACTCACATTGTTCCTCAAGACCCGGAAGCTTTGCGACGTCTTGCACTGAGCCTCCGGTTTTCATCCGGTGAAGATTTCACCGCGGCGCTGCAAGAAAGGATGCGCGCAGTGCGTCCGATTTTTCAACGGATTATTTCAGGAACACCTACGACTCAGGGGAGGCCGCCCAAGTCAGACGACCTTGAGATTTTCAGCGACCAGAAACGAGCGACCAAAGCGCTTTCCGATCTCGTGCAGGGTGCCGGAAGTTTCCACATCGCGCCGCGAACGCGTCAGGTATTTCGCAAACTGCGGCCCGCGTTACTGGGATGGCTTTCTAGGACTGCAGATCCGGACGCGGCACTGAATCAATTTGTTCGCCTCGTGGAAGGTTACGGTTTGCGGAGTTTGTTCTTTGAGCTTCTGGTCGCAAATCCGCGATTACTGGAGCTGGTTGTAAAAACCTTCGATGCCAGCCGCTTTGCCAGCGAGCTTTTGATCCGGCGTCCGCAGCTTCTGGAGGACATCACTCGCGATCCAACATTTGGCGAACCCCGGTCGGTAGCAGAAAATCTGTGGCGCCTCGATTTGTTAGGCGCAGATGCAAACAACCTGGACCCGATCCGCACCTACCGGCAAAGGCAACTGTTGCGCATCATCCTGCGCGATGTGCTGGGACTTATCCAACCAGCGGCGACTTTTGCCGAGCTTTCCGATGTCGCGGAAGCATGTCTGATCGTTGTCGCCAAGCTTCTCGCAAGTGAGCAGCTAACCGTCATCGCACTGGGAAAGTTTGGAGGACGCGAGATCAGTTACGGCGCAGACCTGGACGTTTTGTTCGTGGGGGACGACGTTCGCGCCGCGCAGAATCTTATGATCGCCATGGCGCAGCCGACTGCCGAGGGAAATATCTGGGCGCTGGATGCAAGGCTACGCCCTGAAGGCGAAAAGGGCCCGGTTGTCTGCTCTCTTGAAACGTACGAATCGTACTATGCGAGCCGAGCGCAGCCCTGGGAATTGCAGGCTCTGACTCGCGCGCGCGGCATTAGCGGACCGTTGCAAAACGAATTCATGGAGACTGCAAAACAAGCATGGCGTCGTGCATGCCAGGATGCCGACCTTTTCGTAAAAATCGATGACATGCTCCAGCGCATTCGGCGTGAGCGCGGAAGCGGATCGGATTTTCTCGATCTAAAGACCGGAGCTGGAGGAATCATAGAAGCGGAGTTTCTCGTTCAAGCGTTGCAGATGCGCGGAAAAATCCGGGAACAGAACTGGGAGCGGGCCGTCGATCGGCTGCGCGAGCACGGGCATCTGGACAAGTCGGACGTTGCGAAGCTCAAAAACTCTTATGCGTTCCTGCGCCGTTGCGAACAGGTGTTGCGTCGATACGACAACAGAAGCATTTCAACGCTTCCGAGCGATCCAGATGATCAACGAAAGTTTGCCATTCGTCTTGGCTATCAGGAATTCGACGCTTTCCGTAGCGATTATCTCGATGCTCGCAACGCGATTCAGACACTCTATCAACGGCACATCAAGCCGGCTTAACCGCGGTAACGATCAACGTTCGCCCAAGCAACAGGTGCGGCGAATTCATCGCTCGGACAGCCCAGGCATTGCGCTCGTCCAGCGTGCCGTAGGTATTCTTGTCGCGACGATAAACGATCCAGTTTGTGGCGCGGAGAGGCACAATTAGGAAAGGAAATACCAGAAGAGAGCGACGCTGGTATTTATCCACTGTCAGTTTCAAATCGCGGAAACCAACGCTGAGAAGGGCATGCGAAAGATAGAACCAACTCACCGGGTTGATGTGGCCGCGCGTGGTGTGAATGTCTGATTCGTCAGGCGCTAAGGGGCCGAACAAGTTGTAAAAGCCGGATGACAAATAGCGCAAACGGGAGCGCAGATTCAAAATATTTGGAGTTGAAAACACAGCGACACCTCCTGGTTGTAGCACACGGTAAATTTCCCGGATGACCTCCCGATAGTTTTCCAGATGCTCAATCGTCTCGACGCATGTAACGAGCGCAAACCGATTATCGATGTACGGAAGCGGTTCGCGATTCAGATCTACCGTATCGATTCTGGGACCGGGAACCGACAGCAACTTGTCAGTGTAATCGCAGCCGAACGAACGAAAGGGATAATGCGCTTGAACGAGCAGCAACAATTCCCCGGTCCCGCTGCCCACATCGAGATGGTCTCCGCTCGACGGTAGGGCAGGTACAGCTGCGATCGCGCGCAGGACAGCTTGATGAATTCTCGAGGTACTTAGCTCCGAAATCTCGCGCCACCGCTTTTTCCCAAGGACTTTTCGGTAAAAAACCTTGGAGAGCTTTCGAGTGCGCACAACGAATCGAGAACTGTGTCCGATCGCGTTGAGACCGGCAATCGCGGCCGATCAGCCCGGAATGCCCTTGAGCATTTCAGCGTTGGTGGGGAATTTTTTCACAAACATCAACAGCCGCTGAATAGCTTCTTCTGGTTTGTGTCCGGCCAGGCCGCGCCGAATGAGATTGATTTTCTCCAGTTCCCACGGTTGCAAGAGCAACTCTTCACGCCGCGTGCCCGAGAGAAATATATCCACCGCCGGATAGATTCGCTGGTCGCTGATTTTCCGGTCGAGCACCATTTCCATGTTTCCGGTGCCCTTGAACTCCTGAAAGATCAGTTCGTCCATGCGACTGCCGGTTTCGATCAATGCCGTAGCGACAATCGTCAGAGAACCGGCTTCCTCAGTATTACGCGCAGCGGCAAAAATCTTCCGTGGAATTTCCATGGCGCGTGCATCGATACCACCGCTCATGGTGCGGCCCCCGCCGCCCATTGCATTATTGAACGCGCGAGCTGTACGCGTGATGGAATCGAGGAGGATAAATACATGTTTTCCCGCTTCGACGAGGCGTTTTGCGCGCTCGATCGCCAATTGCGAAATGCGCGTATGACTTTTGATGTCGGCATCATTCGAGCTGGCCATCAGTTCTGCTGTTGGATGCGAACGACGAAAATCTGTCACCTCTTCCGGGCGCTCATCGACAAGGAGAATGATCAGAACGACCTCTGGATGATTTTTTGCCACTGCCTCGGCGATGTGATGCAGCAGCGTTGTCTTGCCGGTCCGCGGCGGTGCGACAATCAAACCGCGCTGCCCCATGCCAAGCGGCGTCATCAAATCCATGATCCGTGTCGTGTAACGGTCCGGCGCCGTCTCGAGCTTGATTCGTTTGTTCGGATTGATCGTGGTCAATTCTTCAAATGGCGTGAGCCCCTGATATTTTGTCGGCTCCTCGCCGTTGATCTTCAGCAGCTTGACCAATTGCGGACCGCGGCTACCGCGCCGTGTCTCACCGTAAATCCACATCCCATCGCGCAAGCCGAAACGGCGAACAATCTCCGGAGTTACAAAAATATCCTGCGGCGTTTGCACGAAGTTCCGCTTCGCATCGCGCAGGAACCCGAAACCCTTGCCCGAGATTTCAATGATACCTTCGCCGAATTCCGGCTCGGCTTGAACTTGTTCACCGCCTTCGGCACCAGCCTCCGTCCCCTCGCGCCCGCCTGAGGCGGGCCGGTCAATAGTCTCGACATCAGTAGCCGCGCCGGCAGCATCAGCATTAACTGAAGAAGAATTTGGCGAGTTCTCTGTGTCGTCGCGCCTGAACCGCTCGCTCCGGTCCCGGTAACGTTTTCGCGGGAAACGACGGCGCGGGCGATGATGCCGTTGCTCCGGCGAGGCGGACTCAGTGGGCACAGGTTGGTTTTCGTTTTCTTCGTTCATAAGCTAAATTCTTCGCGGCGCAGCACCGCCTTAACACGTCTCCTGGAGGCAATAGTTTTTCAGGCCGGCAATCTGGCCAGCAATTCGTCGGGAATTTCTAGATTTGAATAGACGTTTTGCACGTCGTCGTCGTCCTCAAGCGCATCACACAAGCGGAGCACCTGACGTAACGCGGCTTCGTCGGGCACCGCAACAGTCGTATCGGGAATGAATGTAAACTTTTGCCCATCGGTGGTTACGCCCGCACTTTTGAGAGCCTCAGCTACCGCGTATAGCTGATCGTGGGAAGTGATAATAACATACTGATCGTCATCGGTTGTCAACTCTTCCGCGCCAGCCTCCAGGGCAATCTCAAGCAACCGATCCTCGTCAATGCTCGACCGCGGAACGGTAATTTGTCCTTTCCTGTGAAACATGTACGAAACGCTTCCGGTCGAAGCGAGATTGCCATTATGCTGGCTGAAAATGCTTCGAATCTCCGCCCCGGTACGGTTCTTATTATCAGTTGCCGTTTCGACAATGATGGCCACGCCGCCCGACGCGTAACCTTCGTACACGATTTCGTCGAATTGTTGCGCATCCTTCCCCTCGCCGGTGCCGCGTTTGATCGCACGCTCGACGTTATCGTTCGGCATACTCTGCGTGCGCGCAGCCTGGATCGCGCTGCGCAGGCGCGGGTTGGCACTGGGATCGCCCCCGCCGCGTTTTGCCGCGATGGTGATCTCCTTTGATAACTTGCTGAAGATCTTGCCGCGTTTCGCGTCGATCGCGCCTTTAAAACGCTTGACCTTCGACCACTTACTATGTCCCGCCATGGATGGGGATTGTTATGCAACTGCTGATTGAACGTGCGAATTTCCGAACAACACCTCGCCGAGAGAATCGCTGGCGAGGAAGGAAACTAGCGCCCAATATTTAATCCCAGCCGGAACCGTTTGTCAATCGCCCTGCAAACGTTTCGTCGTTTTGCGAAACCAGTCGATACTTCAACGGTCGCGCGATTGTAGGGGAGGACGACCGCGACCAGCTGGGCACAAATGGAAGCTGCCGTCGCGGCTGACACGGAAGTCGTATGTCTGGGCCGCCGCACTGATGACGACCCAATAGCCGTTAACGAGCGCTTGGGTGTACTCAATTCCCGGCTCCGGGCAACCGAGCGATCCATCATTCCAGACCACCGCCTCCGCACGCACGATCACAAGTTGTTCGGGGTGGGTCTTGGCCAGCGAAGCAGCTTCTTTCAGGATGGGATCGAAGATTTTCTTTGGTATCTCAGTTTCCATAGACAAGACCTGTGGTGTAGCCGTTGGCGACGCAGTTGTTGACGCTGTGACAGCTGGCGTGCGAGTCGGATCCGGCTCCCCCGATTCAACTCCACACATGAGGCTTAGGGTCGCAGTGAATGTTACAGCTGCGCACCGCGCTGTCGCATCGTGCCGTCGCTGGTTTGCAAAACGCACGAAAAATCGTCCACGTGGCATCGAGGGCCGGCTCGCGCCGGCCCTCGTCGATTGAAATGTGTACGCGATCTATTTCACGTTGACGATCGTCGTTCCGATGTCTGACGATCCGTCGTTGTAAACCGTCTGGCCAAGGTACCATGTACCGCTGACGAGGCCGCTGAACGAAAGATCCACTGGTACCGTGCCACCAATGGTGGCAGTCGCCGGCCCCGGCACTGTCATGTTACCCGCGCTCGTCGAGCCAAGTTGCCAGGAAAAGAGCGTGAAGCTCGCACTCGGCCCGTTGGTGTTGAACCCATGCACGTAAACGGTGTACGTCCCGGCGGGTGGGTCGGTAAACGTCACCATTTCGTTTGAGTCGCCATCAGAAGATTGGCCCACACGTGTCCCTCCGCGGTAGACGTATACGTCAAGGTCTGTTCCCGATGGGGTGATGAACCCCTCGTCGATCCCGGCGCGGAATAGCTTCAGGCCGGCCGGGACGACAACGTCCTCATGAATGGTTCCAGTCGGATCCGCAGGATCGAATGTCTGATCGGGATCTTGCGCCACTGTTTCAGCAGTCGCCGTCGCTGGGACGAGCCCACGCGCGGCGAAGTTGAGCGTGCCCGCGTAACCGGTCTTGACCGAGTATGAAATACCAGAGGCATCGCCGCTCACCTCAAGCGGCGCGGCGATAGCAACGGGACGAATTACCATTGGGCTTCGGACGGTGTGCCCACCGCTGCTCCATGTCAGTTGGCCGCCGACGTAAGCATTGAGCGGCGCGGTCGTGCGAGTGAACGTGACCGTGAAAGTTCCGGTTTGGCCGGGACTGAGCGATAGCGAGTTTGGACTGACATTCGCGGTGATTCCCGTGAGGGTGGTCGATGCCGTGTAAGTGGCTGCTGACGTGCCTACATTCGTCACCTTACGAGTGACAGTCTGGACTCCTGCCAGATCGCCAATCGCAATCGACGCGACATTCAGATCGCTTGGGTCTAACGAATACCCAGCATTCGCGAGTGCAGTACATGTGTCAGGGTCCACTCCATTCGTTGTCCCGCACAGGAACGCGAGCCAGTCGTTGAAGCTGTTATTATAGACGAGCCCAGGATCGGCGGCACTGTTCGGCTTAATGTGGCCTGCCCCCTGACGGAAAATGCGCGTTGCGTCCGAAATTCCAGTGTCGATAACGTCGTAGCCCGACGTCATCAATGCGGACTTGATCATCATCGGCGACCAGTTTGGGTGCAGTTGCATCAGCAGTGCTGCGACCCCGGCGACATGTGGGGCGGACATTGATGTTCCGCTATAGAGATTGAAGTCCAAACCGTGATTGCCCGGAGGCGCGACGGAGGCGAGGATGTCCTGACCGGGCGCGATCACGTCCGGCTTAAGAAGATCACCGCCGCCTGCCGTCAAAGGTCCGCGCGATGAGAAGGATGCAGTAAAGGGTGCCGGGTCGGTGAAGGTTAGTGTCGACTGGTTGATCCTCGCGGTCGGATTGACTGTCGCGGCGTACGCAATTAGCGCGGCGCGATCCGTGTCTGCGACATGCACAGTTGGTACGAAGTGGAAATCGGCGTTTAACGAATTCGGACTTGTATTCGCGAGAACCATACCGATCCCGCCAGCCTCAGAGACTGCGAGGCTCTTGTTCACGCGGGCATTCACTCCTCGATCGCATAACACGATTTTGCCGGTGATTTTCGCCGGATCGAGCACGGGCGTGCCGCCATTATCTACGGCAGCAAAACAAAGCTGAACCGCAGTTGGGTCGGCACCAGGCAGGCCAGCGTCAGTTGAGCGGATGAATGGGGCCGGGCCTACAGCAGCCGCAACGGAAGCACCGAAATAAGTTGCGCCATTTCCGAGCGTCACGGAACCCCGACCGTTGCGATTGTGCGTGCCAGCCGCAACTGTCGTCAGCCAGGGACCGGGGTGCGCGACTGTTCCCGTAGTCGGGCCGTTGTTGCCGGCAGAAGCGGAAACAAAAACCCCGGCGTCCGCAGCGAAAAGAAACGAAACCTGGACCGGATCGAGAAAGTTCGTTGTCGTCCCGGAAATAGAATAGTTGATCACGTCAACCCCATCGGCGACGGCCTGATCGATCGCCGCGACAAGATCAGACGTGAACCCGCTGGCAGTTGAAGCATCTTGCGTGGAATAGAGTGCTTTGTACATCGCTACGCGCGCGCGGGGCGCCATCCCGCTTGTTGGGCCGAATCCGGCTGCAGGGCCTGTGGTTGGCACGCCGTTGTTTCCACCTGCGGTCGACGAAGTGTGCGTGCCGTGGCCGTTGTAATCGCGCGGCGAAGCAAACTCCCAGGGGCGCTGTGCTAGCAAAGCGGCGTCACCGCCCCAAGCGGCGTCGAAGTGCCGCGCCCAGATCAGCTTCTTGTTACAATTGGTCTCGTTCCACGAGCCGTCTGGCGAGCTGTCCTCGCATCTACCGTGGCCGCCCGCAAATGGCGCATAAATGAGCCTTCCGTTCGCATCCCGGTCGGAGAAGCTCCTGCTTGTGGGCCAGATTCCGGAGTCGATAACACCAATTACAATGTTCTCGCCAGCGCCGGAACGAGTTCTGGTACCGGTCGGGCCACCGAGCTGCTCCCAGATCCCACCGGCTGCATCGAGCCCGAGAAAGTGCGGCGTCGAGGACGTATCCTGATTGACGAGTTCGTCTGGTGTTACTGCGAGGACGTCCTTCTGCGTCGCGAGTGAGGCAGCTTGTTTGGCCGTTAGTTTCGCGGCAAAACCATTAAAGCTAATTGTATAATCGTGAATCTTCGCACCGCCGCCGACCTTCTGGAGAGCTTCATCATGCTTCCCTTTGAGGTAACCGACGTAACGCACTGTGTCCGGCGCGAGTGGATCGATCTTTTGGCCCTGTCCCGGGGCTGTGGCATTGTAGCCAGAGATGTCGCCCCTATACGCAGCGGCCGGAGCAAGTTTCATCTGGACGATATAGACCCCGTTCGCCGGGCCGCTACTGTCGGCATCCTGAGAGCTGGGTTTCGCAGCGAAGACGGCCATTGCGGCGGCTCCAGTGAGCAGCGTGCAGGCGCTTGCGACGCGCACAAA
>JBKPLX010000242.1:0-7058 GCA_046731855.1 Verrucomicrobiota bacterium | reverse complement strand
CGCCGGCGGGCTCGAAGAAGGTCCCACCGGTTGGAATCACCTGCGGCATACAGTCGTCAGCCTCGTAGAAGGTCGCTGTACCGGATTTGACCACGACAAAGCTCAAGCCTGGATGGCTGTGCCAGCCGAGGTACCCGCCCGGCTGAATCGTGACCTCGACGATGAAAAGGTCGAATGGGTCGATCCTCATTTTTGCTCTCCAATCGTAGTCGATAAGCCTGGCGTAAGTGCTGATTGCATCGAAGTGCCCCGGATTGGGCCCAATAAGCGACGTAATGGACAGTCCACACTGAACGGGCGGCGCTGCGCCGGCAGGCAACGCGGTTAACGCGGCGAGAACGACCAGCGCCAGTGCGATGAGAAGTGGCAGAACTCGTATGTTTTTGAACTGAGTCAGTGGATTCATTGGTTTTTCCTTTCTTTTGTTGAGATTGGATTATTGTCGTTACCGATGTACAGCCGGAAATTCGGCCTGAGGTTACAGGGAAAATTCGGGAATCCTTTGAAACCCGCGGAGATCAGGCCGCGAATAACGCGAATAGATGCGAATAGATCAGAATGATCTACTTTTCTGAGGCGACGAACCCGCCTTCGCAAGGCTACGGCGCGGCAGGCTATCTGCTGGCAGCTTTGGCCGCGGCAACGATCTTGTCGAAGCCTTTATCACCGCGCAAATCATCCCAGCACGGATTGAAACAAAGGTCGCCGTACGAGGGGCCATTCGGAATCCTCGCGACGATTTCAAGTTGCTCGATCGCGCGGTCGCGCTCGCCCGTCCACGCGTAAACAAGCGCCAAGTCGGCGACGTTCGCAGGACCCCAATACGAGTCCTTGGCAACCGGCATGAGATCAACCGCGCGAAGCGCCTCGCGGATCGCGTTTTCTTTTCGACCTAGGCCAGCATCGAGCACCGCTGCTTGCCTGAAGTATTCTTGATCCTTGGGGTTGTCGCCCCATGTCGCGTCCCATTTCTTGCGCGCGGCTTCAAATACCGACAGCGCCTTCTCCTTATCGCCACGCGCAAGCGCAACTCGTCCGTCAGCAAAACTCTCCAGAGGTTGCCCGTCGTGAACATAGGCGAACTTCGCAGGGGTAGCGGCAATCACCCGATTTGCGGCATCGTAATCCCGTAGGTAAAGAGCTGCGTCGAATCGAATTTTCCATATCCATTCAATCGGACTAAAATCGAGCGGCACTTGTGCTAGAAGAGCCTGAGCCGCGACTGGATCACCCTCGGCCAGTTTGAGCTCAGCTAGCCAAAGCTGAGTCCAAGGGTCTTTTATCGCGCCGCTCTCTACGTCGTTCGCGAGGACCTGTTCCCAGTCGTGATAGCGGCGCATCTCAAGTAAAGTAGTCCTGCGGTAGAGTGCGACCTCAATGTTGCGTGGGTCGAGTTGGCTCGCCTTTTGGAAGTTGGCGAGCGAAGCATCCCAGCGGTTTTGGCGCTTATCGATTCGGGCCGCGATCGCGATCGCTTCAGAATTATTCGGCAACGTGCGACGAGCAATGACCAACTCGTCACGGGCCCGCTCGAAATCAGAAGTCTGAAGATTAGCAAGGTAGTAATAGCGAGCCAATTCTAGATGAGCCTCCCCCAAGTCCGGGCGGATTCGCAATGCCGTCTCCGCGGTTTTCTTTGCCAACTCGAGGTGCGGCCGTGACGACCGTTCTTTCCCCCCGGTCACTTGAAAGAGGTCGCACTGCGTTTTCGCGAGGGCGCAATAAGCCAGGGCAAAATTCGGGTCGCGCTGCGTAGCCTTTTCCAAAAGCTCCGTTTTTCGATTCAGGCTTTTTTCCCAGCCCTCCCAATCGTCCACGTCGCCGATTTCCTTGGCCTGTATATACAAAGCATAGGCCACTGGATCAGCGGTCGGCCGTTCCTCGATCGCCTCCTTTTCCGCCACTGAAAGCTTGGCGCGGAGTTGATTGGCGATTTGCTGCGCGATCTCACTCTGGATCGCAAACACGTCTGCGACATCGCGGTCGTACTGCTCAGCCCAAAGATGCGCATCGCTGCGCGCGTCGATCAGCTGCGCCCTCACCCGAACTCGACCGCCAGCGCTTTGCACACTGCCTTCGACTACATGCGAAACACCCAAGGTTTTTGCGATCTCACGAAGGTTGCGTTCCAAGTCGCTTTTGTATTTCATCACGCTGGTTCGGCTGATGACCTTCAGCTCGGCAACCTTGGCGAGATTCGTGAGGATTTCGTCTTGCACGCCTCCGGCAAAAAATGCGTTTTCTTCGCCTTTGCTGAGATTTTCAAACGGCAGTACGGCGATTCCGGTTGCGGGCGGACGGCGAACAAATTCGCTCTTCCAAATCATTGCGCCTATCGCCGCTGCGAGGGCGACCACCAACCCCGCACTAGTTGGATTCCGCCGTACCCATTTCCTTCCTCGGGTGAAGATTCCGGTCCGTCGGGCGCGGATTGGCTCGTGCTTTAGCCAGCGTTCAAGATCTTCGGCGAGCGCGAGAGCGGAAGAGTAGCGGCGCTGCGGATCTTTATCGAGGCATTTCAGGCAGATCGTTGCAAGGTCGCGATCTACTTTTGGATTTAAGAGTCGTGGTTGCCGCGGCTCCGTGTCCAAAACCAATCGGACCGTTTCATAGGTGGTTCCGCCAGCAAAAGGGGGATGGCCAGTGAGCAGTTGGTAAAGCACTGCGCCCAGTCCGTAGATGTCCGTGGCGCCAGTGACGCGCGCGTTATTTCCCACCGCTTGTTCCGGCGCCATGTAGCTGGGAGTACCCAAAACTTCCATCGTGCGGGTGACCGTACTCTCGGTCTCGACCAGCCGCGCCAGCCCGAAATCGGTGAGATGCGGTTCGCCTTTTGCGTCGAGCAGAATGTTTCCGGGTTTGATGTCTCGATGAAGGATGCCGTGTTCATGCGCATAGGAAACCGTGCGGGCCAGCTTGGCGATCAGTTCCGCTGCGTGACGGATCGGTATCGGTTCGCACTTCGCGATGGCATCGAGTTGGCCGCCCTCCACCAGTCCCATGCTGAAGTAACAGGCGCCGTCGCGCTCTCCGACTTCGTAAATCGGGACGATACACGGATGGTTCAGGCTGGCGGCGGCTTCTGCTTCGAGACGAAAGCGCTTGACGTGTGCTTCTGTTGCCCAGTGAGCGAGACCAATCACTTTGAGCGCCACAATCCGGTTCAGACTTTTTTGCCGCGCCCGATAAACGACGCCCTGCCCACCGCGTCCGATTTCTTCGAGTAATTCGTAATCGCCGAAGTCTTTCGACATCCGCACCACCATTGGCTCAAACGCTTTGTCATTTTTGTCGTCGAGCATGGCGAGACCAGTCCGAAACAGGCAAACGCTGCACACTCCCTCGGGCGCATCCGCGAACACGCTGGCCCCGCATTCTGGGCAAACTCTGCTGGCAGTTGTCATCCTGTCTTGCGGCCGATTTATCGTCTCCATTGTACTGCCCGAAATTCTTTCACAGGTTACGTTTGCAATACAGCGATGAAATGTCGCAGCTCATCCTCGACGTCATCTTGAACCGCGACCGTGTGGGCAATCTCTTCCTCCAACAACTGCCGATAGCGATGGCGCATGCGGTGAAACGCTTGTTTCACCGCATTTTCGGTCATTTGCAGTTCGGCGGCTATCTCAGCCTGCGAAGGCTGGCCGGATTCCCTGGCGAGCAATTCTTTCAAGCGATCGAATAACGGCAGTTTGCCAGCAGCTTCATATTCGGCTCTGAGCCGGGTAAGCACCTGCTCCAATAATGTTAATGCCCAGCGACGCTCGTAAATGCGATCCGCGCTCAATTTGTGGGCCGGCTCCTGGTCGGTTCGTTCGCGCGCGAGCAAATCGTCCAGCGAAACCAGAGGCCGGCCTTCCCCTCGTTTGACCGTCAATTCGCGATGCCGCGCCTTGGAGAGAAAATTCTTGAGCGATGCCAGCAGATAAGAACGCAAACGTCCCCGTTCCTGCCTGACGGTTTCTAGGTCCCTCCGCTCGAGCAGCCGCGCAAAAAAAGCTTGAGTAAGATCCTGTGCTTCCTCTGGCTTGTAGCCTTCACGTCTGACGAAGCCGTACAATGGCCACCAATAGGTTCGGCACAGTTTTTCCAGCGCAGCCTTAGCCTCCGTTGATTCGCCTTGTGCTGCCAGCACCACGCTCCAATGCGTGGTGGCGAATACAACTGCACCGTTTTGAGTGCTTTGACCAGTCGCGCTCCCCGGTGCTCCGTCAGCTCCCGCAGGCACGATGCGATGTAAGTAAAAAGTCGTGCCGAAATCAAGCCTCCATACTTGGACTGGGTAGTAGAAGAGCGAAGGGCACTCTTTAAAGCCGAGTTAAAGCTGAAGCCATCGCGCCCCGCGCGCGCAATTATTGCGTCCGAAGTCGCGCTTCGCCGAGCAAAGCGGCTACAGCAAATTCTTCGTGTCCTTCGTGCTCTTCGTGGTTAATTTTCACCGCCTGTTGATGAAGGAAGAACGCAAAACGTTAGAGCAACGTGAGGAAATGACGGACCTGGAACGTCTCCGCCATTCCGTGTCGCATGTACTGGCGACGGCGATCTTGAAAATCTGGCCGGAAGCGCAGTTTGCCGCCGGGCCGCCAGTGGAGACCGGTTTTTATTACGATGTCGATCTTCCGCACCGGATTTCGCCCGAGGATTTTGAGAAAATCGAGGCGGAAATGAAAAAGGAGATCAAAGCGAACCATCCGTTTGAACGGATCGAAGTTTCGCGCGATGAAGCCCTCCAGCTTGGAACGAAAGGCCGGCTCGCGGCGCTGACCGAACGTCCGGAGCCAAGTAAATTCAAGCTCGACATCATCGAAAACATTCCGGCCGACGAAAAAATCTCGCTCTATCGCAATGGTGACTTCATCGATCTTTGCGCCGGGCCGCACGTCATGCGCACCGGAAATATCGGCGCGTTTCGCCTAACGAATGTAGCCAGCGCTTACTACAAAGGCGACGAGAAAAATCCCCAACTGCAGCGTGTTTACGGAACGGCGTTCAAAACGAAAAAGGAACTCGACGACTACTTCGCCATGCTCGAGGAAGCGAAGAAGCGCGATCATCGCAAGCTTGGCAAGGAGCTTGAGCTTTTTGTTTTCGACGATGACGTCGGTCCGGGACTTCCAATGTTTTTACCGCGCGGCGCAGTCATCGCTGAGGAACTGGAGAAGCTCGCGAAAGAAACAGAGTTCGCGGCTGGTTATCAACGTGTCCGAACACCGCACATCGCACGTGAAAGCCTGTACAGAAAGAGCGGTCACGTCCCATACTACGTCGAATCGATGTTCCCGCCGATGATATTGCTCGAAGAAGGCGATCGCAAAAAGTTGGAGAATCTCGCGATAGCAAAAGCGAAACGCCTAAAAACCTTTGATGAAGCAAGCGAACGCGTTTGGGTTCGCTTCTTTGATGAATTAAAAAAAACCGAAACGTCACGAGAAGCTTTGTTCGATGAGCTTGGATTGATCAACGCTGCAGAAGATGCCGACCGTGCCCAAATTGCACGGATCGACGAACTCAGTCGAAGTCTCGGCGACCGCTACTATCTCAAAGCGATGAACTGCCCGCATCACCACAAGTTGTTTGCCGCGCTGCCTCGCAGCTATCGCGAGCTGCCGTTGCGGCTGGCGGAATACGGAACGGATTATCGCTACGAGAAAAGTGGCGAGTTGTTTGGACTGATGCGGGTGCGCTCGCTGCAGATGAACGACGCCCATCTCTACATGACCCCGGAGCAGTTCGAGGCGGAGTTCAACGCCGTGAACGAGATGTACCTAAATTACTTCAAGTTATTCGGGATCGACAAATATCTGATGCGCTTCTCGACTCACGATCCAGCAAAACTTGGCCAGAAATTTGTGAATGAACCGGAGCTTTGGAAAAAGACCGAAGAGATGACGCGACGCGTGTTAAGAGATTCAGGAATCAATTATGTCGAAGTGCCGAACGAAGCGGCCTTTTACGGCCCGAAGATCGACGTGCAAGCCTGGAGTGTGATCGGACGCGAATTTTCCATCGCGACCAACCAGGTCGATTTCGCGCAACCGCGCAGTTTTGATCTTCGCTACAAGGACCGTGACAACACTGACAAGATCCCGATCTGCATCCATCGCGCGCCGCTTGGCACGCACGAACGGTTCATCGGATTTTTGATTGAGCACTACGCCGGCAACTTTCCGCTCTGGCTATCTCCCGAACAGGTGCGCATTGTCACCATTGGTGATGATCCGAAGTTAATCGATTACGCGCGATCGATTCTGAAGGAACTGCGCGCTCATCAAGTTCGCGCAGAGATCGACGAAAGCAGCGACAAGATCAACGGCAAGATCCAGCGTGCCGAACAAATGAAGGTGCACACCATGTTTGTAATCGGAAGACGAGACATGGACGCAGATGCAGTGAGCGTCCGCGTTCACGGCAAGGGCAATCTCGGTGCGAAGCCGCGGGGCGAAGCGATCGCCGAAATTTTGTTGTCGGTCAAAGAGCGGCGAGCATAAAATCGCCGACGGTGAAGCTAGTCGGCTTGATTGTTGCGTCGTTAAGCACCTGTTGTCTGGGTGCTTCTCTTCACGGTCATGAGGTTGTAAGCTGCCCGTCGCCTGACGGCAAGTTTGCGCTGCGGCATGTTCACGCCGAACAACAGCCGTACGCCGGAGATACAGCGATCATCGCAGTGGCGACGGGCAAAACGGTGCAGCCGTTGGATTCCAATTGGGAGATCGGAGAAGTTAAGTTGTTGTGGTCGCGCGATTCTCAAAGAGTTGCCTACTTCGCAGACAACACCCGTTTTACGGAAAAAGCGGGTCGCTGCTCGACGCGAGTCTTTTTCCGAAATGGCTCGGCGTTCAACGAAATCAAATTGCCCGAACTTCCTTCGCCACAATTGCCGTCGAAAGCGACGACAGAATCGGACAAAAAGACGAACAGCCGAGTCGAACCGATGGATTGGCTCAAAACTGGCGACCTGGTTCTGGAAAGCCAAATCCTAAATGACGCATGGGGCCGAGCGGCTTCCAAGATCACGATTGGATTCGATCAAGAAAATCGGGCAGCGATTCGCAACGTCG
>JBKPLX010000241.1:0-4133 GCA_046731855.1 Verrucomicrobiota bacterium | reverse complement strand
TCGCGCACGAAACCGTGAAGCGCGCCCACCGAGTCAGTGTAAAACCCCGTGATTACTCCGTTCGGGTTGATGAGTTGGGGGCTATTAAAAGGAAAAGTGCCCTGACCGGGCCCCGTGCCCGCGCCCGGCGCGTCAAAGGTGGTAATGACGCCTTGATCGGAGCGAACGTACCCGTGGGCCACATTGGCTGAGTCATTGAAGTATCCCGTAATGGTCCCACTCGGGTTGACAGAATAGGCCCGCGTTCCCTGGCCAGGCCCCGTGCCCGCACCCGGCGCGTCGAACAAGGTGAAAGTGCCATCGCGGGAGCGGCTGAAAGCGTGCCGAACACTGTTCGCGTCACGCATGAATCCTATGATTGTCCCAGAGGCATTGATGTCCAAGGTGCTTGTGCCCTGACCGGGCCCCGTGCCCGCGCCCGGCGCGTCAATAGTGGTAATGGTTTGCGCACAGATTGGCGTGGATACTGCCAGGGCGATCAGGATAATTGCCGCCGGCACAAGCTGGAATTTCCTTTTTGCTAAATAGAATGGTTTCATACTTGTTAAAGCGACAACAGGCCGGAAAAAGGCTCATTGCCTCGCGAACGAAGTTGGTGGATCAAACAGCAAACCGGCAACCTAACCGCGGAAAATTAACGTTTCTCTGTCGCGCGCAGACGGGACCCCATTTTCTTATACGGCGTGTTAGGGTAGGATGTTTTGAATACAACAGGTCCGCTGCCGGTATCTCTACAAAAGTCGGATTGCATGAATTGGCTTAATCATAAGCGCCAAACTGCTGACACTTTCTTGTCGTACCTTTGTGCGCCTTCGAAAGTGGCGACCCGAATAGCAGTGGTGATGTCTCTCCTCACAGCGACGTCGGCCTGGTCCCAGTCAGTGCCTGGATCGTTGGATGTGCACTGGAACGAAGGCGCTTCAGATTGCAAAACAACTCCACAAGCGCCTCTTCAAGTTCATGCTTATGAGCCGCAAACGTTTATCCTGCGCCAGAATCCTTGCGTAAGCTTCGAAGGGAATTTTCTCTACCTTCTCATCGGCTCCGACAAAGCTCTGCTAATCGATACTGGCGCCGTTGCGGGTTCGAAAGAGATGCCCCTGGCAAAAACCGTCTTGGAACTATTGCCGGAAAAAGACCACAAAAAGCTTCCCCTCCTGGTGGCGCATACCCACAGGCATATGGATCATCGCGCCGGCGATCCTCAGTTCGCATCCGTTCCGTCCGTCGAGGTTGTGCCGATAGATTTGGAAGGAGTGAAAGCGTTTTACCGTTTCGCTGATTGGCCCAACGAAATTGCCCATCTTGATTTGGGCGGCCGAACTGTCGACGTGATTCCAACGCCCGGTCACAACGCGACTCACGTGGCGTTTTACGATAACAGAACCGGGGTTCTTTTTTCGGGAGATTTTCTGTTGCCGGGCCGATTGTTGATCGAAGACGCCTCAGCATATCGTGAAAGCGCCTTGCGGGTTATCGACTTTCTGAAGACGCGTTCGCTTACCCATATCCTGGGTGCGCACGTCGAGTTGAATACCGAAGGCCACGCCTATCGATTTGGATCTCATTACCATCCCAATGAGCACCGGCTCGAATTAGCGGGTGAAGATTTAACCGCATTGCCGGCTGCCTTTGAAAATTTCAACGGCTTCTATGCGCGGCACCCGAATTACATTCTTACCAATCCCAATCGCAACCTTGTGGCGCTGGCAATTATCGCGGTTGCGATATTGATTTTCATCGTGTGGGCACTACGCCGATTGCTGCGCCATCGCCGGCGCCAGCGCGCTTAACCTTCGAAATCTGGCGCTGCACTACACCGCTGGCGACGACTGGAGCCGTGTCTTTGCCCTTTGACCTCCGGCTCGGCGTATTCGATTCTCACCTCTCTGCAACGCAAGCGTTATCTCTTTGTCTGCATCAATCGTCGGGCCGAAGACAACCCGAAAGGATCCTGCGCGTTGAAGGACTCGGAAGAAGTGTATCGAGCGTTGAAAGCGGAGGTTGCCGCGCGCGGACTTGCCAAGCTCGACGCGCGCGTGTGCACATCGAGCTGTCTCGATCAATGCGAGACTGGCGTGACGGTTTTAGTGGAACCCGATCACTTTTTTTACGGGCGCGTCACGGTCGCGGACGTCCCGGAGATTGTTGATGGACTCGTTAAGGGTCAACCGGTTAAACGCCTCGTGATTACCGCGAATCAGCTTTAGTGGCGGCTGTGTCAGCCGCGCGCTCCGCAACCGCTGTCGCTGACTGCGGGCTACAGAAAATAATCGCCATGGAAGCTGCTGGCTCAATTTTCGCTGTCTCGCGAACGCAATGTCGCTAACTTCATAGCCTGATGAGTGTGCAAGATTCTGACGCCACGATGGCTGTGTTCCTCGACCTGGAAAACATCGCGCTGGGCGCGCATGACGCGGACTTTCCCGCGTTCGACATCCGCAAGGTGCTCGAGCGTCTGCTGCTCAAGGGGCAAATCGTGGTCAAGAAAGCCTACTGCGATTTTGAGCGCTACAAGACGTTTAAGCGAGGGCTGCACGAAGCGGCGTTCGAGCTCATCGAGATCCCGCACGTGCGCCAGTCCGGCAAAAACTCCGCCGACATCCGCATGGTCGTCGATGCGCTCGATCTCTGTTACACCAAGGGTCATGTCGACACCTTCGTCATCATTAGCGGTGATTCGGACTTTTCCCCGCTCGTCAGCAAATTGCGCGAGAACGACAAGACGCTGATCGGCGTCGGCGTTAAAAGGTCCACGTCCGATCTATTCATCAGCAACTGCGACGAATTTATCTATTACGACGATCTCGTGCGCGCGGAGCCGGCAAAGAAACGTCCGAGCGTTGCCGCGACCGCGCCAGCAGCGAAAACTGGTAAAGATCATCGACCTTCAATCGACGGAGCGCTCGATCTTCTGAGGAAAACCTTGGAAGCGCTGCGCGCCGAACGAGGCGAGGATTATCCAATCCGCAGCTCACTCATGAAACAAGCGATGAAACGTCAGAACCCTGGCTTCAACGAGCGAGCGCATGGGTTCCGCGCCTTCAACGAACTGCTTCTCGAAGCGCAAAAGCGTGGACTGCTAAAGCTGGAGCGCGACAAACAAGTCGGTACCTACATCGTCCGCGCGATCGACTAACCAGGCGCCTACCGAACTGCCGACGTCTCGCTTCGGCCATCTGCACTTCCTCAAGTCTTTCGTGCCGCTTTAACGTTTCAACGCTTCAACCCTTCAACGCTTCCTATCCCGGTATTCCTCGCTATTAGGTCAATGTCTGCGATTGGTATCGTATGCCACTTGAGCCTTGCCCCACCTGCGGCTACGCGCTGTCCACCGTCGATCATCATTGCCGTCATTGTGATACTGCATCGGGGGCGATTCCGCGGCGGCCTTTTGATGCCAAACACCTGCAGCAACTGATTATGGCCGCGGTGGTGTTAAGCGTTGTCCTTTACTTGATGTTCTTTCGCTAAAGAAATCCTTCGCTGTCTTACGGAGATCGGTCGCGATTTCGGTGAACCGAGCCGTGGGAACGAGCGAGATGGACGGTCAAGTCTGTGAGGGTAACAGATAAGTCTCGCGGGAGCGAGCGCATCAGCGCAGTGAGCTTGTCCTGAGTCTGCCAGTTCCGGCATTGCTCGTTTCAATCAGAAGGCGTTCCTAAAGGTCAGCGCTGATCTCCGCAATCCTCTAATGTTAAATGCCATGCTTAGCTTGCCGGCCGTGGCGGGCCAAGACTTTCGGAGTTGAGACGCGACCCCAATTTCTTCCCCTCCTGTGCAATTGCTTCAATATTTATTGTTCCCACCAGCAATTTTTCGCGGGTTACAACAAAAACTTCGCCGAGCTTTGCGTTGAGCATCATTTGCTCCGCCTCCGCAATCGTCTGGTCTTCGAAGCAATAGGCATTGTTTTTTTCGATGTATGCTTCTACCGGTTCTGTCTTGGGGTCGTGTCCGAAACCACCCACGTTCCGGTTCATTTTGTTCTTCGACAGGATACCCAATAATTCGCCGCATTGATCGACTACAGGTGACGAATCGGTTGCCTGCGCCTGCATTTGGTCTAAAGCCGCCCTTACAGAAACCTTATTAGAAATGCTCTTCGCAGGCTCGATGATGTCCTTAACTGT
>JBKPLX010000240.1:0-3590 GCA_046731855.1 Verrucomicrobiota bacterium | reverse complement strand
CGATGCGCGCCTGCCGCTCGTCCAGAGTTTCCAGCGCCTGCAATGCCTGGTCGAGCGCAGTCACATCGATTTTGCGACTATCGTAAAATTCGAGTGTAAGTCTCAACGGATCCGAGCCGCCCCGTTTCAAACGATGTCGTGCCACCGCGTAGTTAGTCAGCGTCTGTCGCATCACCCGCGCGAAGATTCCGATGAAGTGACTACGATTTTGCCAAACAAGGTTCTTTTCGCCAATCAGGCGAAGGAAAGCCTCATGTACGAGCGCGGTCCGCTGAAGAGTATGAGCGGTCCGTTCGCCCCGCAGAAAGGTCTCGGCCAGACGACGCAAATCATCGTAAACCTCCGGCATCATCTCGCTAATCGCGGCCGCCTCGTTGCGCTCGGCATGATTCGCCTCACGCACAAGAAGTGGAGTCAAAGGCGTCGCGGACGACGGCATGGGCCTCTCGGTGCGAACCCTTGCCATAACGGCAAAGCCTAACGCATCTTGTGCCGAGGCGTCCAGCCAGAGCTCATCGCCCGGCGCGTCGACGTCTTGTCGCAGATCTACAGCGCTTCGTATCACAACCGGATTGATACTGGAATTCTTACTATGTAGACAGGACCGCCTATTCAAGATGGGCGGTCCTACATCTGCGCCGGGCTCAATGCCGGCTTCAGTCTTTCGTTGTCGATGATTCAGGAAGACTATGTGACAGCAGCGGTCGGCCAGAAGTTACTTTCGGTTAAGTTTGGACGAGCCCAACGCCGCATCCGCTTCTCGCACGAAGCCGCGAACCACGTTGTTCGGATCGAGGAAAAATCCGGTCACCGCCCCGTTCGGAGCAATGCTGTAGACGTTTGGACCCTGGCCGGGACCCGTGCCCGCACCCGGGACGTCGAACTCAATGAGCTCGCCGTCCTTATTGCGTACGAAGCCGTGATTCACATTTGCCTCGTCAACATAAAATCCCGTGATTGCTCCGTTCGTATTGATTCCAAAAGGATAGGTGCCTTGGAACGAACCTGGGACGTTACCGGCGTCCGGCGCATCGAACGTGGTGATGGCGCCATTCCTATCCCTCACGAACCCGTGGCTTACATTGTCCGCATCAAGAAAGTTTCCCATGATGGTTCCATTTGGAGTAACGCCCCCACCAAAAGTACCCTGGCCGGGACCGGTGCCCGCGCCCGGAACATCGAATGTGGTAATCACGCCCTTCTTGTCCCGCAGGAAGCCGTGATTCCCATCGGTTCCGTTATCGTAGAATCCTGTGATCTCTCCACCTGCGCTAATTGCGAAAGGAAACGTACCCGGACCGGCTGTCGCACCTGGCACATCGAACATGGTAAAGCCGCCATTTCTATCCCTGAGGAAACCGTGACTCACGAGGGCCGAGTCGGTGGCCCATCCCGTGATCGCCCCGTTCGGGTTCATAATCAGAGGGCTAAAAGGAAAGGTGCCTTGAAACGGCCCCGTGCCCGCGCCCGGCGCATCGAAGACGGTAATCACACCCTGATTGGAGCGAACGTAGCCGTGGAACACATTGCCCGCGTCACTGAAGAATCCCGCAATGGCGCCACTCGGGTTGATGGAGTAGGCCCGTGTTCCCTGGCCGGCATCTGTGCCCGCACCCGGCGCATCGTAGATGGTGAAACTGCCATCCTGGGACCGGACGAAACCGTGCCGCACATCGTTCGCGTCACGGCTGAATCCTATGATTGGCCCAGACGGCGCGATGTTGGTGGCATAGGTGCCTTGAAGGGGACCCGTGCCCGCACCCGGCGCGTCAAAGGTGGTAATGGTTTGTGCACAGATTGAGGTGGATATTGCCAGGGCGATCAGGATGATTGCCGCCGGCACAAGCTGAAGTTTCCTTTTTGCAAAATAGAATTGGTTCATACTCCATAATGCAACAACGAACTGGAAACCGGCTCATTCGCCGCGCATGGCCCTGTAGCCACGGCTCTGTGAGCCGTCACTCGACACTCAACTATTCGCCTTGGTTTGTGTCATTGCCTTTGCTTCTGATCTGGCAACAAATCTTTGGCCTTTGACGCCCGGCTCGGCGTATTCGACTCTCATCACTCTGCAACGCAAACGTTATCTTTTTGTCTGCATCAATCGTCGGGCCGACGACAACCCGAAAGGATGCTGCGCGGCCAGGGACTCGGAAGAAGTGTACAAAGCGTTGAAAGAAGAGGTTGCCGCACGTGGGCTCGCAAAGCTCGAGGCGCGAGTGTGCACATCGAGCTGCCTCGATCAATGCGAGACCGGCGTGACGGTTTTAGTAGAACCGGATCACTTTTTTTACGGGCGCGTCACGGTCACCGACGTCCCCGCGATTGTGGACGGACTCGTTAAGGATCAACCAGTTAAACGGCTTGTGATTACCGCGGAATAGTTGTAGCCCGCCTTAGGCGGGTCGCTGCCTGTGGCGCTGACAAACAACCGCCATGGAAATTACCCGCTCAATTTTCGCTATCTCGCGAACGCGATGTCGCTAACATCATAGTCTGATGAGTGTGCAAGATTCAGACGCCACGATGGCTGTGTTCCTCGACTTGGAAAACATCGCGCTGGGCGCGCATGACGCGGACTTTCCCGCGTTCGACATCCGCAAGGTGCTGGAACGTCTGCTGCTAAAGGGCCAAATCGTGGTCAAGTAAGCCTACTGCGATTTTGAGCGCTACAAGACATTTAAGCGAGGCCTGCACGAAGCGGCGTTCGAGCTCATTGAGATCCCGCATGTGCGCCAGTCCGGCAAAAACTCCGCCGACATCCGCATGGTCGTCGATGCGCTCGATCTCTGTTACACCAAGGGTCACGTCGACACCTTCGTTATTATCAGCGGCGATTCGGACTTTTCGCCGCTCGTTAGCAAGTTGCGCGAGAACGACAAGACGGTTATCGGCGTCGGCGTTAAAAGGTCTACGTCCGATCTATTCATCAGCAACTGCGACGAATTCATCTATTACGACGATCTCGTACGCGTGGAACCGGCAAAGAAACGTCCCAGCGTTGCCGCAACCGCGCCAGCAGCGAAAACTGGTAAAGATCATCGACCCTCAATCGACGGAGCGCTCGATCTTCTGAGGAAAACCTTGGAAGCGCTGCGCGCCGAGCGGGGCGAAGATTATCCAATCCGCGGTTCACTCATGAAACAGGCGATGAAACGTCAGAACCCCGGTTTCAACGAGCGAGCGCATGGGTTCCGTGCCTTCAACGAACTCCTCCTCGAAGCGCAAACGCGTGGGCTGCTAAAGCTGGAGCGCGACAAACAAGCCGGTAGCTACATTGTCCACGCAAGCGAGTAATCAGGCGCCTGCAGAATTGCTGACGTTCGATTCATTCACCAGCACCAACGCTCTAGAATGCGGCGAGACTGTCGGGATCTGTCATATTGACGCTTTCTCAGAACGAAACTTCCCTTCGGATTTCTGCACGTCCACGAAGTATTCTTTGTTCCGTTTCAACGCTTCAACGATTCAACGCCTCAATTCTTCCCTTGGAGTATTCCTCGCTATTAGGTCAATGTCTGCGATTGGTATCATATGCTTGAGCCTTGCCCCACCTGCGGCTACGCGCTTTCCACCGAAGATCATCATTG
>JBKPLX010000239.1:0-23948 GCA_046731855.1 Verrucomicrobiota bacterium | reverse complement strand
ACGATTGTTACAATTCCGCCGAAGCCGCGCATTTGTTGGCGCGCCAGATCATGATGCGGATGGGACTTTAGTCCGGGATACCGGACCAATTTCACCTCCCGTTGTTCCTCCAGCCACCGCGCAATCTCAAGCGCATTCGCGCAATGTCGCTCCATGCGTAGTGCCAGTGTTTTCAAACTGCGTAGCACAAGAAAACTGTCGAAAGCGCCAGCGATTGCCCCGACCGAATTTTGCAAAAACCAAATTTGGTCGGCGAGTTCCTTGTTGTCGCCGACTACGACCACTCCACCTACCAAATCGGAATGCCCGTTCAGATACTTCGTCGCAGAATGCACGACGATGTCGAATCCGTTCTCAATCGGGCGTTGAATCCACGGCGTTGCAAACGTGTTATCGCAAACCGAGATAATTTTGCGCTCGCGGGCGATCTTCGCGATCGCTTCCAGGTCGATCAGCTTCAGCAGTGGATTGCTTGGGGTTTCAATCCACACCATGCGCGTGTTTGGCTTGAACGAGCGCTCGAGATCTTCGGCGTCGGTCAGATCGACATAGGTAAAATCGAGATTTGCTGAGCGGCGGCGCACTTTGTCGAACAACCGAAATGTGCCGCCGTAAAGATCGTCGCTCACAACGAGATGCGACCCGCTGTCGAGCAGCTCGAGCACAGTCGCCATTGCAGCCAGGCCGGAGGCAAACGCAAATCCCCGCGTGCCGCTTTCCAAATCGGCGATGCATTTTTCATAAGCGAGTCTGGTGGGATTGATCGAGCGCGAGTAATCGTAGCCCTTGTGCTTTCCGGGGCTTTCCTGCACGTACGTCGATGTTGCATAAATCGGCGTCATTACCGCACCCGTGGAAGGGTCGGGCTCCTGCCCCGCATGAATCGCGCGCGTGGCAAATTCGTGTTGCTTTTTCATGTCTGGTGGAATCTAACCGCGAATAGCGCGATTAGCGCTGATAAAAATCAGAAGCCTATTTCGCTTACACAACCGATCACTGCTTCGGCATGTGCAACCGCAAGTACGAAAGCAGGTCGGAACGCGTGACCAACCCAAGGAATTTGTCGTCATCCATTACGATAGCGACGCGGCCGCGATCAAACACATCGAGAAGATCCTTGATTGTCGCGCTTGGTGAAAGCGTTTCGAGCTTGGACGTCATCGCCTTTTTGACCGGATCGTTAAAATGCGACGGATCGCGGTGGACCTTCACAAGCACATCAGATTCATCGAGCATTCCGATGGCACGACCATGTTGGTCGAGCACGGGAACCTGTGAGACGTCCGCTCCCCGCATGCGTTTGAACGCGGTCAGCAGTGTGTCTGTTGGTCCGACGGAGATTACTTCACCAGCCTCATAACGGTGCGAGATGAGGTCGCTTAAATCGCCATGCGGAGGACGATGAATAAAACCCTGCTCCGCCATCCAGAAATCGTCGTACATCTTGGAAAGATATTTGTTCCCGGTATCGACCACGAAGCTGACGACTCGCTTGGGTTTCGTCTGTTTACGGCAGTAATGCAGCGCTCCGGCGACCAGGGTGCCCGTGGAAGACCCGCCGAAAATTCCTTCCTTGCGCAATAATTCGCGAACTGTGGCGAAGCTTTCTGCGTCGTCGACCTCGAATGCTTCCGTCACCAGCGACATGTCGGCGATTTCAGGAATGAAATCCTCGCCAATTCCTTCGACGGCCCAGCTTCCCGCTTCGTTGAACTTGCCTGACTTAACATATTCGTAAAGGATGGAACCCTTCGGGTCGGCCAAAACCATCTCAATTCCGCGCCGGGGCTTGACGCGATTGAAAAACCGCCCGAGACCGGTCAGCGTCCCACCGGAACCCACTCCCACCACAATTGCGTCGACATCGTGTCGCATTTGTTCCCAAATTTCTGGTCCGGTAGTGCGCTCGTGCGCCAGAGGATTTGCGGGATTCCCAAATTGATTCACGTAGAATGCACCCGGGATTTCTTCGGCGAGTCGCGCTGCCACATCCTGGTAATATTCAGGATGGCCGCGCGTCACGTCTGAACGAGTGATCCGCACTTCAGCGCCAAGCGCTTTGACGTGCGAGATTTTTTCCTGCGACATTTTATCAGGAATTACGAGCAGAACGCGGTAGCCTTTCGCGCCGGCGACCAGCGCAAGGCCCAGACCCGTGTTGCCTGCCGTGGCTTCGACCACTGTGCCACCGGCCCGCAGTTTCCCTTCGTCCTCCGCTGCTTCGATCATCGACAGCGCAATCCGGTCCTTGATCGATCCCCCTGGATTCTGATTTTCAAGTTTGAGAAAAAGCTGACATGGACCGGTGTCGAGCTGTGTGACCTCCACTAGTGGCGTGTCGCCGATTAACGACAGGATTTGAGGAGGATGCTTGGAACTGGTCTGGGGAACGGTTGGGGTTTCGAGCATTGCGATTTTTAGGGGGAAGCTATTGACGGTTCGCCTTTATGCGACCACTCGGATTTGCTGTCTTCGAGGAATTGTTGGAGCACATCAAAACGGACTTCGCCGTAGTTCAATGCGTAGCGGAGATCGCCGCCCTTGTAAATCCAAGTCGTAGGAATCCACGATAGCGGTATCCCCGCGAATTGCTTGATCTTGTTGTCCCCTTGGCGCGGGCCGGGGTCGGCTAGAATGGTGACGTTCGGTTGGTCTGCGATTTGGAATTTCTGCAGCATCGCACGGCCGTTGTCGCCATTATTCCAAACAGACACGAAATAAAATTTCACCTGCGGATTGTCTTTAACGGTCTTGAGCCAGCCGCCGCTTTTTAATTCCGCCTGGCAATTGGAACACCACGGCGCCCAAAGATGTACGACGCTGAGATCAGGTGTTTTGATCGTTTCGAGAACCTTTTGCTCTGCAGGGGACTCAGCGCCGAGTGACGAGGCCGCAAGGAGAGTGATCAATATCGGAATTCGAACTATCGACATGTTCCACTGGAAGATAACGGCGAAACGCCTAATGCTCAACGTCGAACGCCTGATGGGGTCATTCCCGTCGACAGGGACCAACTCAAGAGCCCAGAGTTGACCTGCGCGCAGAAAACGCCTACTGTGGCGTCCCATTCCGCTTCCGGCAGCCGCCGGATGCGCGGAGGTTTCAGTGCCTGAAGGAGGCCCACATAATTTTATGATTCACATGCAGGATGTAATGGCGAAACCGATGCCAGACTTCCGTGAGGGAAGCATCGTCAAGGGACGCATTTTGGAGGTTCGCCCGCGGGAAGTATTGGTCGATGTGGGATACAAATCCGAAGGGGTTATTCCGTTGACAGAATTTGATGATGTCGAGTCGCTGGAGGTCGGCGACGAAGTGGATGTGCTCCTGGAGCGGCTTGAGAACGAGGAAGGCATGGTGGTTCTGTCAAAAGAAAAAGCCGCTTACCGCCAGAATTGGAACAAGATCGTCGGCGTGTTCGAAGGTGACGGACTGATCAAAGGCAAAGTGAAATCGGTCGTAAAAGGCGGTCTGATGGTAAACATCGGGGTCGAAGCATTTTTACCCGCCTCCCAAATCGATGTTGTTCCGCCAAAGGACTTGCAGCAATTCGTTGGCAACACGTACGATTTTAAAATCGTTAAACTAAATGACGACCGCAAAAACGTCGTTCTCAGCCGGCGTGAAGTGATTGAGCAGGAGCGTAGCGAGAAGCGGCAGAAATTCATGGAAGGTGTGAACGTGGGCGACCGCGTCGTCGGCACCGTGAAAAACATCACCGACTTCGGTGCATTTATCGATCTCGATGGCATGGATGGGTTGCTGCATGTAACCGACATGACATGGGGCCGACTTGGCCATCCCAGCGAATTGTTGAAAGTCGGGCAACAGTTGGAAGTCGTCGTGCTCGATATCAACAAGGAAAAAGAGCGCGTGTCGCTCGGGCTCAAGCAAACCCAAAAGAATCCGTGGGACCAGATCGAGGAGCGCTTCCCGGCTGGCCAGCGCATCAAAGGCAAGATCACCAACCTTGTTCCCTATGGCGCGTTCGTTGAAATCGAGGAAGGCGTGGAAGGACTCATCCACGTCTCCGAGCTGTCATGGACGAAACGGATCATGCGACCATCCGATATCCTCAGCGTTGGGCAGGAAGTGGAAGCGGTTGTGCTCGGGGTAAATAAAGAAGAGCAGAAAATTTCATTGGGTCTGCGTCAGCTCGAAGCGAACCCGTGGGATGAGATCGAGAAGAAATTCACCATCGGCAGTCGAGTGAAAGGTAAGATTCGCAACATGACCGCATACGGCGCGTTCGTGGAGCTGGAAGAAGGCATCGATGGGATGATTCACGTGTCCGATCTGAGCTGGACCCGCAAGATCAATCATCCCAGCGAAGTTTTTAAGAAGGGCGACGAAGTCGACGCCGTGGTGATTGACATCGACAAGGTAAACCAACGGATCAGCCTCGGGATCAAACAGATCGCCGAAGACCCATGGAAAACGATCGATGAGAAATACAGGATCGGCGACCTGGTAAAAGGCAAAGTGACCAAGCTCGCCAGCTTCGGCGCATTTGTGCAACTACAGGACGATATCGATGGACTCGTCCACATTTCGCAATTGAGCGAAGATCATGTCGCGAAAGTGAAAGACGTGCTCAAGGTCGGTCAGGAAGTCGAAGCGCGCGTGATCAAGGTAGACAAACTTGAGCGTCGCATTGGATTGTCGATCAAGGCCGCTAACTACACTGAAGAACAATTGCGCAAGGAAGCCGAAGCCCTCGACGTACTCCGTCCAGGCGAGGACATGGTCGGCCTTGAAAAAGCTTTCGCCGCCGCCGAACAGGAAGAGTATCGCCCCAGCGAATCCAAGAAGACGGTCAAAGAATCAAAGGAATCCAAGCGCGAGTCAAAGAAGGACTCGAAGAAGAAGTAGCCGAACTGTTCGTGTAAGAGAACAGATTCAGGTCTCCGTCATAATCGAAGGCGGCACAGCGTTGCCGAAACTCCAAGACGCAAGTGTGTCAGCGGTGCCGAGGGCGGTCAGCTCGACATAATGATCACAGTTGATTATAAATCGGCAGGCATGCCGTTTAATTCTTCTCAATCCAGGCCGCGATTACGGATCATTGCGATGGCGGTGGCATTCGCGCTGGCTGGTTGCGGACACTCCACCATCGTAGGCAAGTGGCGGCTGATGGGAGGATCAAATGCAATGCTGTGGGAATTTTCGGCAAACGGCGCGGTCTTAGTCGGGGATGTGCGTGGCAGGTACAAATTCGGGCACGAAGACCGAATCAAAATTGAAACACCATTCGCGACTAGCGTTTATCAGGTAAAAATTTCGGGCGACCGAATGACGCTGCAAGAACTCGGCGGTTCCAAACTAGAGTTCACGAGAATACGGGAAACGCACCGCTGATCCGTGCATTGGTAACTTCGTTGCTTTATCGCTGTCAGCTCTTTTCGCGGCGCCGCTTTTTGTTCGTCCTCACAATCCTCTTGTGTTCTTTTGTTCGACTTGCAGAGGCGCCACACTTTCGTTGACCATCCGCCGAGGATTTCGCACCGATTGCCGGCGTGTGATGAAGAGCCAACGCGCGGCCAAGCTCTTTTTCGTCGGTCAGATCGAGGCGCAATGGAGTAACTGACACCCAGTTGTGCTCAACCGCCCAGCGGTCGGTCCCTTCCTCGGCTCCCTGAAGCGGGATAATGGTGAACCAGAAAATTGGCCGACCCATCGGATCTTTACTGGGGGCCACTTTGCCATCGTAATGCCGCACGGACTGGCGCGTCCAACGAATGCCCTTTGGTTTCTCTGGCAAATTCACGTTTACCAGATCCATTGCTTTTTCTTCCAGCAGCATCTCGATCACCTTTGCGACGTACGGTTCAAGGTTCGCGAAATCTGGGTCTTTGTTTTCGCTTACCGATGTGCTGAACGCGATGCCACGCACCCCGAGCAGCGCAGCTTGTTTTGCGGCGGCCAGCGTGCCGGAATGCCAGCAGGAATTGCCGAGGTTCAAACCGAGATTGATTCCCGAAAGAACGAGATCGACATGCTGCCAATGATGCGTTCCGAGCGCAACGCAATCAGCTGGAGTACCATTCACGCGATAGGCCTCGAAGTCGCCCAGGCGAATCCGTTTGTACCGCAGCGGCCGTGAGGAAGTAATAGCGTGACCCATCGAAGATTGTTCGACGTCGGGCGCCACGATGCGTACTTCGCCAAAACGCGACGCGACCTTCGCGAGGGCAACAATGCCCGGGCTGTAAATGCCGTCGTCGTTCGAAATCAGGATTCGCATCTTCTTTATCATTAAACGTGTCTCAGATTGTTTTTGGCCGAATTATCCAGTATCTACGATTTCAAGACTGGATGCGAATCACGTTGATACACAATCCTAAAGCTGGCGACGCCAGACACGGTAAGGAGCAATTAATGGCAGCGCTCGCTGAAGCGGGCCACCACGCCACTTATCAATCCACGAAAGAGCCCGGCTTTAAAAAAGCGCTCAAGCAACCTGCTGACCTGGTGCTTGCCGCCGGCGGTGACGGGACGATTGGAAAGGTTGCTTTCCGTCTTATCGATAGCGGAATTCCGTTGAGTGTTCTTCCTCTAGGCACGGCGAATAATCTCGCGCGAGCGCTTGGGTTCGTCGTTTCTCCCGAGGAAATCATCGCGAGACTCGAAGGCGGAAAGAA
The DNA here is from genome assembly GCA_046731855.1 of Verrucomicrobiota bacterium. Lineage (GTDB taxonomy): Bacteria > Verrucomicrobiota > Verrucomicrobiia > Chthoniobacterales > UBA10450 > Udaeobacter. Next base: position 17,307 of record JBKPLX010000239.1, on the reverse strand, counting down.
ACAGGTTTTTGACGTGGGACTTGCGACTGGCCCGTGGGGCGATCGATATTTTTTTGAAGGTGTCGGCGGCGGATTGCTTGCGGATTACGTTCGGGCCGCAAAGAAAGAAGAGAAAACGAACGGGAAAGCGGAAAAACTTTCCAAAGAACAACAGATGGCGCGCCATGGAGCATTGTTACGGCGGATGCTGCACGACTATCCGGCCCGTCAATGGAAGATCAAGATCGACGGAAAAGATATTTCCGGCCGCTATATTCTTTGGGAGGCAATGAATATTCGCTCGGTCGGTCCCGCACTCCATCTGGCGCCCCACGCCGAGACCAGAGATGGACGATTTGATTTTGTTTGCGCGCGCACATCCGACCGCACGCTTTTAATGGAACATTTCGACGCGCGCGTGGCCGGTAGGAAGAGCAAGTCTCCGCTGCCGACGCGAAGATTCAGCGAATTACGGATCGTTTGGAAGGGATCGACGATCCATTTGGACGACGAACTTTGGCGGGATAAGAAAAAGAACAATTCGTCTGACGCAATCAAGATCACGGTCAAACCGTCCGCGCTGATCATTCTGCAGCCGGCTGCGACGATCAAAACGTAGGTCGCGAATCAGAATTCTGCGCTGCCAGGCGTGCGTGCGAATGGGATCACGTCGCGTATGTTCGGCACACCGGTAACGAACATCAGCATTCGCTCGAAGCCGAGGCCAAAACCGGAGTGCGGAACGGTGCCGTAACGCCGCAGATCGAGATACCATTTGTAATCAGCGGGATCCATGTTGTGACGACGCATGTTCTCATCCAGTACCTCGAGCCGCTCTTCGCGCTGGCTTCCACCGACGATTTCCCCGATTCCGGGCACGAGCAAATCCATTGCCGTCACCGTCTTTCCGTCGTCGTTCACACGCATGTAGAACGGTTTAATTTCCTTTGGATAATTGAAGACCGTGACCGGACATTGAAAATGCTTCTCGGTTAGCCAGCGCTCATGTTCCGATTGCAGATTCAATCCGTAGTCAATAGGAAACTCGAATTTCTCCCCGCTCTTTCTCAGTAGTTCGACAGCTTCAGCATAAGTGATTCGTTGAAATGGGCGGTCGACGACGAAATCCAGTCGAGCAAGCAATTGCTTGTCCACGAACTTGCAGAAAAGTTCCATCTCATCCGGGCAATGTTCGCGCGCGTCCGCGATTAAATATTTAACAAACTCCTCGGCGAGATCCATGTTGCCTTTCAGATCGCAAAACGCCATTTCCGGTTCGATCATCCAAAACTCGCTTGCGTGCCGGGACGTGTTGGAGTTCTCGGCGCGAAAAGTGGGTCCAAAGGTATAAACGTTGGATAACGCCAGTGCGAAAGCCTCGGCTTCAAGCTGACCGCTTACTGTCAGGTAAGTCGACCGGGCGAAAAAATCTTTCGCGTAATCGATTTCACCATTCGCGGTTCGCGGAATCTCCCGGGGATCCAGGGTCGTAACGCGAAACAATTCTCCAGCTCCCTCGCAGTCGCTGCCGGTAATGATTGGCGTATGCACATAAACGAAACCCCGATCCTGAAAAAACTGGTGAACGGCAAAGGCAAGCCGGCTCCGCACGCGAAAGACACTGCTGAAAAGATTTGAGCGAGGGCGAAGATGAGCAATCTCGCGAAGAAACTCGGGCGTATGCCCTTTCTTTTGCAGCGGATAGGAATCGTCGGAAGCTCCTACGACCTCAATGTTGTCTGCGACCAGCTCCCATTTTTGTCCTTTACCCTGCGATGCGACCAACGCGCCACTCACGGTAATAGACGCTCCAGTTGTGAGCCGTTGCACGGCCGAGTAATTCGGCAACGTACTTTTTGCGATGATCTGAAGATTACGCAGGCTAGAACCGTCGTTCAGCTCGATGAATGAAAAATCTTTCGAATCGCGTCGCGTGCGCACCCAGCCGTGAACTTGAATCGAATCGCTGGGTGCTGCGCTTTGTACCGCGTCCTTGATCGCAGTTACAGATGTCACGTCAGCAAATTGCCGGAGGATCGCCATTCGACAAGCGAAACGGCGCCGTTTATTCCAACGCGTAGAGAAATCCGTCGCCGCTGCCAAAGTAAACCACGCCGTTTACGACCAGTGGCGACGAGAAAATGCCGCCGATGCGAATTTGCTTATCGTTGGCTACAATCGGCGCCTCACGCCAGCCGGAGTAATAGAGAAACGGATCGTTAAACTTACGGTCGGCGGTGAGCACCCATCCGTTGTTTTGCTTCGAGGTGTCGACCTGAAAGTCCCACAGTAGCTCGCCCGTTTTGGTGTCGCGCGCTTCCAACGCCCCGTTCAGCACGCCGATGAACACGACGTCGCCAACAATCGCGGGCGAGGAAAACATGTAGGCTTTCCCTTGTTGGCGAACCACGGGTTTGCCGCTGGTTGCATCGAGCACATGATACAAACTCGAGTCCGACGTCGCGAAGAACACCTTACCATCGGCAACCGCTGGCGACGTGATCACCCAGCTCAGCTCGGTATAAAATCGCCACTTTTCTTTTCCGCTCGCCGCATCGAGAGCATACAAATTCGCGTCACGGCAGCCGGTGTAAACCATACCGTTCACGACCGTCGGAGAGGATTGGAATCCTACCTGGTTATGAATGAGCGGGTCTTCGCCTGCGTGAAAACGCCACTTTTCTTTGCCGGTCATCGCGTCCACCGCATAGAAATAACTGTCCCAGCTTCCAAAAAACAAAACGCCATCCGCTAGCGCTGGTGAAGCGTGCACGACGTCGCCGGTTTTGAATTTCCAACGCAATTCGCCGGTCGCCGAATCCAGCGCATAAATATTTCCGTCGCCGCTTCCGAAATAGACCATGCCATTCGCGACGACGGGACTCGAGAGGAACACATCAAACGGGTCCGCGATCGTCTGGTTTTTCGGTTGCCATCCATGTATACCTTTCGCCTCAAACCGGCGCTCCCCCTCGGTCGCGAACTTCCACTTTAACGCGCCGGTCTGCGCATTGAACGCGTAAAACTTTCCGTCGTAACTCCCAACGTAAAGCGTGCCGTCCGCGATCGCCGGCGTCGCGGGAACTGGCCCATTCGTCGTTCGCTTCCAAATTTGATGACCAGTCGCAGCATCAACCGCGTACACATTTCCGTCATCACCTCCGAAATAGATCACGTTGTCTTTAAACACCGGCGACGAGATCACGCGATCGCCGGTAGGAAATTTCCATTTTACTTGATGAAATTGCCGCGGCGCCGGACCGGCATAGCGACCGGAATGGATTGCGTCGCCGCGAAACATTGACTGGGCGCTGAGCCCTGTAGTTGCACAAAGACTCGCGAGGAAAACTCTGATGTGCCAAGCCTTCATTGCTGTTGCGCGCGCTCCAAGGCAAGTGGTGTTTCAGTCGCGCCTTGCCGGATCACGCCGGTGAGCTTTCCATTTCGCAGCCGTCCTTCGAAGCTGAATCCTATGTCGTGCGAATCGACCGTGATCAGATCGCCTTCCTGCGTCACAAGGTCGACAGGGAGATTGTTATGCTTACGTCCAACAATCACAAATTCTGCCGTCGCCCCATCTGCTCCGCGATTTGTAAACTTAATGGATACATGCCGTGTGTAACCGAGCATCTGGTAATCGCCTTTCCATTCGCCTTCGAGTTCGTTCGCCACAGGAGTGTTCCGCGGCGGTCGCTCCACTTGTGGCGCCCCGGTCTTGCGCAACGTCGTCGGTGCACGGTTTCCAGCCTGCTCAAAGTTACCGGTCATCGTGCCGTTTCCATTGAGCTGCAATTTCAACTGAATGCCGAGCGGCCCTTTTACCGAGAAACTGACGTCCGGCGCTTTGACCTTGATATCTGTGAGCGGCGTTCCTTTCACGTCGAGTCCGGGAATGATAATTGATCCGACCCACGCGCCGTTCTCCTGGGCAAGGTCGACAATCACATTCAACTCGTCCTCGGGAATGTGCGCCGGGCCTTCCCATCGGCCGCTGATTGCTTCTTCTCCCCGGCACGACAAAGCTGCGGCGAAAACGACGATTGCGAGAAATCGCAGGAGCACGTCAGGCATGATGATCAACTGAGCGGCAGCCAACTGCCCGATTGCGGCGGCAATTTAACGCCGTTGAGCGACAGGTAGGTGTATTCCTGCAATAGACGCTCGTAATCATCCAGAAGTCGCATGGCATCGTTCGGCTTAAGGCGATCGGTTTTGATAGCGTCATCAACCTGCGCCTTGAGCAACCGCATCAGCTCCACTTTGTCCCACTGCGTCATGGCAAGCACCTCGCCAATCGTGCTGCCGCCAATCACTTCTTCAATGTACCAGCCGGACTCCTCATCGGGATCAAGGAAAACGTGCACTTCAGTCACGCGTCCAAATAAATTGTGCAAGTCACCCATGATATCCTGATACGCGCCCACCATGAACACGCCGAGGTAATACATTTCGCCGGGCACAATACGATGCAGCGGGATCGTATCGCGCACATCCTGCAAATCGGTGAACTTCGAAACCTTGCCGTCGGAATCGCACGTAATATCGACAATCATTCCATGGCGATCGGGCGCTGTGTTAAGGCGATGAATCGGCATGATTGGAAACAATTGACCCAAGGCCCAGTGATCGAGCAGCGACTGGAAAACTGAGAAATTGCAAATGTACTGATCGCCCAACGTGGTTTCGAGCTGCTTGACTTCCTCGGGAATAAAACGCAAGCCGCGATGCATATTCACGATCTGCTGCGCGAGCTGCCAATAGATGGTGTCGATCTTTGCTTTTGACTCGAGATCCAAAAGACCAAACTCGAAGTTCTGCTGCGCTTCCTCCTTGATTTGCTGGATGTCGTGCAGGCTCTCGAGACGATTGCCACGCTTGAGCCGCTGCTTCACATCGAGAATGTCGCCCACCAGTTTGTGATCTTTCTCGCTCGCATTAACTCGGAGCTTCGGCGCCGTTTTCTCGATGGAGCTGAATGCTTCCATCACCAGCACCGAATGATGCGCGACGATCGCGCGGCCGCCTTCATTCACAATCGCCGGATGCGGGACACCTTCGGAATCGCAAACGTCCATGATGTTCCACACGACGTCGTTGGCATATTCCTGGAGCGAATAATTTGCCGAGCTATCGAAATCGCTGCGTGAGCCATCGTAATCGACGCCAAGCCCGCCGCCGACATCCAGATATCCAAGCTCATGCCCAAGCTTCGCAATCTTTGCGTAATAACGGGCGCCTTCACGCACAGCCCGCTTGATGGTCGAAATATCCGGTACCTGCGAACCGACGTGGAAGTGGATCAGTTTAAGACAATGTGCGAGGCCGGCCGCCTTCAGCATTTCGCTCGCAGCAACGAGGCTCGTCGTATCGAGACCGAACTTCGCGTTCTCGCCGCCACTCGGCGCCCATTTTCCCGCGCCTTTGCTGTAAAGACGCACGCGAATTCCAATGTGCGGTTCCACGCCGACTTCCTTTGCCGCGCGAATTGTTTGCTCGAGCTCTTCGAGTTTCTCGGCAACGATGACCACCTTCTTGCTGAGCTTACAACCGAGCAGCGCGATGCGGATAAACGCTGCATCTTTGTAGCCATTGCAAATAATGAGGCTTTCGGGATCCTGGTGCATCGCCAGCGCGGCGACCAGTTCCGGTTTACTTCCAGCCTCAAGGCCAAAATGAAATTGCAGACCGGCGTCGACAATTTCTTCAATGACTTCGCGCAACTGATTAACCTTGATCGGAAAAACACCGCGGTACTCATTCTTGTAACCGAACTCTGTTATCGCCTCTTGAAATGCGCGGTTCACCGATTCGACACGGTGCCGAAGCAAATCCTGAAACCGGATAACCAGCGGGAAACTTAAACCGCGATTGCGCGCTTCATTTACGACTTCCAGGATATCGATCGTGCCACCCTTTTCCTGCAGGGGTTGCACGACGACGTTGCCGGTTCCATTAACGGTAAAATAACCGCCGCCCCAGCCATCGACATTGTAGGTCGCGATCGCTGCGTCAACGTCCCACTCGTTTTTCATTTAATCAGATCGCGCGGCGAATAAATGCCGCAAAACGCATATTCAATCAGGGTCTTCAACATGCAAGTGTGCACAATCAAAATTTTCATTCGACTCAGACGTCGAACGTTTTCCGGCAGAGAACAGCGACGTGTGCGGCGCACACCGCTTGTTTTTCGCTTCCCTGCGGATAACGTTTGCTCGTGAACAAAACGGTGATCGAAGTGCAGGTGCGGGCGGTTTTGCCGACAAGCGGCGGGTGTGCGGTCTTTCTCGGCAACAACGACAAGGTGTTTATCATTTATGTCGATCAAACCGTTGGCAGCGCGATCACGATGTTCATGCGCCAGATCACTAAGGAGCGTCCCCTCACGCACGATTTGATGGCACATTTACTGACTGCGCTAGGCGCAAAGGTGGATCGAGTGATCATTAATGATCTGAAAAATGCCACCTACTACGCGCGAGTGATTATCCGGGTCCAAAACGAATTGCATCAGAAAAAGATCATCGAGCTCGATGGGCGGCCGAGTGATTGCATCGCAATGGCCACTCAGCAGAAGGCACCCATTTACGTGAGTCAGGATGTCTGGGATGAAGTGGACGATATGAGCGATGTCTTGCGCAAGATGGAAGAAGAAGGGCTAAAACCGGATCCCGAAGCGGAAGAGTAGAAAAGTTAAAAGGTTGAAAGGTTAAAAAGATTTCTACTCTCCACGGGTGGCGCGCCGTTCCCCTTTTGGCTTTGTAACTCTTTTAACTTTTTAACGTTCACTTGGCTTCAGCCCAAAAGATCGCCGTAACGTTTGTCCGCTAATTCCAGGCAACGAGCCAGAATCTCCGAAGCAGTATTGAGCTTCAGCGTTTCTTCGACCAGTTTGCGGCATTCGGGAATCGTCAGACTTTGCACGGCACGTTTGACTCGCGGAACCAATGTCGCGCCCGCGCTGAGCTCGTCCATGCCGAGACCCAACAACAGCGGGATCAGCGCGACATCTCCCGCCATTTCTCCGCAAACACCCACCCAGATGTTGTTGGCGTGCGCCGCGTCGGCGATCATTTTTAACAAACGCAATATTGCCGGATGCGTCGGCTCATAAAGGTGCGCGAGCTTTTCGTTTACTCGATCGACTGCGAGCGCATACTGGATCAGATCGTTTGTGCCAATACTGAAAAAATCGACCTCGGACGCGAGCACATTGGCGCAGATGGCTGCGCTCGGGATTTCGATCATCGCGCCAACATCGATCTTTTCCGTGAGAGGAACACCCGACCGGCGCAGCTCTTCTCTGCACTCGGCGAGCACAGCCTTGGCGCGACGCAACTCCTCCAAACCGGAGATCATGGGAAACATGATTTTTATGTTGCCGACCGCGCTGGCACGAAGCACAGCGCGCAATTGCGTCTTAAAGATGTCTACGTTCTCCAGGCAAAGCCGGATGGCGCGCCAGCCAAGAAAAGGATTTAACTCATCGGTGATATCCACTGTGCCCGGAGCGAGTTTGTCGCCGCCAAGATCAAACGTTCGGATAATCAGCGGGTCGGGCCGCACGCGCTCCGCTACTTTTCGATACGTTTCGAATTGCTCCTGCTCGGTTGGCAGCGTACCGCGATTTAAATAAAGAAACTCCGTGCGATACAGTCCAATGCCTTCCGCACCATTGGCTGCGACGGCCTCAACGTCTTCCGGAAGTTCGATATTCGCCGAGAGCACAATGTGACGGCCATCGCGCGTGGTCGATCTTGTCGTGCGCAGTTCTTTCAGTTGGGCGGTAACTTTGGCTCTCCTTGATTCAATCTCTGCATAGTGCGCGATTGTTTCTGGCGCCGGATCAACAATTAGCAGGCCATCGCTCCCATCAACGAGCACGTGTTGGCCTGTCTCGAGCTTTGTGGTGATATCGTGCAGTCCTACTACCGCTGGGATATTGAGCGAACGCGCCAGGATTGCCGCGTGCGACGTGCGGCTACCCAGGTCCGTCGCGACCCCAAGCACGTTTGCCCGATTAATGCTGGCCGTATCCGAAGGAGTTAGATTGTGCGCAACAAGAATGTGCGACTCGCTCAGGGCGAGGAATGTCTTGGGAGCCTTGCCCTGCAGATTGCGAATCACTCGCTTTGTCACGTCCTGAATGTCCAGCGCACGCTCTCTCAAATAGGGATCGTCGATCTTATTCAGTGTTTCGGCGTAACGGGTGGCGACTTCCTGAAAGACCCATTCCACATTGCAAAGATCGGTTTCCAATTTCCGCAGCACTTCGTCGATCAACGTGCGATCTTCGACGACGAGCAGATGCGCGTCGAAAATGGCGGCATCTTTCGCGCCGATTGATTCTGCAATGCGTTGCTGCATTTCCAGGATCTGCATCCGCGTTTGAATTAGCGCCGTCTCAAACCGCCCTATTTCGTCTGGGACCTGAGAGGGCGCGATGCGGTAACGCAGGACGTCATCCAAGTCGTCCCGCACGACGTGAATCCTGCCACAGGCCATTCCCGGAGAGACGCCTACTCCTTCAAATCGGATTTCCTGACGCGCGCTATCGCTCATGCACCTGCCAGACTAAAGCAGATGTCAAACAATGCGAGCCTGCTGGCCCTCTCCATGGGTCGCATCCGACATGTAGGCAAATGGACGAATCAGTCCTCGTTAAAACCCGCTTTGATCAACGCCTCGATTTCTTCCATCGCTTTGTCGGCGTCGGGGCCCTCGCAACGGATGTGCAGCTTTGAACCTTGGCCAGCAGCGAGCATCATCAGGCCCATGATGCTTTTGCCATTTACCTCTTCGCCTTCCTTCGACACCCAGATTTCCGAGCGGTAACGACTTGCAATCCTCACGAACATCGCCGCGGGTCGTGCATGAAGCCCCAGCCGGTTCGTAATCGAAAGATCTTTTTCAATCTTTTGATCACGCTCTGCGCGACCCGCTTTTCTGTATAACAAGCCCATTACACAGCTCCCTTCCCTGCCGCGCCGGAGCCTTGTGAAGGCGGGCGCTCCATCAAACTGAGCAATCTCGTGTTGAAATCGAGTGCACTGTTTTGACCCAAGCCCTTCAATTTTTCATCCATGGCCGCGACTTCAATCAACCGCGCCATGTCGCGACCGGGCCTTACAGGGATCGTCACATGCGGCACCTGAAGGCCAAGGATTTCATAAAATTCCCGGTCCAGGCCGATTCGATCGACCTCATCCACGTCGTGCCAATCCTTTAGCGTGACCACGAGATCGAGACGCTTCTCGATTCGAATGCTGCCAATGCCGAAAACCTTCGCCACATCGATGATGCCAATGCCGCGTACTTCCATGTGATTGCGAGTCAATTCAGGCGCTGTTGCCATCAGCTCGCGTCCTTCGAGCGAAGTAATTCGGGTCACATCATCGGCCACGAGACTGTAGCCGCGCTCGATCAGACCCAGGACGCATTCGCTTTTGCCGATTCCACTCGCGCCCCGAATCAAAACGCCCACCCCAAGGATGTCCACCATGCTACCGAATTCGGTCACTGTGGGAGAAAAATCCACCTCCAGCGCGATCGTCGCCGCATTAATGAACTTCATGGTAATCATCGGCGTGCGGAACACCGCGATTTTTGCCTCGGCTGTGACAGACAGCAACTCCGGCGCAAGATGAAACCCTCGCGAGATCACCAGGCATGGGATTTTGCGCTCGGATAATTTTCGAAATCGCCTGACGCGTAGTTTTGAAGGTAAACTTTTCAGATAGGAATGCTCAGCTGCTCCCAACACCTGCACGCGTTTCTCGGCGAAATAAGTGTAGAAGCCCGAGAGAGCGAGGCCGGGGCGATTGATGGTGGGCTCGCGAATCTTCCGATGGAACCCTACGCGCGGCCCCTCCAGCTTCATCTGCAACTTCTCGGCGTGCAAATTATAAAAGCTCTCCACCGTAACAACCGGAACGCTTTTCCGCTGATCGCTCGGAGATGTGATCGTCTGGGTCCCGCGTTGTTCCGCCATGAGGATTAACTTCTAGCGTGAATAGGGCGCAATTTCCAATATGCATCGTATCACACACTCGCGAGTGCCTTCTTCAAGACCGAGAAGGTTCAGGCGAACTGCTGTAGATTATCTTTTTCCCTAATCTTGATAGCGTATCACTTTCGCCCTTTCCAGCGTCACAAGGCCGCCCCCGATCATTTCATCGAGCACAGGCAAGAATGCATTGATCTTTTCCTCTCTGTCCACGATTTCGATCACAATTGGAAGGTCCATGGACAAACGAAGAATTTTCGCAGTGTGGAGATGACTTGATTTTCCAAAGCCCATTGGTCCGCGCAGCACTGTTGCGCCCGCCAGCTCCAGTTCGCGTGCTTTCAGCACAATCGCCTCGTACAGCGGTCGATGCTGGTAACGATCACTTTCGCCAATGAAAATCCGCAGAAGGACGGCGTCTTCAGGAAGATGCATAACTTGTTTTTTATTTCGGCAATGTTGCTAGAGCAAGAATGCGTCCGAGCCATAGGGCAGCAAGGCAGCAAACAAATGAGAGCAGCGTATTCAGGCCGGCTTTGAACCAGTCTCCATCTCGAACGAGATCGACTGTTTGTAAGCTGAAGGACGAAAACGTTGTGTAACCACCAAATACGCCGATCATGAAGAATTGGCGAAGCTGCGGTGACATTAGAAACGACCCTTCTGGGTCCGCGAAGGCGGCAAAGAACCCGATGGCGAACGACCCGGTAACGTTCACTACGAGAGTGCCCACAGGAAAAAGCTCACCACCGCGCTCAGCAACAAATCCCGACACCCAGAATCTCGCCCCCGTCCCCAGCGCGCCGCCTACCATCACCAAGATATAATCGAGCATCAAAAAACTCCTTCCGTTGGAAGGAGTTATTAGCTCGAGCGGTTTTCCCAGACTCTAGCTGGGATGGCAAACTCCATTGCCTTAGTCGGATTTTACGGGGGCTTCGGTCCCAGTCAACTGTCATTCCGAGCGGAGTCGAGGAATCCCGTGTCAGTACGCTCGGTTGTTCAACTGGATGTCTCGACTCCGCTCGACATGAGGGTGCCTTGAGGCGTCGTCACATCTTGAAGCGCTCGCCGAGGTAAAGCTGACGGCTAATGGGGTCGTTAATGAGAAAATCCTTTGTGCCTTCGCTCTCGACGCGGCCATCGTAAATCAAATACGCGCGATCCACAATAGACAGGGTCTCGCGCACATTGTGATCGGTGATCATGATCGCAAGGCCCGACTTGCGCAGGTTTACGATAATTTGCTGCACATCGTACACAGCAATGGGGTCAACGCCGCTGAATGGCTCATCAAGCATCAACAGCTTCGGTTGCGTAACCAACGAACGCGCGATCGTCAAACGCCTTTTCTCCCCGCCGCTCAACGTAAGCGCTATATTTTTGGCAATCCGCTCAATTCCAAACTGGTGCAGCAGTTGATCGCAGCGGTTACGCCGTTCGGCCCTGCTTAATGGAAGCGTTTCCAAAATCGCCAGGATGTTTTGTTCGACTGTCATTTTCCGAAAGATCGATTCTTCCTGCGGTAAATAACCCATGCCAAGCCGCGCGCGCTTGTACATCGGGTAGTCGGTGACGTCCGTGTCCGAAAAAATCACGCGACCGCTGTTTGGCCTGACCAAGCCCACGATCATGTAAAAACTGGTGGTCTTCCCGGCGCCGTTCGGGCCTAGTAGGCCGACAATCTCGCTGGCCGCGACATGCATGTTGATTCCGTCCACTACCGCTCGGCCTCCGTAAATTTTGACCAACTGATCGGTACTCAGGACGGTCTCCGCTCTTTTCCCGACCGGTGAAGGCATTTTCCGAGTCGAAACAGGTGCAGCTTGACTAATCATGGCTGAGATGGAGCAGGTGACGCCTGGGCGGCCGGAGTTTGGGAAGGACTTCCTTGTTCCTTCTTTTCCTTGCCTTTCTTTTCATCGTCTGGCTGCTGCACAATTTCGGTGCGACTGGGTCCGTGCGTCCTTAGCTGACTATTCTGACTGACGACCATGACCGTATCGGGGCTGGTTGCCACATGCAGGTTTGGTCCCTCTTGCACGCGCGGCGTTCCCACCAATTCAACATCGCCGGTGGTAGCAGTATAGGTGGCTTTATCGGCGCGGCCAACCGCGTGAGTTGGAGCACCGCCACTCGGACTAGGCCTGTCGCGCACAAGTCCAACATTCCCTTCTGCGATGGCTTTTTCCAGGCTCTGGTTTTGTCCTTTTGTAATGAACACGGTCAATTTATCAGATTGAAGATTGAAACGAGGATCGACTACCTTCACACGGCCGCTAAAGATGCCCATGTTCTTGGTTGAATCAAAAAAAGCCTCATCCGAGTAGATTTCAGTCGTCATGGGTTGATTGGATTGCGGGCCTGCAGTTCCCGAGCCGAATAGGTTCGCGCCAGATGACTTGTCTTCTTTCTTTTTGTCTTTGTTTTTCGCTTTGTCTTTCGCCGGTTTTTCAACCTTCTTGGCTGGCGCGGGCGAGCCTGCAGGGGCAGCGGCGATCTGCGCCGATGAACGGGCTCCAATCGCGCATGCGATAAACAAAACCAACACCGCTAATTTTTTCATTCGTTCGTGTTGGGTTTTGCGGTCAGATGAGATTTATCGCTGATGACCATCTTTACATTTCCGATCAATCGTCCGGTCTTCGAGTTCGTGTCGAATTGCACCGAATCACCAGCGATGTTGAAATCGGACCGTTGAATGGTTGTGCGCTCCTGAGAGCTTAGAATCCGGGTCTTCAAATCGAGTACCGACGTGCGCATGTCGATTTGGAGGTCGGGCTGACTCTCCGGCGTATAGGTTGTGATCTTAAGATGTTGAAAACCGACGTGCTCCTGATCAATTCGGTGTGCCGTCCCAGCTTCAAATTTTCCCCTTAGACGACCATCAGCATCGAAATCTGGCAACACAAGGCCCTTGGCTTCATGCCCTATTGGCAGCGGAATGTTCGTCAAGCTCTGTTCCCCCGGAGACGCACTGGGCCCCGCTTTCGCGCGACTTCCCTTCTTGCGACCTTTTGACTGACCGGACACTTGAGGGGCGGCGATCAAGACGCACATCAAGATTGGAATTAACCAAATCGACAAGACCCAGCGCAGGTACGGGCGGTCCAATCGAACCGTCCTCTCCCTGCACATCGTACTCTTGTTAGCCGGGCGAGTGAGGCCCGCCGCGCTGTAGCGCAGCGAAGGCGAGTCAATCGCCCCTACCTGAGACAGCAGCATGAATAGCCTTTAACATGCGCAGGTGCTTCGGCAAATTTCTTAGGGGAATCTGATTTGGCCCGTCCGATAATGCGCGGCCGGGGTTGTCGTGCACCTCCATAAAAATTCCGTCGCATCCCGTCGCCATCGCCGCTCTTGCCAGCGCCGGCGCCAACACACCGTCGCCGGACGTCGAGTCCCCTGCTCCACCCGGCCGCTGCACCGAATGAGTCGCGTCAAAAATCACTCGATAGCCGGCGTCGTGCAACCAATAGAGCGAGCGCATGTCCGCAACAAGGTTGTTATAGCCGAAACTGGTGCCGCGCTCCGTGAAACAGAATTTCTCATTACCAAACGCACTCAATTTCTCGGCGATATTGCGGACGTCCCAGGGCGCAAGAAACTGACCCTTTTTCACATTGAGAGCCCGACCCGTTTGCGCAGCCGCCTGCAGGAGATCGGTTTGGCGGCAAAGAAATGCCGGGATTTGCAACATGTCGATCTTTTCGCCCGCAATCTCCGCTTCGGCGGGCAAATGAACATCCGTTGTGACAGGGATTTTCAAGTCGCTGCCGATGGTCGAGAGAATTTCACAACCTTCGCGCACACCGATTCCCCGAAAGGAACGCACCGAGGTTCGATTGGCTTTGTCGTATGAAGCCTTGAAAATGAGATCGATATCTTCGGCCGCGCAGATTTCAGCGATCTTCTTCGCCATCCGCCGGACAAACTTCTCCGACTCGATTACGCAGGGACCAAGGATAAACACCGGTCGTTTGCCACCAATCGTAACTTTCCCAATGCGTAATGGCTTCCGTTTCATTAGTTGTGCCCACTCTCGCGATGCGAGCGATTGAGGTCAATCATCCCTACCCCGCCATTCCCGCACCCACAGGCAGGGGCGGTTCGCCCGAACCGCCCGCGGATCGCCCTCGCTTCACCAGATCGTAAATGGCAAATGGCACATACAACCCAAGGAAGAAAAGCAACGCGACTCCGTGCAATTGCAGGAGGTAAAGCGGCCACGAATCGGAGAGAAAACTCAGAATGGAAAATGCTTCCGGTTTGTGCAGCAAAAATCCGTAATTAACATCCGTCAGTTTGTCGGTAACCAGAGTAACCACAAAATAAAATTCCGACCACAGCCACACTCGCACGATCGACATCGGGTATGGTCGGTATCCGCGGGTCAACATCAGGAATACGACGCCGACGATGATGGTTGAATGCGATGTAAAAAAACTGATAAATCGCCAATCTGGAAACCCAAAATCCAGGTTTGGCGTGAGCACGGCTTGCAACGTGCCGCCAATTCCCCAGAAGTATGCCACTTCAAACCAGCGCTGACTCCCCGTCCACATGGCCACTATTACGACCACCATGCCCCAGTCGCACATTTGCATTGGCAGCATATGCTGCCAATCGACGATGCCACGGCTGCGGATGAAAATCAGATAGACGACATAGTTCAAGACCAGTACCGCCGAGAGGACACAGATAATCATCTTCTCCAGCGGCTGCGATTTCGTGCGCCATACAATCGCGGCAAGCGCAAACGGCAGGACGATCGTGAGGAAAATAACCGTGAGATGCGGCAAACCGTAGGGTTGGAATTCAGGCTCCATGCGTTGTTCTAGCCGCGATTGTGCCAATCGCCCAATCCGATGGAAACGCGCTTGACACAAGCGCCTTTACAAATTCAGGCACAAGCTCCGCACGTTTCAATTCACCGAATCACCCAGAGATTACATGGAATGACATCGGTGACCCACGCGATATTACTTGGCAATTGCTGAGTCTCACCGGCATCTTTCTTTAGCGGCACAACCAGCAAGTCTGCTTTCACCGATTGAACAAAATCCGACGCAGCCAAGCCCGTGTTCCCACGAATGCAGCGCGCCTCGATCGGAACATCGGTTACGCCGGCTGATAAAACGAATTTTTCCAACGCCTCTTCTTCCTCATCGTCCCCGCTTGGCTTTGCAGGTCTCTTTGCATTCTCACGAATCGACGCGCGCGCCTGGTCGAACGTAGTGATGATACGAATGACATAAAGACGCTCGCACGATTCCGCGGCGGCGAACCGCAGTATTCTCTTCAAAGCCTCCAAACGCGTATCAGAGTAATCAGCAACAAAGACAATCCGGCGCAGCGGTTTGGGTTTTACCGCCGGCGTGGTAAACAGCATCACCGAGCAGGGCGCCTCACGCACAAGTCGGCGCGCGACGTTGCCCAGAAATGGATGCAACACCACCTCCTTTTCCAGCGCGCCGGCGACGATCACGTCGATTTTCTCGCGAGCGAGCGCGTGCAGAATGGCTTCGGCAGGGTCTCCCTTTTCATAATGAATTTTTGAATCAAGAGGAAGCTCCAGTTGTTCAAGCGTGTCGCTAAACTTTTTTGCTATTTCCTCGTTGCGCTCGCCGACAAAGATCAAGTGAAGATCGGCGGAAAAGCGTTCTCGAATGCGCTTCGCTTCCGCAAGCACCTGCTTAAATCTCGGGGAAAACGTGCTCGCCACGGCGATGGTCTTGTATGGCACTGGATCGCCCATGGAGTGATGATCAATTTCGTGTCTCACAAACTTTAGGCAACTTGGACTGAAATGATTAATGACGAAATGCTGAAGGATCGCCTTGTCATTAGGGTTTTTTCATTTGTTCGCTAATAGACATTCGGCATTCGCCATCTTCTTCATTCGGCTTTTCATTTGGGCTTTCCTCTGCGAATTTTCGCAGATGCGACGGGCGATTTATCCTGGCAGCTTTGATCCAATCACGAACGGTCATCTCGATGTGATTGAGCGTGCTCAAAAATTGTTCGACGAAGTCGTGGTGGCTGTGGCGCACAACGACGAGAAGCAACCTCTTTTCTCGTTAACGGATCGCCTAGATTTGCTGCGCGAAACAGCAGGAAAAATCGATAACGTGCGAATCGCTGAGTTCGAAGGATTACTTGTCGAGTTCGCCAGGAAAGAAGAAGCGGGGGCGGTCATCCGCGGCTTGCGCGCCATCTCCGATTTCGAATTTGAATTTCAAATGGCTCTGATGAACCGGAAATTGGACGCCGTGGTAGAAACAATTTTCCTCATGCCAAAGGAGGAATACACTTATCTTAGTTCTCGCATTGTGAAGGAAATCGCGCGCCTTGGCGGCGATGTCTCCGGTTTTGTCCCGGCTTGTGTTGCCAAGGCGTTGAGCACGAAATTTGGCTGATGATTTTCGAAAGGTTCTGCGAATGAAAATTCATCTCAAACAAATTCCAGCGCAGGGTCTGCATTTGGACGGGAACGAAGATTGCCCGATTCACGACCTTGAAGCGGAAGGAATTCGTTGCACTGGTCAGTTGCATTACAATCTAGACGTGGGCATTGCTGGAGGCGCGCTCTGGGCAAGAGGGTCGCTGTTACAACCGGTGGAGCTTAGTTGTGTATCGTGTCTGGAAAAATTTGTGCACGAAATTCAAGTTCTTGGATTTGCCGCGCACATGGAGCTGCAAGGACCGGAAACAGTCGATCTCACGCCCCTTATGCGCGAGGATCTCTTGCTTAACTTGCCAGCGCATCCGCGCTGCGACAGGGATGGCAATCGCGTTTGTAAGGGGAAACAACTGCAGACCGTTGAGCAGGACATCAAGCGGAAATTCGATTGGAGTGCGCTGGATAAGTTAAAGTTAAAAAGTTAAAAAAGTTACCCGCCTCAGATGGATCACAAAGGGCACAAGGAAAGCTTTTTAGCTTTGTAATTGTTTCAACCAATTACCCAGGCGGATGTTGTTTTTCACCGAAATCGTGCTTTCATAGCCGCCTGCCATGGGAGTTCCAAAACGCAAAACGTCCAAGATGCGATTGCGCACGCGCAAAGCGGCGAACCGCTGGCATGCTTCGCATCTGAACAAATGCCCCCAGTGCGGAAGCGCCGTTCCCTCGCACATCGCGTGCCCGTCGTGCGGTTATTACCGCGGGCGACAGGTGCTGACGCTCGAGGGCAAATAAGTTGCATTCGGCGGCTAAAGTCCGCAAAGTTTCGCACCGATGAAGATCGCCCTCGACGCGATGGGCGGTGACTTTGGCCCGCCTAACCTCGTTGCCGGCGCCGTTATGGCGCTGCGCGATTACAAGC